>DATCSE010000441.1:0-5033 GCA_036568605.1 Burkholderiaceae bacterium | reverse complement strand
GCGGCAGCCCGCCGGCCTCGGGCGATGCGATGACGGCCAAGCGCATCGGCGATGCGGTCGCGTACATCCGCGGCCTTGCGCGCTTGCGCGAGCGCAATGCCGATTGGGCCGAGCGTGCGGTGCGCGAGGCGGTCAGCCTGCCGGCCGACGACGCGCTCGCGCAGCATGTGGTCGATGTCGTCGTGCCCGATGTCGCCGCGCTGCTGCGGGCGATCGACGGCCGCAAGGTGGCGGTGCCGGGCCGCAGCGTCGTGCTGCGCGTGGCCGGCTCGGCCTTCGTCGCGATCGAGCCCGATTGGCGCAACCGCGTGCTCGCCACCATCGGCTCGCCCGATGTCGCACTGCTGCTGTTGATGGTCGGCTTCTACGGCTTGCTGTTCGAGTTCGCGAGCCCCGGGATGATCGCGCCCGGGGTGATCGGTGCGGTGTGCCTGCTGCTGGGCTTGTTCGGGATGCAGATGCTGCCGACCAACGGCGTCGGGCTCGCGCTGGTGCTGCTCGGCCTTGTGTTCCTCGGCGCAGAGGTGTTCGTGCCCAGCCACGGCGTGCTCGGCGCCGGCGGGGCCGCCGCGCTCGCGTTCGGCACGATCCTGCTGTTCGACACCGAGGGCAGCGTCGGCATCGGCGTATCGCGCGGACTGGTCGCGACGCTGGTCGCGATGTCGCTGCTGTTCGTCGCCGGCGTCGGCACGATGGCCGCACGCGCACGGCGGCGCCGCGTCGTCAGCGGCAGCACGGCGCTGGTCGGTGTGGCCGGTGTCGTCCTCGAGGCCGACGGTTCCGACGGCTGGGCCGAAGTCGCCGGCGAGCGCTGGCGCGTGCACGCTGCCGGCGAGCTGCGCCGCGGCGATGCGGTACGCGTGACCGGCGTGCGTGGCCTGGTGCTGGATGTCAGCAGCGCCACTTGAAGAAGAGCCCGAAGAAGAAGCAAGAAGGAGTTCCAACATGTGGTTCGCGTCGATCCCGATCGCCTTCATCCTGCTGCTCGTGCTGTTGCTGGCCGCAAGCTCGCTGCGAGTGCTGCGCGAATACGAACGCGGCGTCGTGTTCCAGCTCGGTCGCTTCTGGCGCGTCAAGGGGCCGGGGCTCGTGATCCTGATCCCGGGCATCCAGCAGATGGTGCGGGTGGGCTTGCGCGTGGTCGTGATGGACATTCCGAGCCAGGACGTGATCTCGCACGACAACGTCTCGGTCAAGGTCAACGCGGTGCTGTACTTCCGCGTCGTCGATGCGGAGCGCGCGATCATCCAGGTCGAGAACTTCCTGACCGCGACCAGCCAGCTCGCGCAGACCACGCTGCGCGCGGTGCTGGGCAAGCACGACCTCGACGACATGCTGGCCGAGCGCGAACGCCTGAACCTGGACATCCAGAAGATCCTCGATGCGCAGACCGATGCCTGGGGCATCAAGGTCACGAACGTCGAGATCAAGCATGTGGACCTGAACGAGACCATGGTCCGTGCGATCGCGCGCCAGGCCGAGGCCGAGCGCGAGCGGCGCGCCAAGGTGATCCATGCCGAAGGCGAACTGCAGGCTTCGCAGAAGCTGGCCGAGGCGGCCGAGGTGCTGGGTCGGCATCCGCAGGCGCTGCAGCTGCGCTACCTCGAGACGCTGACCGTGATCGCGGCCGACAAGAACTCGACCATCGTGTTTCCGCTGCCGCTGGACATCGTCGGGCCGCTGCTCGAGGCGACCAAGGCGAGGGCGAGCAAGCCGCCGGTCGCGTGACGCCGTCGGGGAAGGCTGACGCCCGGTTTTGTCAACGTATGACCAATGTGGTCGGCCCGTCCTCGGGACCAGGCCGCGGATCGCGCACGCTCCATCGGTCGCGACCGCGTCCGCAAGCGAAGTCCGGACTGACATTCGCCTTGCCGGCGCCGGGCACGCGGCATGCTCCCGAGCCGTGGGTTTTTTCTCGCGCAACAAATAGAACGGAGCGGAACAAATGATTCAACCGGGGCGTTGGGGGCCCATGGGGCTGGTCGTGACGGTGGTGCTGCTGGTCGCGTGCGGAGGCGGGAACGGCGGCAATGCCGACACCACGGGGGCATCAACCACCACCACCACCACAGCCATCGACACGAGCGGTGGTGCCACGACGTCGAGTGGCGGAGGCACCACGACGACATCGAGCGGCAGCGGGGCGACCACGACGACCACGACAACCACCACCACCTCGAGCACCAGCGTGGCCGACGACGGCCTGATCGGCTGGGCCACCGCCTCCAGCGCCGGCAAGCCGACCGGCGGCTTCGCGACGATAGGCGGCAATGCGCCGGTGACCTGCACCGCGACCAGCATGAAGCTGCTGCGCGACTGCCTGTACCGCTCGAAGAAGAGCGGCTCCGCCAACGACGACACGCGCACCGGCGCGCCCAACTGGTCGACCTGGGAAGTGCACAACGGGGTGACCGGCGGCTGGAAGAACTACCCGGTCGTCATCTTCGTGAAGGGCCGCATCGATGCGAACGTCAACGACAGCGGCGTCACGCTGGGCCAGGCCGAATACGAGGCCGGCACCGAGCCGCTGTGCGCCGGCAAGACCGACCAACCGTGCCAGCAGGCGGTGACGCAAGTCAAGGTCGAGCGCGGGAATGTCTCCATCGTCGGCATCCCGGCGGACGACGGCGCGCTGCCCGAGTTCTATTCGGGCTGGCTGATGGTCAGCGGCCAGAGCAACATCATCGTGCGCAACCTGCGTTTCGTGCCGGCCACCGACTTCTGGCCATCGTTCGAGTCGTGCGATTCGGGCATCACCGACAAGGACTACTGCGCCTGGAACGCCGAGCCCGACGGCATGACGCTGGTGAGCAGCACGCGCGTCTGGGTCGACCACTGCGAGTTCACCGACGGCCCCGACCTGCAAGGCGCGCAGACCGACAAGTCGCGCTACAAGTACTACGACGGCCTGCTCGACATCAAGACCGGCTCGGACTACGTGACGGTCTCGTACTCGCGCTTCTACAACCACCACAAGGCGATGCTGATCGGCGCGACCGACAGCAACGACGGCAGCTACCGCATCACGTTCCACCACAACGCCATCAAGTGGGTGAACCAGCGCATGCCGCGCGTGCGCAACGGCCAGGTTCACGTGCTGAACAACCTCTACACCGGACCGAAGCAGACCAGCTACACGCAACAGTACGACTTCGGCTACGGCATCGGGCTGGGCTACAACTCGCAGGTCTACTCGGAAGGCAACGCGTTCGACATCACCGGCGCAGCGGCGACGGACCTGATCAGCGCGAACTTCGACAAGTGGGCCCAGTACTTCACCGACGTCGGCTCGTGGCTGAACGGCACGTCGGTGGACCTGAACGCGGTTGCCAAGTCGCTGATCAACGCGCAGAACGGCAGCAGCGGCTCGGCGCCGTTCATCGGCGGTGTGACCTGGAGCCCGGCGGCGAATTACGCCTACACCGCGGACACCGATGTCGCGACGCTGCGCAGCAAGGTAAGCGCCAGCGCCGGCATCGGCAAGGTGACGCCGGTGCCCGCGCCGTACACGATCTCGCCCTGAGGCGGGCGAGTCGTGTCAGATCCCGCGCGCCATCAACGCGGCGAGCAGCGGGATCGCGGCCAGCAGCGTCAGCTCGATGTGGATCATCCGACGCACCGCGCCCACCGCGGCAGCGTCGGGTGCGGCATCGGACGTGCGCAGCGCGGCCTTGGACCAGCGCGCGAAGCGCATCGTCGGCGCGATCGACAGCAGCCCGACAGCCACGAACAGCGTGACCTTCGCGTGGAACACCGGGTTGTGCAGGTAGAACGCGCTGCCCTTCGCACCGAAGAACAGGCGCAGCACGCCGCTGACCAGCAGCAGCGCCGCGAGGCCGCCGTAGACCGCGTCGATCTTGCGCAAGCGATGCAGCGCGTCGCCGCGGATGCCGGGACGGCACATCACCAGCTGGGCCGAGAGGGCCGAGAACGTCCCGAAGATCGCGAAGAAATGCAGGTAGGCGAGCAGGGCGTCAGTCCACATGGTCGTTCGTGTTCGTTGTTGTCGTGGGTGGTTGGAAATCCTAGGGCGCCTTCTTGAGCCGGATGTGCGCCATCAGGCCGCTGTCCGGCGCGTTCGCGAGCTCGAAGGTGCCGCCCATGCGCTGGATCGCCTTGTCGACGATCGCCAGCCCCAGCCCGGCGCCGGTGGCCGCGGTGCGCGCCGCGTCGCCGCGGAAGAACGGCGTGGTCAGCTGTGCGAGCTTCTTCGGGTCGGTCCCCGGGCCGTGGTCGCGCACGGTCAGGATCACCCACGGCCCGGTGCGCGCGTAGGTCACCTCGACGCGGGCGATGCCGGTGTCGGTGCTGCGGCCGTAGCGGCGGGCGTTCTCGAACAGGTTCTGCAGCACGCGGCCGAGCTCGGTCTCGTCGGCGATCACCTTGGTGTCGATCGCGACGCGCGAGCTGATGCGGATCTGGCTGGTGTCGCGGAACGCCGCCATCTCGCGGTCGACCACGCTGGACAGGTGCACCGGCACGAGCTTGTTGTCGCCGGGGCGCGCGTAGTCCATGAACTTGTCGATGATGGCGTCGAGCTGGTCGATGTCCTGCGCCATGTTCTGCTTGGCTTCTTCGTCATGCACGCTCATCTCGGCTTCGAGGCGCAGGCGCGCGAGCGGCGTGCGCAGGTCGTGCGAGATGCCGGCGAGCATCACCGCGCGGTCCTGCTCGACCTTCGCGAGCTCGCGCGCCATCCGGTTGAAGCCGATGTTGACCTGGCGGACCTCGCTGGTCATCGTGTTCTCGTCCAGGCGCGAATCGAACTCGCCCTCGCGGATCCGGCTCGCCGCGAACGACAGCTCCTTCAGCGGCTGGTTGATCAGCCGCGCGATCGCGGCCGAGCCGAGCACGGTCGCGAGCAGCGCGATCGAGACCCACAGCGTCAGCGTGTTCCACGACATCGGCCCGATGCGGCTCAGCTCGGTCTGCAGCCAGTACGGGTCCTTGTCGATCGAAAAGCCGACCCACAGGCCGGGGACGCCGTTGACCGAGCTCGCGACCAGCGTGTCGGGGCCGAGCTGGTTGCGCAG
>DATCSE010000440.1:0-3266 GCA_036568605.1 Burkholderiaceae bacterium | reverse complement strand
GGCCTGCGCCGGCGCGTTCGCCGGCTGGCCCTTGGCCGACGCGGTCACGCGACCGCCGCCGCCGTTCTCGGCGATGATGCGGCGCACTTCGACGTCGGCCGCGCTGTTGATCTCGTCGAACACCTTGGTCGAGCCGACGCGCGAGAGGTTCGAGCCGTCGGCCAGCATGCGGCCGTTGGTGTCGTGCACGTCGACCTTCGCGTCCATCGACAGGCCCACGCGCAGCGGGTGCGCAGCGAGCTCCTTCGCATCGAGCTTGATGCGCACCGGCACGCGCTGCACGACCTTGATCCAGTTGCCGGTCGCGTTCTGCGCCGGCAGCAGCGCGAACGCCGCGCCGGTGCCCGCACCCAGCCCTTCGATGGTGCCGTGGTACTCGACCTTCTTGCCGTACACGTCGGCCTCCAGCTCGACCGGCTGGCCGATGCGCAGGTTGCGCAGCTGGCTTTCCTTGAAGTTCGCATCGACCCACACGTCGTTCAGCGCGATCACCGACATCAGCGGCGCGCCGGCCGCGACGCGCTGGCCGAGCTGCACGCTGCGCTTCGCGACGAAGCCGTCGACAGGCGCGAGCAGGTCGCCGCGCTTGAGCGCGAGGTAAGCCTCGCGCACGCGTGCCGCGGCACGCATCACGTTCGGGTGCTGGTCGACCGCGACACCATCGGTCAGCGTCTGGTTCGACGCCAGCGATTCGCGCGCGGCGACCACGGCCGACTGGGCGGCCGCGACGCTGCTCTTCGCGGCGGCGAGCTGCGCCATCGAGTGATCGAATTCTTCCTTGCCGACCGCGCCGGTGGTGACCAGCGGCGAGCGCCGGTTCACGTCGTCCTGCGCCTTCGCGAGATCGGCTTGCGCGCGCGCGAGGTCGGCCTCGCGCAGCGCGATCTGCGCCTTCAACGTGCTGTTGTTCGCGAACAGCGTGCGCACCTCGCGCACCGTCTGCGCGAGCTGCGCCTCGGCCTGGTCGAGCGCGACCTGCGCGTCGGCCGGGTCGAGCTTCACGAGCAGCTGGCCGGCCTTCACGTGGTCGGTGTCGTCGGCGTTGATCGCGACGACGGTGCCACCGACCTGCGGGGTCAGCTGCACGACGTTGCCTTGCACGTAGGCGTTGTCGGTGGACTCGTAGTGGTTCAGCACCAGCGCCCAGTAGGCGCCATAGGCCAGGCCGGCGACCGCGATCGCGGCGGCCACGCCGGTCAGCGCCTTCTTGCGCGCGCCATTGCCGTTCGCTTGCGGCGCGGCGGCCGCGGGCTGTTGTGCTTGTGGCGATTGCGGGGTCTTCTCGTTCTCGACAGACATGTTGAGCTCCGGGATTCGGTTGTCGGTTGTTCGTCGGCGGACGGATCGTCAGTTGCCGCTGCGCGCGGTGCGCGTGTCGTTGTCGGTCTCGCGGTAGCCGCCGCCCAGCGCGCGGATCAGCGCGACCTGGCTGTCCAGCGCACGCGCCTTCAGGTCGGCTGCCAGGCGGCGCTGCGTCAGCACGCTGGTCTCGGCGTTCAGCACCGTCAGGTAGGTGCCCAGGCCGGCCTTGTAGCGCTGCGTCGCGAGGTCGTAGGCCGATTCGGCGCTGGCCTGCGCGCGCTCCTGTTCGACCTGCTGGCGTGCGATCGACTGGATCGAGCTGATCTGGTCGGCCACGTCATGCACCGCGTCGATCACCGCGGCGTTGTACGACTCGACCGCCGCGTCGACATCGGCCGTCTTGCCGCGCAGGTTCGAGCGCAACCGGCCCGAGTCGAAGATCGGCAGCGTCAGCGCCGGGCCGATGCCGTAGTTCCGGCTGCCGGACTTGACCAGCTCGTCCAGCCCGATGCTCTGCAACCCGACGAACGCGGTCAGGTTGATGTTCGGATAGAACGCGGCCTTCGCGACCTTCACATCGCTGTTCGCGGCCTCGACGCGCCAGCGCGCGGCGCTGATGTCGGCGCGGCGGCCGAGCAGGTCGGCAGGCACGGCGGCAGGCAGCGGGACC
Organism: Burkholderiaceae bacterium; assembly: GCA_036568605.1. Classification (GTDB taxonomy): domain Bacteria; phylum Pseudomonadota; class Gammaproteobacteria; order Burkholderiales; family Burkholderiaceae_C; genus DATCSE01. Next base: position 1,294 of record DATCSE010000440.1, on the reverse strand, counting down.
GCTTGCACCGCCTGCAGCGGCGGGGTCAGCGCCTCGTAGGCGTTCGGCGGCTGCGCGGTCAGCGCGGCCAGCGCATGGCGGGTCAGCACGATCTGCTCGTCGAGCTGCTCGATCTGCTGGCGCGTCTCGGGCAACGAACCTTCGCCCTGGCGCAGCTCGACGTTGGTGTCCAGGCCGCCCTGCACGCGCTGCTTGATCAGCGCGAGCAGATCCTCGCGCTGCTTCAGCGTACGCTGCGCGACCTCGCGCTGCTCGACCAGCCGCGCCAGCTGCACGTAAGTGCGCGCGACGTTGCTCGCGAGCAGCACGCGGGCTGCCTGCACATCGGCCTGCGCGGCGCGCTCGGCACCGACCGCGGCTTCGATCGCCGCGCGGTTGCGGCCGAAGAAGTCCAGCTCCCACGAGGCGTTGATCTGCGCCTCGCCCAGGGTCCGGGTCGAGCCGCCCAGCGGCGGCGGGTAGATGTAGTTCTCGCTGAAGCGCTGGCGCGTCACGTCGGCCTTGCCGGTGACCTGCGGGCCATCGGCCGACTTCGCGGTGCCGACCGCGGCTTGCGCGCGCGCCAGTCGGGCCTGCGCGACCTTCAGGTTCGGGTTGCCGGCCAACGCACGCTCGACCAACTCGTTCAGCTTGGCATCGCCGAAGCCGTGCCACCAGTCGGCGGCGAGCTCGGGCGTGCTCGCCTGCACCGCCTGCGTGTCCAGCCCGGCCTGGGCCGGCGCGATGGTCGTCGCGGTGGTCGCGATGCCGGCGCTGCTGGCGCATCCGGCCAGCGCCAGCACCACGGTCGACGCGACCGCCAGGATCATCGTCGTCAGCGTCGGCAGGCTCTGCAGCGCACGGCTCGAGATCGAGCCGCGGCCGGTCGTGCGACGCTCGGCCATCGGCGCTTCGAATGCCTTGCGAACCTCCGGGCAGCCCGCCCCTTGAAAATATAGTTGTCTTGGCTTCATTTGCTTAGGCAATGATTTGTTGACACCTACCCGCGCGGCATCCGGTGCCGCTCAGGCCTTGTCGCCGTCGGCTTCGCGCATCGCTTCGCCGGCCTCGACCATGCGTCTCAGATACCCCTTCAGCGCGACCCACTCGCTCTTCGAAAAACCGGCCAGGTGCGCGTTCATCACGTCGCACAGGACCTGCGGCGCACCGGCGATCGCGGCCTCGCCGTCGGGCGTCAGCTCGACCTGCACGACACGGCGGTCCTCGGTCGAACGGACCCGCTTGCACAGGCCCTTCTTCTCGAGGCGATCGAGCAGCCGCGTCATCGCGCCGGCATCCATCACCAGCCAGCGCG
>DATCSE010000439.1:0-6124 GCA_036568605.1 Burkholderiaceae bacterium | reverse complement strand
GGCTTGTAGAACGCGACCGCCTCGACCTGCGCATCACTGAGCGGCAGCTGGAAGCGGTTGCGGAATTCGATCAGCGCTGCGGTGTCCAGCTTCTTCTGCTGGTGCGTCGTCATCCGGCCCTGGCCGGCCGCGCCCATTCCGTAGCCCTTCTTGGTCTGCGCGAGGATCACGCTGGGCGCGCCGCGGTGTGCGGCCGCGGCAGCGTAGGCGGCGTGGATCTTCACGAGGTCGTGGCCGCCGCGCTTCAAACGGTCGATCTGCTCGTCGGTCAGGCCTTGCGCGAGGCGCGCGAGCTCGGGGTCCTGGCCGAAGAAATGGTCGCGGTTGTAGCGCCCGTCCTTCGCGGCGAAGGTCTGGAACTGGCCGTCGACGGTGTTCGCGAACACCCGCGGGATCACGCCGCTCGCATCGCGCGCGAACAGGCCGTCCCAATCGGAGCCCCACAGCAGCTTGATCACGTTCCAGCCTGCGCCGGTGAAGAGCTGCTCGAGCTCGTCGACGATGCGGCCATTGCCGCGCACCGGGCCGTCGAGCCGCTGCAGGTTGCAGTTGACGATCCAGACGAGGTTGTCGAGCCGCTCGCGCGCCGCGAGCGTCAGCGCGCTCATGCTCTCGGGCTCGTCCATCTCGCCGTCGCCGAACACCCCCCATACGCGTCGCTCGCCGACGCGTTGGCCGTTGCCCGCCGCGGCGTCGAGCAGGCCGCGGTGCTGCAGGTAGCGCATGAAGCGCGCGTGGTAGATCGAGCTGATCGGGCCTATGCCCATCGAGCCCGTCGGGAACTGCCAGAACGACGGCATCAGCCACGGGTGCGGGTAGCTCGACAGGCCCTGAGCGCCGAGGCGGCGCGCGGTGATCTCCTGCCGGTAGTGCTCGAGGTCGCGTTCGCTCAGTCGTCCCTCGAGGAACGCGCGTGCGTAGACGCCGGGCGCGGAGTGCGGCTGGTAGAACACGAGGTCGGCACCGCCCGGCGCATCGGCGCCGCGGAAGAAGTGGTGGAAGCCGGCCTCGAACAGGTCGGCCGCGCTCGCGTAGCTCGCGATGTGTCCACCGAGCTCGCCGTGCGCGGTGTTCGCGCGCACGACCATCGCCAGCGCATTCCAGCGCATGATGGACGCGAGTTTTTCCTCGATCGCGAGATCGCCGGGGAACGGCGGCTGCGCGTCCACCGGAATCGTGTTGACGTACGGCGTGCCGCGCCGCGGCTGCCAGCCGACCGCGGGGCCGCGTGCGATCTCGGCGAGCGCGTCCAGCATGTAGCGGGCACGCGCCTTGCCGCCGTGGGCGAGCAGCGATTCGAACGCATCGCGCCATTCGGCGGTTTCGGTGGCATCGGTCTCGGCGCTGTCGTGAGCGCGCATCGCTGCAGGGTTGTAGTCCATGAAAGGACTGTACGCGGTGACACGGTCGCGCGTATCCGAGGCGCTACCATCGTTGCCACATGCACGAGCCGGCGCACGAGACGCCGCAAGGAGCAAGACGATGCGAATGGATGGCCAGGAAGAGAGCGAGAACGTCGAAGACGTGCGCGGCTCTAGCGGGGGCGGTGGCGGTGGCTTCAGCTTCGGCGGCGGCAGCATCGGGCTGGGCACGGTCGCCATCGCGTTGATCGCCGGCTGGATCTTCGGGATCAACCCGCTGACGCTGCTGGGGGCTTTGAGCGGCGGCGGCAGCCCGGTGGCCGTGCAGCAGCCGCATGTGCAGCCGGCGCCTGGCCATGCGCCGCCTGCCAACGATCCGGAGGCCAGGTTCGTCTCGCAGGTGCTGCGCAGCACCGAGCAGGTCTGGGGCGATGTGTTCCGCCAGGCCGGCAAGACCTACCAGCCGCCGAAGCTGCGGCTGTTCAGCGGCAGTTACCCGACCGCCTGCGGCCTGGGCCAGGCCGCGATGGGGCCGTTCTACTGCCCCGGCGACCGCATCGTCTACCTGGACATGGGCTTCTTCCGCGTGATGAGCCAGCGCCTGGGCGCGCCGGGCCAGTTCGCGCAGGCCTACGTGATCGGCCACGAGGTGGGCCACCATGTGCAGAACCTGCTGGGCATCAGCGACAAGGTCGATGCGATGCGCCAGCGCAGCAGCGAGGCGCAGTCCAACGCGCTGAGCGTGCGGCTGGAGCTGCAGGCCGACTGCTTCGCCGGCGTCTGGGCCACGCTGTCGCAGAAGGAGAACGGCTGGCGGCTGGAGCCGGGCGATATCGACACCGCGCTGAACGCCGCCTCGCAGATCGGCGACGACACGCTGCAGCGGCGCTCGCGCGGCGAGGTCGTTCCGGAGAGTTTCACGCACGGCAGCAGCGCGCAGCGCGTCGCGTGGTTCAAGCGCGGGGTGCAGAGCGGGGATGTGAATCAGTGCAACACGTTCGAGTCGCGGCAGCTTTGAAGAGCGACTGCGGCGCGCGCTGTACCCCATCGGGTCAACCCCGTTCGGGCTGAGCTTGTCGAAGCCTGGTCGGGTACGCGCAAAGCGCTTCGACAAGCTCAGCGCGAACGGCGGCGGGCGGGGCGTAGCGCGAACGGTGGCGGTCGGGGCGCAGCGCGGACGGCGGCGGGCGCAGCGCGAGTGACGGCGGTATCAGCGCACGGCTGTCAGCGCAACGCCGTGATCCAGTCGCACCGCAGCCGCCCGCTGCGGTGCAGCCGCATCCGCAGCGCGACATAAGCCCCCGGCAGGAACAGCGCGCCCAGGCACAGCGGCTCGGCCCACATCGCCCCGATCAGCAGCGCCGCCGGCGCGCCGACCCAGCCCATCAGCCACACGGTCAGCACACCCTCCCAGGTGTTCTTCTCGACCGGGTGATCGCGCCAGTGCCGGCGGTGCCAGACCTTCAGCGCGTGGAGTTGCTGCAGCGTCATGCGCGGTCTCGCTGGTGATCGACGGTTCTCGCTGCGCTTCACTGTAGACGCCGCCGGCGCAGTCCGCCACACCCAGTTTGAAACCGCAGCGCTCAGCTCGGATAGGTGCCCGGCAGCAGGATCTTGCGGTCGACGTTGCGCAGGTCGGTGTGCCCGCAGAACGCCATCGTGATCTCGAGCTCCTTCGCGATGATCTCCAGCGCCTTCGTGACGCCGGCTTCGCCCATCGCGCCCAGGCCGTAGAGGAACGACCGGCCGATCAGCGTGCCGCGCGCGCCCAGCGCCCAGGCCTTCAGCACGTCCTGCCCGGAGCGTATGCCGCCGTCCATCCAGACCTCGATGCGCGAGCCGACCTCGTCGGCGATCGCCGGCAGCGCCGCGATCGCCGACGGCGCGCCGTCGAGCTGGCGCCCGCCGTGGTTCGAGACGATCAGCGCATCGGCGCCGCTGTCGGCGGCCAGCCGCGCGTCCTCCACGTCCATGATCCCTTTGAGGATCAGCTTGCCGCCCCAGCGCTTCTTGATCCACTCGACGTCGCGCCAGTTCAGCGCCGGGTCGAACTGCTCGGCGGTCCACGAGCTCAGCGACGACAGATCGCCCACGCCCTTCGCATGGCCCACGATGTTGCCGAACGTGCGGCGCTTGGTGCCCAGCATGCCCAGGCACCAGCGCGGCTTGGTCGCGAGGTTCAGCAGGTTCCTCAGTGTCGGCTTCGGCGGCGCGGACAAGCCGTTCTTGATGTCCTTGTGGCGCTGGCCGAGGATCTGCAGGTCCAGCGTCAGCATCAGCGCGCTGCAGTTCGCCGCCTTTGCGCGGTCTATCAGGCGTTCGATGAAGTCGCGGTCCTTCATCACGTAGAGCTGGAACCAGAACGGCGAGCGCGTCGCCGCCGCGATGTCCTCGATCGAGCAGATGCTCATCGTCGACAGCGTGAACGGGATGCCGAACTTCTGCGCGGCGAGCGCGCCGAGGATCTCGCCGTCGGCGTGCTGCATGCCGGTCAGCCCGGTCGGCGCGATCGCGACCGGCATCGCGGTGTCGAGGCCGACCATCCGCGTGCGCAGCGTGCGGTTCTCCATGTTGACCGCGACGCGCTGGCGCAGCTTGATCTTCGCGAAGTCGGCCTCGTTCGCGCGGTAGGTGCTTTCGGTGTACGAGCCCGAATCGGCGTAGTCGTAGAACATGCGCGGCACGCGCTTCTCAGCCAGGACGCGCAGGTCTTCGATGCAAGTGATCGCGCTCATGCAGGACGTGTCTCCAGTTCCGTCAGGGTCGCCCGGTGCGGGCAAGGCCGCGCGATCGTAAGGCGGCGGCGTCGCGCCCGCCCCGAAAGATTTTCAGCGTGGGCCGGAAACCAGCGCCAGCGCGTCGTCGGCCCAGCGCCGGCTCGCCTCGACCAGCCAGTGCGCGCAGTCGGCCACCGCGCCGGACGCGGCGTGCGGCAGCAGCCGGTACTGCGCGGCCGGCTCGATGCGGATCGCCGCGAACAGCGGCACCAGCGCGCCGCTTTCGAGCCAGTGCCGCGCAAGGCTGGGCCGCGCGAGCGCGACGCCCTGGCCGCTGACCGCGGCCTCCAGCGTCATCCCGAGGTCGACGAGCTTGGGGCCGCTCGCCGGCTCCGGCCAGGCGAGGCCGGCCGCGGCGAACCACGGCGCCCACGGCTCGATCGGCGTGCGCAGCAGCGGCGCATGCGCGAGGTCGCCCGGCTCGCGCATCGGCGGCAGCCTGGCGAGCAGCCCGGGTGCGAGCATCGGCAGCACCACGTCGTGCATCAGCAGCGTGCTGCCGTCGGCGAGCTCGCCGAACTCGGTGGGCCGGCCGTGGCGCACCTCGAGATCGGTCTCGCTGCCGCTGCTCGCGCGCTGACCGTGCAGGTACGGGATCGACAGCAGCACCTCGAGCTCGATCTGCGGATGCGCCGCGGTGAAGCGCTCGAGCTGCGGCACGAGGATCTGGCGCGCGAACGTCGGCGGCGCGGTCAGGCGCAACCGCTGCGTGCGCTGAGCGGCGCGCCGGTGCAGCGGCACCGCGGCGAGCAGCTTCAGCGCGGCGTCGACCTGCGCGAGGTACTCCTTGCCGGTGGCGGTCAGCGCCAGCGTCTTCGCGCCGCGCGTGAACAGCGGCGCGCCGACCAGCTCCTCGAGCGTCGCGATGCGCTTGCCGACCGCGCCGGCGGTGATGCTGAGCTCGTCGGCCGCGCGCTCGAAGCTGCCGAGCCGCGCCGCCGCCTCGAAGGCGCGCAGGCCGTCGATCGAGGGGAAGCGGATGTCGTCGGCGGTGCCGGGCATGGGTGCGATTGTGCCGGGGCACTGCACGGGCTAGGCAGGGCCGTCGCCGTGATCGTCTTCGAACAGCGGCAGGCTGTCGTGTGCTGCCGGCTCGCGGGCGAGCAGCGGTTCGGCCGGTGCGGCGGGCTCATAGGCGCTCGTCGGATGCGGCGCCACCAGCTCCGCCAGCGTCGCCAGCGTCCCGGCGCGCACGCCCAGCAGCCGCAGCCGCCGCGTCAGGTCCACGCGCTTCAGGCACTCGCCGGCGGCGCGGCGTATCGTGCGCGCGTCCATCGTGTGCGCGGGCAGCGTGAGGTCGCGGGTCACGATGCGGAAGTCGTCGAAGCGCAGCTTGATGCCGATGGTCTTGCTCGCGTAGCCCTTGCGCACCAGGTCGCCGGCCAGCTCGACGCACAGCTCGGTGAAGATCGCGCCGAGCTCGGCGCGGTCGCGCACCGCGTGCAGGTCGCGCTCGAACGTGGTCTCGCGGCTGATCGACTTCGGCTCGCTGAAGGTCACGACCTCGCGTTCGTCGCGCCCGTGCGAGGCCTCGTGGAGCCACGCGCCGTAGCTGCGGCCGAAGTGCTCGATCAGCCATTGCGGCTCGGCCTTGGCGATGTCGCCGACCGTGTGCAGGCCGAACGACGCGAGCTTCTCGCTCGCCTTGGGGCCGATGCCGTTGACCTTGCGCGCCGCCAGCGGCCAGATGCGCGCCGGGATGTCGTCGAGCGACAGCAGCGTGAGCCCGTCGGGCTTGTCGAGCTCGGAGGCGAGCTTGGACAGCAGCTTGTTCGGCGTGATGCCGATCGAGCAGCTCAGGCCGGTCGCGTCGCGCACGGCCTGCTTCAGGCGCCGGCCGATCGCCTCGCCGCGGTCGTCGAACACGCCGGGCAGCTCGGTCAGGTCGATGTAGATCTCGTCGATGCCGCGGTCCTCGACGTGCGGCGCGATCTCGCGCACCGCCGCCTTGAACAGGCGCGAGTAGCGCCGGTACTCGTCGAAGTC
>DATCSE010000438.1:0-3432 GCA_036568605.1 Burkholderiaceae bacterium | reverse complement strand
GTCTTGACGATGCCGCCGCCCTTGTCCTTGTCGCCGTCGATCGCGTAGACGACCGGCAGCGTCGTGACCTTCGCGTGCTCGCCGCCGACCGAGACGATCTGGTCGACCGTCTTGTCGAGCAGTTGGCGGCGCGTCGAGTCGAGGTTGCCGAACAGGTCCTGGGTCTGCAGCGTCTGCGTGTACGCGGCACCGTCCGCCGGGTCCAGCGTCATCGATGGCGTGTAGCCGAGCTCCAGCGCCACCGTGTTGCGCAGCTCGGTGCGGTTGTGCATCTCGGTCGGCAGCCCGCCGTTGCGCGCGTAGTCGCTGTTGATCAGGCCCTGCGCCATCACGCCCGGGTCCTTCATGAACAACTCGTACATCGCATGCGGGTCGTTCTCGCCGCCGGGCGCGAGATGGGCCGCGACGAAGGCCTTCTGCGCGGCGTTGGCGGTCGGCACCGCGGCGGCGGCCAGCGTGCGGTTGGCCGCCTCGAGCTGCACTTTCGCGGCCTGCAAGTTGCGGCCTTCGGTCGAGTCGGCGGCCGACGCGGCACTCAGGTACGGACGCACGCTCAGGTACTGGTCGTAGGCGGTCTGCGCGTCGTTCACCGCGGTCTGCGCACGGCCGACTTCGACCTTCTGGCGCATCGACTGCCACTGCGAGACCTTGTACTGGGCAGTCTCCAGCAGATCGTCCGCGTTCTCCTGCGGCGACTTGCCGCCGGTCGCGAACTGGGGAACGCCGAGACGCCAGCCCGCTTCGTCGTCCTGGCGCGCATGGTTCGCAAGCTGCCAATCCAGCACCGCGCCGATCGCGGCCTGCTCGGACATCGCGAGGTCGTGGGCGTCCGCCGCGGCCGTCACCGCGGCCTTCAGCTTCGCCGGATCGCCGTTGCCGGCGTTCAGCGCATCCTGCGCCTTCGTCAGCGTGTTCGCGGTCGCGAAGACCTTGGCGTCGGCGCTCGCCTTGTTCGCGGTCTGGTCGACATTGAAGTCTGTCGTCGTGACCGGCTTGCCGTCGGGCCCGGTCACCGGCTGCGAGGTCGACAGCTGTCCGTTCGTCAGCACGGGCTCGCCCTTCCCGTTCGTCACCGGGTCGAGCCGGGCCACGTCCAGCGCCTTGTCGTACGCGGCCTTCGCGTTCACCAGCGTGCTCGCGCCGACGCTGGAGTCCGTGTTGGTCGCTTCCCAGTAGCGCGCCGCATCGGCGTTCAGCGTGTAGGTGCGGCCCTTCTCGATCGCGATGTCGTCCTTGTTCGAGCCGTCGACGTACGTCGTGTAGGCGCCGCCCCTGCCGGCCGCCATCGTGCGCGCGGCGAACACGCCGGCATCCTTGTCGAAGGTCACGGTCCAGACGCCGTCCCTCTTCTGCACGTGCACGTCTTCGGGCTTGATGTTCGCGGGCAGTCCATTCAGCGCCGGCTGGCCGTTCTCGCCGGGCGTGACGCCCCACGTCAAGGCACTGTCGTTCGCGGCGTTGTGGGTCCGGGTGTGCAGGTCGGCGCCGCCGGGCCGCTGCGTGTTCATGTACTCGAACGAGGCCGCGAGCCCCGCGCGCTGCGCGTCGGCATAGTCGACTTCGGCCTGCTCGACGTCGATCTTGTGGCTCAGCCAGTCGTACTGGTTCGCGAGATCGCGATACGTCTTCGCGGCGGTCGCATTGTTCGGCGCCGCGTCGGCCGCTGTCTTCGCGGCCTGCAGGTCGACGTCGAGCGCCTTCAGTGCGTTGCGCTCGTCGGGCAGCGTCTTGTCGCGCAGCGTCGCCTCTTTCTCCGGCGTCATCACCTGCGCGCCCGGCAGCTCGCCGACCTTCCGGACGGCGTTGCGTGCGTTGTCGTACAGCGTCGAGAGGTTGGCCGGGGGCTTGCCGTCCGGGTCGCCCCACATCTGCGCGTCGCGCAGCGTCTGCATCGCGTTGACCGCATTGACGCGTGCCTGCGCCAGGCTTTGCTGCTGCATCGCCGCCCCGAGCGCGATGCGGTCCTGCTGCAGCACGTCCTCGGGTTGATGGCTGTTCTGCGCGCGGGTCAGGTTCTGCTGCGCGGTGCTGACCTTGGCGTTCGCATCGCTCAGGTCCTGTTTGTACTGGTCCGCCTTCTTCAGCCAGCCGCTGATGTCCAGCCCGACGCCGTCGGCGCCGCCGTGCTGGTCCAGCCAGATCCGCTGGAGGTTGGCGTTCGCGGTCTTGTCGGCTGCCTGCGCCGCTTCGAGCTTCGCGTTCGCGTCCCACAGCTTCGCGGCCATCGGGTTCAGCGGCTGAAACAGGGTCTGCCCGTACTGGTCCTGCGTCTTCAGCATGTACGTGCCGTTGACCAGCTGCACGTTCTTCCGATCGCCGGCGTTGCGATAGTCGACCTGCAGCGTGGGGTCGCGGCCGTCCGGCGCGAGCAAGCCGGATTGGCCATAGCCGTTCAGCGTGCCGATCAGCAACGGCTGGCGCGTCCGGGTCTGGTCGTAGTCGGCCTGCGCCCGGGCCTGGTCCTGCTGCGCCTGCAGCAGCGTCGCGTCGGCGTTGATCGCCGTCTGCATCTGCGTCATCAGCGTCTGCTGGTCGACCGCGGCTTGCCAGGCGTCGTAGGCGTCGCGGGTCTGCTCGGGCGAGCTGGTCGGGTCGCCCAGCACCTTCAGGTAGTGGTTGCGCGCATCGGCAGCGCCGATGTCGGCGCCACGCTTGTTGAAGTCGGCCTGCACCGTGCCTATCGTGTTCTTGCTCGGGTCGGTGGGATCGGTGTGGCCGAACGCGGCCTCCAGCGTGTCGAGCTTGTTCTGCGCCGCATTCGCCTCGGCCCGCGCCTGCGTGGCACGGAACTGCGGCGTGTCGGCCTGGATGCCGAACTGCAGCGGCGAGTTCAAGGGGCCGTTCGTGCCTGGGGTGCCCGGGGTGGTGCCCGCGGTGGTGCCCGGGGTGGTGCCGTTCATGCCCGTGGTCGCGAACGTCGTGACGTACGGCACGACCACCGTGCCGTTGCCGCCGTTCGCGTTGCTCCCCGATGCGTTGGTCGCCGCCGCCGGCAGATACGGCCCCATCACCGTGGGCTGCTTCGCCGCGGCCTCGGCCTGCTTGGCCTTCGCGTCGAGATCGGCCACCTGCGCCTTCGCGTCGGCCACCTGCTTCTGGCCGCCGGCCTGCACCGACTCGTATTCGAGCATCAGGTCGCGCTGTTGCGGCGATTCGCTCTTGAGCTGCTGGACCGCCGGCGCGAGGTTGCTCTTCAGCGAGTCGGCGTCGAAGTAGCCGTCCTGGCGCACGTCCTTGACGATTTGATCGACCTGCGCGGCTATCGCCGCGTTCGGGTCCTTTCCGTGCGAAGTCGCGTCGGCACCGGCCACGCGCAGCTGATGCTCGATCGCATTCGACCAGTCGGCCTGCGTCTGCTTCTCGGCCGCGAGTTGCTCGGCGCTCGGTTTCTTGCCCTGCGCCTTCGCGTCCTGGACTGCCTTCGACGCCGCC
>DATCSE010000437.1:0-3866 GCA_036568605.1 Burkholderiaceae bacterium | reverse complement strand
CGGCAGCGACGCGCGAATGCGCGCATGGAAGCTGCCGTAGTTGCCGGCGAACGAGCCGTTGTTCCAGACGCGCAGCAGCGCCTCGGTGAACGCGCCATTGTGATCGCCGTCCATCGAGGTCTGGTTGTCCTGGCAGCCGGAGATCAGCACGACCGCCGGCTTGAACCGCTTGACGATCGCGGTGAGCCGGCCGCTGGCCGCGACATTCGCGAGCGCGGTGTCGGGATCGACTGCCGCGGCGCCGCCGTTCGCCTTGCCGTTGCCTGTGTCGTCGCCCTTGCCGTTCGGCCGGCCCGATTGCTTCGCGACGTCGCGCTGCAGCTTGTCGTAGAACGCCTGGTGCTCGCGATAGGTGCGCATCGCGACGGCCGGCGGCATCAGCTTCGGACGTTGCGTCGAGACGACCGAGGTCGTCACGACCGCACCGTTCAGCATCGGCGGCGCGGCCCGCGTCACGGTGCCGCTGTGGCAGCTGTCCGAGAGCACCAGCACGCGCACGCCCGCGGCGAACTTGGCGAGCTCGAGGTACAGCTCATCGTCGATCAGCTGGCCGTCGTACAGGCACCAGGTCTCGTCCTGCTTGTCGTCCTCGTCGCCGCTGACATCGGGCACCTGACCGCCGTGGCCCGAGTAGGTCAGGAAGAACAGGTCGCCCGCTTGCAGCGTCTTCGCGGCGGCGCGGATCGCGGCGAGCGTTCTCGCGCGCGTAGCCTTCTTCGTCAACAGCACCGTGGGTTTCATCGCGCGGCTTTTCGCGATCGCGGCCATGTCGGTCGCATCGAACTCGCAGGCAGCGAGCGGGCCGCTCCAGCCGGCATACGCGGCCGGGTCGACCGCGTTCAATCCGATGTGCAGCGAGCATGCCTTGTGCGGTCGGACCGCGGCGGCGGTTCGGGTCGTGGTGGTCGTGGCGGTGCCAGCCATCGAGCGCTCCTTGCAGCCAAAGTGGGCGGCATCATGGTCGGCTGCCCCGCTGGCTGAAAGCCCTAGATCGTGGGCTCGCCTTGCGGCCGCGGCGGCCAGGAAAAGAAAATCGCGATCCCGCTGTCGAAATCGGTCTGCGCGGTGCGTCATTGTCCAGGTGCGGCCGTCGCCGCACCATCCACGAACCCGAAAGGAAGCGCGATGCAATACCTGCTGATGATCCACTCGAACGAAACCGAAGACAGCAAGATGGCGCCGAGCGACATCCAGAGCCTGATGCAGGCCTACGGCGCCTACACCGAGGCGCTGAAGAAAGCCGGCGTGCTGCTGGGCAGCAACCGGCTGCGCCCCACGTCCGATGCCACCTCGGTGCGCGTACGCGGCGGCAAGACCGAGGTGCTGAACGGCCCGTACGCCGAGACGCGCGAACAGCTGGGCGGCTACTACCTGATCGACGTGGCCGACCTCGACGCGGCGCTGTCGTGGGCCGCGCGCTGCCCGAGCGCGAGCCACGGCACGATCGAGCTGCGCCCGATCTGGCAGATGTAGGCGCACGGATCTCGCCCCGGTGGCCGAAGAAGATCCGTCGCCCGCCGCGCACGCGGCGGAACATGCGGCGCGGCGCAGCTACGGCAAGCTGGTCGCGTTCCTCGCGGCGCGCACGCGCGACGTCGCCGCCGCGGAGGACGCGCTCGCCGCCGCGTTCGAGGCCGCGCTGCGCGACTGGCCGTCGCACGGCACCCCGGCCAACCCGGAGGCCTGGCTGCTGACCGTCGCGCGGCGTTCGATGATCGATGCGGCGCGGCGCCGCAAGACGCACGACGATGCGATCCCCGACCTGCTGCTGATCACCGACGAAGCGACCGACGACACGCCGGCGCGCGCGATCCCCGATGACCGCCTGCTGCTGATGTTCGCCTGCGCGCATCCGGCCATCGAGCCCGGCGTGCGTGCGCCGCTGATGCTGCAGACCATCCTCGGCTTCGATGCGGCCAGCATCGCGTCGGCGTTCCTGGTCGCGCCGGCGACGATGGGCCAGCGGCTGGTGCGCGCGAAGGCCAAGATCAAGCAGGCCGGCATCCCGTTCCGGCTGCCCGATGCCGACGACTTGCCCGAGCGCCTGGCCGCGGTGCTCGAGGCGATCTATGCGGCCTATACCGAAGGCTGGTCGGACGCAGCCGGCACCGACGCGCGCCGCCGCAACCTCGCCGAAGAAGGCATCTGGCTCGGCCGCCTGGTGACGATGCTGCTGCCCGACGAGCCGGAGGCCCTGGGCCTGCTCGCGTTGATGCTGCATGCGCAGGCGCGCCAGGCGGCACGCCGCGACGCGCGCGGCGAGTACGTGCCGCTGGCCGAGCAGGATGTCGCCGCGTGGGACCATGCGCTGATCGACGAGGCCGAGGTCCTGCTGCACCGCGCGAGCACCCGTGGCGCGATCGGGCGTTACCAGCTCGAGGCCGCGGTGCAGTCGGCTCATGTCGTGCGGCGGCTGACCGGGCGTGCCGACTGGGAGGCCATCGTGCGGCTGTACGACGCGCTGGCGTTGCTGACCGGCTCGCCGGTCGTGGCGATCAACCGCGCGGTCGCGATCGCCGAAACGCACGGCACCGCCACGGGCCTGGCGGCGCTCGCCGAGATCGAGGCCGATGCGCGGCTCGCCGACTACCAGCCGTACTGGGCCGCGCGGGCCGGGCTGCTCGCGCGCAGCGGCGATGCGGCCGCCGCCGATGCCGCGTACCAGCGAGCGATCGGCCTGGAGGCCGATCCGGCAGTGCGGCGCTTCCTGCAACGGCGGCGCGACGATGCGCTGGCCGCGGGCTGACCGGGGCGCCTCGGCACCTCAGCGTCGCTCGACGATCACCGGCACCAGCTGCAACGCGCCGCGCACCCGCTCGGCGACCGCGCGCGCTTCGTCGCGGCTCGGGTACGGGCCGGCCTGCAGCCGGTACATCGAAGCGTCGCCGAACACCGCGAGCAGCGGCGAGAGCCAGTCGAGCTCGGTCGCAACCCGGCCCTGGAAGGCCTCGGCGCCGCCGCGCTCGCGAAAGGCACCGAGCTGCACCCAGTAGCCCCGGGCCGGCACGGTGTAGGCGCGCGCAGGCGGCGCATCGGCCACCGCGGCGACGGATGCCGTCGGCATCGGCTGAGGACCATCGAGTGTCGGGCCGGGCGCGCTCGGCGCGGACGCCGATGATGCTGCGGCCGCCGGCGCATCGCCAGCGCGGTTGGCATTGGCTGCGGCGGCGCCGGCCGAGCCGTTGCCGCCGGCCGGGCCGCTGTCCGCGCCGGCGCTGTTCGACGAGGTCGTCGTCGCCGCGACGCTGACGACACTGCCCGCCGGCACTGCGACGGCACCCGTCGCCGCCGGCGTCGCATCCGCCGGTGCCGTCGCAGCGGTCCGCACCGGCGGCGCATCGCCCGGCGTCGGCGGTGCGAGATCGCGCCGCCACGCGCCGGTGCGGATGTCGTCGAACGTGATGCGGGTCAGCTCGACCGGCGCGACGCCGCGCAGCAGGTCCAGCTTCAGCGCCGCGGTGTAGCTCAGGTCGACGATGCGCCCGGTGTGGAACGGCCCGCGGTCGTTGACGCGCACGATCACCTCGCGGCCGTTCGCCGGGTTGCGGATGCGCGCGTAGCTCGGGATCGGCAGGGTCGGATGCGCCGCGGTCATCGCGTACATGTTGTAGACCTCGCCGCTCGCGGTGCGCTTGCCGTGGAACTTGCGCCCGTACCACGACGCGAGGCCGCGCTCGGTGTACGCCTTGTCCTGCGTGATCGGCACGTAGCTCTGGCCCTGCACCTCGTACGGCTTGTTCGGGCCGCCGGAGCGTATCGTCTCGATCCGCGGTTCGGCGTCGGGCACGCGCCCGAGGTCGGACGGCGGGTTCGATCCGGGCCCATCGCCGCGCGGGCCCGATGCACAGCCGGCCAGCAGCGCCACG
>DATCSE010000436.1:0-22703 GCA_036568605.1 Burkholderiaceae bacterium | reverse complement strand
ACGTGATGACGCTGCAGCCCGGCTCGCGCTCGTCGAACCGGCATTGGCACGAGCGCGAGGACGAGTTCCTCTATGTGCTCGCCGGCGAGGTCACCGTCGTCGAGAACGACGGCGAGCATCGGCTGGTCCCGGGCGACGCGGCCTGCTGGCCGGCCGGCGAGCCGAACGCGCACCAGGTCGTCAATCGATCGTCGGCGCCGTGCAGCTTCCTGATCGCCGGAACCAAGGTGAGCGAAGACGTCGTCCGCTATCCGGATCTGCAGCGCACGCTGCACGTCAGTGATGGGCGGTGGCGGCTGGTCGACGATCGGGATGGCCGCGTCATTCGAGAGGGCCGCGAGTGACGTGGGGCAGGACGCCTGCGCAGAACCGGGCCGACAAGCAATGTCGCGTTCGTGAGGGTCGGGCCCATGCCGCGGTGGCAGCCGCCGCTCATGTCCAACCTTAGGCGCCACGCAACACGGAGACTCACATGACAGAGCACCCTATTGCCATCTGGCATCGGCTGGTCCAGGAGCGGAACACCGACGGGCTCGACACTTTGCTCGATGGTGACGCGGTGTTTGTCTCTCCGGTCGTGCACACACCGCAGCGCGGGAAGCAGCTTGCGGCCATGTACCTTCGGGCAGCCCTTCAGGTCTTCTTCAATCCGACGTTCCGCTACGTGCGCGAGATCGTCGGCGCGAGTGATGCCATGCTGGAGTTTGAGACAGAAATCGACGGCATCCTTGTCAACGGAGTCGACATCATCAAGTGGAACGAGGCAGGGCGCATCAGTGAGTTCAAGGTGATGATTCGGCCGCTGAAGGCAATCAATCTCATTCATCAGCGCATGGCGGCCATGCTTCAAGCCAGTCAGTGACTGCGCGGGCCACGATGACGCCTAGCCCTTCCATCGCATGGACGTCGGCCCGATACAGTAGCGTTGGACACGCGATTGGACATGGGCGCATGTACCTTGAAGTCAGTTGAAGTGCAATCGAGCGGACGCCTTCGGACGGGCTTCCAACGCTTCCAGGCGCCGCTCATGTCCAACGTTAGATCAGGCGAATTCCACGCGGAAGACCGAGCCATGTCGGATGAACTTCTATTTGAATCGTTCGCGGGCCCAGCGCTGAACTCTCGACTGAGCTGGTTCTGCGAACCTGCGCGCTGGCAACTCGATGCAACAGTACCCTGCCTTCGAGTCCACACTGATGCTGGCACGGATTTCTGGCAGCGAACTCACTACGGCTTCGAGGCCGACAATGGCCACTTCCTGCACCTGCGTACGTCTTCCGACTTTGTTCTCACAACGAAGGTTTCTTTCCGCCCGATTCACCAGTACGACCAGGCTGGCCTCATGGTACGGCTCTCGCCTGCGTGCTGGCTGAAGACATCCGTTGAATTCGAACCGGACGATTCCAACCGCCTTGGCGCCGTGGTCACCAACGGCCAGTACTCTGACTGGTCCACCCAACCCCTCCCCAAGGACATCAACACCATCTGGTTTCGCGTTCGCGCAGAGAGTAGCGACTTCATTGTCGAAAGCTCGCTGGACGGGCTGCGCTGGGAACAGCTTCGCATGGCTCGCCTGCATGAGCGCGAGGCGGCACCTTCAGTCGCATGCGGCCTGTACGCGTGCAGCCCCAAGTCGGCCGGGTACGAGGCGGAGTTCTCATTCCTGGAGTTTCGGCCCGGGCGGCTTGCCTGGTCACGACAACCTTCACGTTAGGCCACATGGCGCTCGCACTCGTCGTCGTTGCGAATCCAGGTTCCGCCAGCTTCGCTCACGCGATGGCTTCTATCGCCACAAGTACGTTGAACGAGCGGGGCTACGAGATTGCAGTCCACGACCTGTACGACGAGTCGTTCGATCCGGTGCAACGGGCGGGCGAGCGGGACAACGCCAGTTCCTCCGACAACCTCGTTGAAATTCACTGCTCCGAGCTTGCTCGCGCAGATCTCATCCTGGTATTTCATCCGAATTGGTGGGGTCAGCCACCAGCGATCCTCAAAGGCTGGATCGACCGCGTGTTTCGTCTTGGCACGGCGTATGCCTATCCCGAGGGTGTAGGGCCAGAGGGTGTACCGACTGGCCTGCTCAAAGCGCGTCACGCGTTGATCTTCAACACCTCCAATACGCCGCCCGACAGAGAACGCCAAGTGTTCGGTGACCCAGGTCCGGTCGCTTGTCGAGAATGCGGCCTGACCCGTCCATCGAGCGGAATCTTCCGGCGTGCTTCGCACGCCTCCAGTCGCCGTTCATGTCCAACGCTAGGCCTCTAGGCAAACATCCACGGAGCCATCCATGTCAGTCGCCACTCTGAAGTCCTTGTTCGCCTACAAGGCCTGGGCCAATACCGAGCTCTTCGCATTGTTGGGCACCTTGCCGTCGGAGCACTCCGAGCAGCTTCACACGTGCATTCGCACCCTCAACCACATCTACGTCGTTGACCGGCTCTTTCGCGCCCGCCTCGCCGGGGAACCAGCCCCATTCCACGCCACGAACACCAAGGAAACTCCAACGCTTGCTCAGTTGCGAGGCGACGTAGAGTCCACGGATGCTTGGTACGTCAAGTACGTTGCTTCTCTTGTGGAGTCCGACCTCTCGCACGCGTTGGACTTCACGTTCGCCGACGGTGATCGAGGGCGCATGTCCCGAGAAGAAATCCTGCTTCATGTCATCACGCATGGTGGGTACCACCGCGGCAATGTCGGTCAGGTTCTCAAGTCCATCTCGGTTGCGCCGCCTCGTGATCTCTATACGAAGTTTCTTCACCAGAGCGAGCCGAGCCGGCGAGAGGCCTAATTGCACCGATTGTCGGAAGCTCAGCGGCTCAGCCTATCGCGTCTCCGTGCCGGCTGAAGAAGGCTCGTTCCGTTTGACCTGCGGTGGACGGAAAATCTCCATGGCATCGAGCGGTGAGTGGCGGAGTGAGACAGCCGCCCAAGCCTTCCATCGATGGGACGTCCAGCATCAGCCTTCGCCTGCTGTTGGCCGGCGGTCATGTCAAAACTAGGCGGCTCGGAAAGTTATATGCGGCTGGTACCGATACTTGCAGCGCTGGTTCTCACCGCCTGCGCTCATCAGTCACAGCTACCTTCGGGGCAAGCTACAGGCGCGGTTGCCGTCCAGCGCGAACGGCTCAACGCCCTGTTTTCTACCCGGCACATTGCGCAAACGGCCGAACTGGTTGCAACCGATATCCAATTCGTCGCGCCGTCGAGGGCTACGATTGGAACGGCGGCCTTTGTACAGAGCCAGCAATCGCTGGTCCAAAAGCGTCCGGATGTCGTTCTCGTCTTCACACCAGATCGGATCGAGTACAGCGAGTCGGGTGAGTTGGCTGTCGAGAGCGGGCGGTGGCATGAATCCTGGCGGGAAAACAACGAACGCATCGAGTTAAGCGGAAGGTATTTCGCCGTCTGGCAAGCACAACAAGGCACATGGCTGCTCTCGTCCCAGGTCTTCGTGCCGCTGGTGTGCAGAGGCGGCTCGTACTGCCAAGCTAACGGTTCGTCGCCTCACAATTCGTCCAAGCCGACGCCGCTTCGCGGCGCGGCTTGACTCTGGTCTCAGACATCAGGAACGAACCATTGGCCGCATGCATGTCGACCGAACACCATCACACAACCTCTGTGCCGCTTCCGCCGGAGTCCGCGATTGCCAACGCCTACGCATCGATGAACCTCGCCGACGCCTACTCGATCGAGCTTCCGACCGGAGCGTCGACCAATCCGGAAGTGTTGGCGAGGTTCATCTTCGCGCACCAAGCGCCCTGGATCAGCAGCCTCATGGCGGTTCGAGACACGCTCGTGGCCGGTCTCGGACTCAAGACGGCCAAGCATCTCGCGTCACTGGATGCGGAGAGCGGAACG
Source organism: Burkholderiaceae bacterium (assembly GCA_036568605.1). GTDB lineage: Bacteria > Pseudomonadota > Gammaproteobacteria > Burkholderiales > Burkholderiaceae_C > DATCSE01. The sequence goes on along the minus strand of DATCSE010000436.1, from coordinate 18,842 downwards.
GGCCGACTCAGCATCTTCAGGATCTACAGCACAAGTCCAACTGAAGTTGTTCTTGGGGAAGACGACAAGCACCTGGACTTCAGGGTCTCTGTTCTGTGCTCCGGTCAGTCGTCGCCGGGGGCCAAACGTCACCTGACCCTGTCGACTGTTGTCCATTGCCACAATCGCCTGGGTCGTCTGTATATTTTCCTCATTGCCCCGTTTCATCGCTGGGTCGTTCAATCCAGTCTTCGTAGTGCAGCACGGGTCGGGTGGCCATCGGCGACAGAGGCGTGAGAAGCGCGAAACGTCAGGACAACAAGTCGACAACCGTGTCATGCAGGTATGACCCAAGCACCCGTTGAGATCCGAAAGCTCTGTCCCGAGCTGATGCAGGACTTCTTGCTGTTCTTCGACGGCGAAGCCTTTGCCGACAACCCGAAATGGGGCTTCTGCTTTTGTCAGTTCCTGTACGTCGATCACGCGAAGGTCCATTGGGCGACTCGAACCGTACAGGAGAACCGCGCCGCGGCCTGCGATCGAATCTGCAACAGCCGAATGGAAGGCTATCTCGCTTACCGCGGCGGGAAGCCGATTGGCTGGTGCAATGCGGCGCCCCGCACGATGATGGACGCCTTTGCAGATGAACCGGACCCGGACGCCGCTCGAATGGGTCAAATCACATGCTTTGTCATCGCCAAGGCGCATCGGCGTTCAGGGGTTGCCACCTCTCTGTTGCATGCAGCTTGCGCGGGGCTGAAGGCGCAGGGCCTCCAGATCGCAGAGGCCATGCCCATGGCCGAAGCGTCGAGCGACGCGCAGAACCACTTCGGCCCGCTCAACATGTACTTGGCCGCCGGATTTCAGGTGCATCGCACGGACGCAGAGGGCCGAACGTATGTTCGTCTGAGTCTGGTCTAGCGTGCTTCCAGCCACCGCGACACCCAACGCATCCCTCGAGCAGACACCTCCGGCACGCTGTGTGCTTACCTTGCGCCGGTGAATCAACCTGCACCACAGCTGCTCACGCACACGTGGCTGGACGACGGCCACGCACTCATTGCGGGCTCGCTGTTCGTCGCGTTGGGCCTCACCATGTTCAGCCACGCGGGGCTGCTCACCGGCGGCGTCGCCGGGCTTGCCTTCCTGGCCAGCTACGCGAGCGGGCTCAGCCTGGCCCTTTGCTTCTTTGTCTTCAGCCTGCCGTTCTTCTGTCTGTCCTGGCAGCGGCTTGGGAAGGAGTTCACGCTGAAGAGCTTCCTCGCGGTGGCGCTGGTCTCGGCTTGTACGGCGCTGGCGCCGAAGGCCGTGCGCTTCGAGCTGCTGAATCCGTGGGTCGCTTCGGTGCTCGGAGGCTTCCTCATTGGCTTCGGTCTGCTCGCTCTGCTTCGTCACCGTGCCAGTGTCGGGGGGGTCAACATCCTGGCGCAGTGGCTTCAGCAGGCCAAAGGCCTGAGCGCCGGCAAGATCCAGATGTCGGTCGATGTCATGGTCGTGCTCGCCGCATTCTTCATCGTGCCGCCCGTGCGTGTGCTGCAATCGGTGGTCGGGGCGGTCGCCATCGGGGCCATACTCACGCTGAACCACAAGCCCGGCCGATATTTGGGCGTGTAGGCACGCCGGCGCCTAGCCCGTCCATCGAGTGGACGTTCAACCGGCTGCGCCGCTCGGCCGCCGAGCACGGCATACGGTAAGCCTCTTCAAATGGTCGCCACCAACCTGCGTTTTACGGTCCACGACGATGATGCTTCTGCCGAGGCCGCTGTCGTCGATGCCGGTCTGGGTGCCGCGAACGAAGAGGCGGCCCCGCTTCGGGACGTCAGGCTACTCGCCGTGTTTGCGCGGGAGCCGGCGGGAGCGGTTGTCGGGGGTGCCGTAGGTCGGACGTGGGGGCTATGCTGTGAACTGAGGCAGCTCTGGGTCGCCGAGAGCTACCGCGGACAGGGCGTCGGTTCCGAATTGCTTCGAGCGTTCGAGCGTCGTGCAGTCGAGCGGGGGTGTCGGCAGGCGTATCTGGACACGTTCAGCTTTCAAGCGCGCCCTTTTTACGAGGCTCTCGGCTACAAGGTTGTGCTGGAAATCAGCGGCTTCGACGTCGGCATCAGCAAGTACACGATGATCCACAACTTGATTCCGGAGTGAGGCACGGCTACTGCACGAATCACAGACTCTGGGGGTTCAGATGAAGAGAGTCACCGGTATTGGCGGAGTCTTCTTTCAGGCGAAGGATCCGGTCGCGTTGAGGGCCTGGTACCGGAAGCACCTGGGCATCGATGTGCAGGACTGGGGAGGCACCGCGTTCAGCTGGACGGACGATGCCGGAAACCCAGCCCACGGCACCACGGTCTGGTCTATCGGCGAGGCAGGCAGCGATCAGTTCGCACCCAGCACGTCGACCTTCATGATCAACTACCGAGTGGAGAACCTCGCCGCTCTGCTCCAAGTGCTTCGCGACGAAGGCTGCGTTGTGCTGAAGAAGATGGATGACTCGGAGTTCGGCAAGTTCGGCTGGGTCATGGACCCCGAGGGAAACAAGGTCGAACTTTGGGAGCCGCCACAGGGGCAATGAGCCGCGCCTCGGCGTACCAGCCGCTCTGAGGCGCGAGGGGACCAGCTGATCATGACCGACCTCCCGAAGATCCACGCTCACGCCTTCGAAGGTGGTTGCGCCTTCGCCGACGGCGCCTATGTGCCGCTGTCCGACGCGAAGATCTCGCTGTTCGATTGGGGCTTCACGCGCTCCGACGCGACCTACGATGTCGCGAGCACCTGGCGCGGCGCGTTCTTCCGCCTCGATGCGCACCTGGACCGTTTCTTCGCGAGCCTCGCGAAGATGCGCATGACGCTCCCGTACAGCCGCGACCAGGTGCGCGACATCCTGCATGGCTGCGTGCGCGGCGGCGGGCTGCAGGACGCTTATGTCGCGATGGTCTGCACCCGCGGCGTGCCGCCGCGCGGCGCGCGCGATCCCCGCTTGGCGACGAACCGCTTCTATGCCTACGCGCTGCCCTATGTCTGGATCGCGACGAAGGAGAAGCAGCAGGCCGGCATCGACCTGCACGTCAGCGACCGCGTGCGCATCGCGCCCGAGTCGGTCGACCCGACCGTCAAGAACTACCACTGGATCGACCTGGTGCAGTCGCTGTTCGATGCGTACGACCGCGGGCGCGACACGAGCTGTGTCGTCGATGCGCAGGGCAACATCGCCGAGGGCCCGGGCTTCAACGTCTTCATGGTGAAGGGCGGCGTCGTGCAGACCGCGCAGCGCGGCGTGCTCGAAGGCGTCTCGCGCCGCACCGCGATCGAGCTGTGCGAGCGGCTCGGCATCCCGGTCCGCATCGGTCCGGTGTCGGTCGAGGCGTTCCGCGCGGCCGACGAGGTGTTCCTCACCTCCACCGGCGGCGGCATCCTGCCGATCGCGCGGCTCGACGGGCAGCCGCTGCCGCAGTTTCCCGGCCCGGTGACGACGCGCTTGTCCGACGCGTACTGGGCGATCCACGACGAGCCTGCGTATCGCGATCCGGTCGACTACGGCGCGTGAACTCGCGCTCGCACTTGCTTACACGCACGACGGTTTGGTGAACCCTTTTCTCGTCGGGGTCTGACGCCCGGATGAGCGTCGCGGGAACAGAATGCCCAGCTTCCACGGCCACTCAAGGAAGCACGGACATGAGCACCATCACCACGAAGGACGGCGTCCAGATCTTCTACAAGGATTGGGGCAAAGGCCAACCGATCGTCTTCTCGCACGGCTGGCCGCTGACCGCCGACGACTGGGACGCGCAGATGCTGTTCTTCGTGCAGCGCGGCTACCGCGTGATCGCGCACGATAGACGCGGCCACGGCCGCTCGACCCAGACCTGGGACGGCAACGACATGGACCACTACGCCGACGACCTCGCGGCGCTGACCGAGGCGCTGAACCTGCGCAACGCGATCCATGTGGGCCACTCGACCGGCGGCGGTGAGGTGGCGCATTACCTCGGTCGCCACGGCAGCAAGCGCGTGGCCGCCGCGGTGCTGATCGGCGCGGTGCCGCCGGTGATGGTGAAGAGCGAGTCCAACCCGGGCGGCCTGCCGATCGAGGTGTTCGACGGCATACGCGCCGGCGTGGCCGGCAACCGCGCCGAGTTCTACCGCGAGATCACGCTGCCGTTCTACGGCTACAACCGGCCCGGCGCGAAGGTCTCCGAGGGCATACGCCAGCACTGGTGGCTGCAGGGCATGACGGGCTCGATCAAGGCGCACTACGACTGCGTCAAGGCCTTCTCCGAGACCGACTTCACCGAGGACCTGAAGAAGATCACGGTGCCGACGCTGATCCTGCATGGCGACGACGACCAGATCGTCCCGATCGCCGACTCGGCGCTGCTCTCGGCCAAGCTCGTGAAGAACGCGCAGCTCAAGGTCTACCCCGGCCTGCCGCACGGCCTGTGCACGACGCATCCGGAGGTCGTCAACGAGGATCTGCTCGCGTTCTTCAAGACGGTGGGCTGACAGGCAAACGATCCGCTCCGAGCGCCTTCGGCACGGGGATTGCATGTGTCGCACATCCCCGTCGCCGAGGAGCACCCGCATCACGATGGGCGGTAAATTTCTCCCCTACGAAACCTATTGAGATTCTTTGATGGAGACGCGTCCGCCGCTGCCGCCGTTCGACGAAGAAAGCGCACGCCGCAAGGTGCGTCTCGCCGAGGACGCATGGAACACGCGCGACCCGGACCGGGTCGTCGGCGTCTACACCGAAGACACGGTCTGGCGCAACCGCGCCGAGTTCCCGGTCGGGCGCGAGCAGGTGCGCCAGTTCCTGCAGCGCAAGTGGGCGCGCGAGCTCGACTACCGGCTGATCAAGGAGTTGTGGGCCTACACCGGCGAGCGCATCGCGGTGCGCTTCGCCTACGAGTGGCACGACGACTCGGGCCAGTGGTTCCGCAGCTACGGCAACGAGAACTGGGAGTTCACGCCGCAGGGGCTGATGCGCCGGCGCTTCGCGAGCATCAACGACCTGCCGATCCGCGCCGAGCAGCGGCTGTTCCACTGGCCGCTCGGGCCGCGGCCGGCCGAACACGCGGGGCTGAGCGACCTCGGTCTTTAGCCCTGGCCCTGGCCGGAATCCGCGAGCCGCTCGAAGCGCGGCCGGCGCACGCCGGCTATTTCGATCTCCTCGAAGAACATCGCGTGCGGCCGCACCCACCAGCCGGTGTCGTGGTACAGCGGCCGGTACACGACCAGCGGCTCCAGTGTTTCGCTGTGGCGGGCGGCGCCGACGACTTCGTACTCGCCCCCCTTGTAGTGGCGGTAGCGGCCGGGCGGCGTGGCGGGGAGCGGAGGAAGCGGAGCGGTCATGTCGGGGCCGGTGAGGACTGTGGGGCGCGAGTATGGCAGCGTCAGAACGTCAGCCGGTCGCTCTCCTGCGCGAGGTAGAACCACTCGGTCTCCACGTCGGCATCCGCATTCGGGAACACGATGAAGCCGTCGTACGGCGCGAGCACGCGCGAGCCGTCGGCGCGCGTGCCGATCAGCTCGCCGTGCCGTAGCGGATCGAAGCTGCGCCAGCGCCGGACGAACGCATCGCCGGGATGCTGCCGGTCGATCACCTCGCACATCCGCAGCGTCTGCAGATGCGGCACCTGCTGCGGCGCATCGCCGGCAAGCAGCCCCAGGTGGCGCAGCGTGTTGAAGATCGCGGTGCGCGCGACGTCGACGGCCGCCGGGTCGTCGTGCCGGCCGCATTCCAGCGTCATGCCCCATCCGCCGACCGTGCGCATGTACTCGGTCGTGCCGACGCCGTAGTGCGCGTCCGCTCTGGCGATCTGCGCCGGTGTCTGCGCCGACGCGCGTTGCCGCCGCCGCTGCGCGACGCCGCCCGCGTAGGTCGACAGCCAGCCGTACACGCAGCGGCGCACGCCCAGCCGCACGGCCAGCTGCTCCTCGTGCTTGGCGTGATGGAACGGCTCGATCGCGCCGTCGTTGTTCTCCGGGCCGATGAAGACGAACGGCTCGCCCTGGCCCTGGAACGAGTGCAGGTCCAGCAGCACGTCGTGCGACGCCAGCAGCGGGCACAGCCAGTTCGCGACCTCGTCTTCGAACTCGCGCGGCGTCTCGGTCGGGTGCAGCCCGCGGTTCAGGTTGCGGTCGCCCGACCGCGTGCCGTTCGCGTAGGCCAACGGATTGGTGATGGGCACGAAGGTGACGTGGCCGGCCGCAAGCCTCACGTCGCCGGCATCGAACATCGCCATGACCCGCGTGATCGCCAGGCTTCCGCAGACCTCGTTGCCGTGCACCGCGCCGAGCACGATCAGGCGCGGGCCGGGTCGGGCCGACGAATAGCAGACGGACTTAAACGGACTCACGGCGTGGACCATCGGGGCGGACCGCCATGTTGCCAGCCGGCGCGCCGATGCTGCCGTTCGCTGCGGTATTCCCGCCCTTCGAACGCGGAACAACCAGCCCGCACGGTTCAGACCAGTTCGATTTGCACCTTGCGACCGACCAAGGCCGCGGCGCGTTGCAACGTCGAAAGCGTGATATCTCGGGTGGGATCGAGCAGCCGGTCAACCTGCGAGCGGCTGGTCTTGAGCATGATCGCCAGTTGCGTCTTGGTCAGCGCGCGCTGCTGCATGGCATCGGTCAGCTGCCACACGACCACTTCCTTGATCGCGAGGGCCTGCGCTTCTTCGAAGACGCCTTCCGTCTTCAGGAAATCGTCGAGGCTCGATCCGTGATGCTTCCTACTCATGACTTCAACTCCTTCTGCCGCTTGCGTGCCAGTGCCAGCTCGTCGACCGGCGTCTTCTGTGTCTTCTTGACAAGGGCGTGCAGAGCGACGAGGACACCATCATCGAGGCACAGGAACACCCGCGCAATTCGGTTGCTCGGTAGCTCGGTGCGCACTTCCCAGAGCCCCTGCCCCAAGGGACGGCACAGCGGCATACCGGCGGGCCAGCGCCATTGCGCGCGCATCAAGTCTTGCCCGACGGCCAACCTATCTGCCGATTCGAGGGTCTCGAGCCAGTCGCGAACGGGTTCCTTGCCGCTGGCGCTCCGATAGAAGACCAGCGGTGTCTTCTTTGCTGTTTCTTTGCGCATGCCTCACCATGTCCAAACGTACCATAAAAGGTGCGTGGACACAAGAGCACGCTTGCCCTGCTGTTGGCACGACGGGAATTGCGCACGTCGCGGCGATCGGACGCGAAGGCGTGCTCGCAAACCACCCGCAGTATTGATGATGTCCGGCCGGACGAGGCCATGCAGACTGCTCGCAAAGCAAGTCGGGGAGTACGCATGACAACGGGCCAGCACAGCAATTCGTCGCTTGCGCGAACGCTCCGCATCGCGGGGATGATGGCGTTGGCGGCACTGTCGGGATGTGCCACCACGTTCCGCGGCAGCCCGGAGCCGGTGACCGATCGCGCCGCGGATCTCGCATCGCTGCGCAAGCAGTTCGAGCCCAGCGCAATGGACGCCTGCCTGAGCAGTCAGACCGAGGACTGCCGGTCGACGATCGTGCGTGCGCGCAAGGCCGCGGAGGACATCCGGTTTTACGAGTTCGAAGAAAGGGTGTTCTACGAAGGGCGGACGACGGGTTTCGCCGCCACGGTGAGCACGCTGGGGCTGACAACCGCGAGCGCCGCCACATCCGGCACGGTCGCCAAGGTCTTCGCCGGGTTGGCCGCGATGATCACGGGGACGCGCGAGGCGTACGACAAGGAGGTCCTGGCCGAGAAGACGCTGCAGGCCATCTTCACCACGATGAGGGCGAATCGCACGACGATCGAGCTTCGCATCAGAGCCAACCTGCTGAAACCGCTCGCCCAGTATCGCTTGGAAGACGCGATCGGAGACCTCGAGGCTTATCGGCGCGCAGGAACCGTGCAGGGTGCGCTGGACACCGTGACCGAGGCCGCCGGCGCCAGGGCCCGCCAAGCCGATCAGGAGCTCCAGGAGAAATTTGGCTTCAAGCCCGATGCCGCCGCGCAGAAGCTGCGGCTGGTCATCTGCGGCGCAGGTTCTGCCCACTGCAGTTCATTGAATACCGCCGAGGTCGCGCGAATGAAGCAGGACTGCTGGCCCAAAGCCAACGTGCCGGCCAATACGCTGGTGATCGACTTCATGCTGCAGGACTCGTTCGCCATCCAGCGCAGCCAGGTCGGCGCCTGCATGGTTCCCAACTGACCAGCGAGGACAAGATGAGCATACGCAGAGTCATCACCGACATCCCCGTGGCCGACGTGCCTTTCGTGACGGCCATGATCGCGGCCGACAACGGAACGATCGTCGAACAGTTGTCCGAAGCGGACGGGCAGGTGACGATCGTGGCGGAGTTCCCCGAGCCCGTGATCTCGGCGGCGACCGCCGCTGCGCAACCTCACGTCGCCCTCCAGGCGGCGGCCTGGATGCGCATCGCCCAGGAAGAACTGGCCCGAGGGGTCGTGGAGATTCCCGGGCCGGCCAGCAATCCGCGGATCGAGGCCTATCACGGGACGACCAGCGGAGGCACAGCGGACGACAGCGTTCCCTGGTGCGCGTCGTTTGTCAATTTCTGCATCACGAATGCGGGAGGCAGAGGCACCAACTCGAAGGCCGCGCGCTCCTGGATGACCTGGGGCAAGGACGCCGCCGGGTTTTCCGACGGTTGCATCGTCGTGCTTCAAAGAGGGGTCGCGCCCATGGGGCACGTGGGATTCTTTGTCGGATTCGATGGCGACCGGGTCAAGCTGCTGGGCGGCAATCAGGGCGACAAGGTCAGCATCGCGAGCTTCGAACGCTCGCGGGTGCTGGCCCGTCGCGTGGCGGCGTGAGCGGCCGTTGGTCGGTGGGTCCGTGCGAGCAGCCGTGGCGAACTCTTGCGTAGCGCAAGCCCAGGTCAATCAACGCGTGCGCCGCCGGGATCGTCCCGCCTGAGGACCGGATGACGCGGCGCGACCCTGATCGGGCGCGCCGCCGCGAACCTGACAAAAACGTCAGTTTCGCGACAGCGTGGGCAGCCGGTGCGGCTTCTAGAGTGGCATGCAGACCCGCTGATGCCACTGCGACGACGTCGCTGCCGACATGGACCTGTCCCCACACCGTGCCCCGCATGCCCGCGCGTCTCGAACCGCGCGCCGGCTGGCTGCCATCTCCACGGCGCTGCTGCTCGGTGGCTGCGCCGCCGGCCCAGATTACGTGCGCCCGACCGTCGATGTGCCCGTCGCGTACAAGGAAACCGCGGGCTGGAAGAACGCCGAGCCGAAGCCGGCCGAGAGCGACAGGCCCTGGTGGGAGAGTTATCGCGATCCGGTGCTGAACGTGCTGATGGCGGATGCCGAGCGCGCGAACCAGAACCTGCGGGTCGCCGAGGCGCAGTATCGCGAGGCGAAGGCTTTGGCCGATGCGGCGCGCGCCGGGCTCTATCCCAGTGTCGGCATGTCGGCGGGCGCGCAGCGCGCGCGCACCGACACGAGCGGCGTGAAGCTCGGCAACACGGTCGACGTCGGGCTGGCCGCGAGCTGGGAGCCCGATCTGTGGGGCAGCGTGCGGCGCGCGGTCGAAGCGGGCGAGGCCGGCGCACAGGCCAGCGCCGATGACCTCGCGGCGACGCGCCTGAGCATCCAGGCCGCGCTCGCGCAGGACTACTTCCAGCTGCGCATCACCGACCAGCTGCGCGATCTCTATGCCGCGACCAGCGAGGCCTACGCGCGCTCGCTGCAGCTGACGCAGGCGCAGTACCGCGCCGGCGTCGTGCTGCTGTCCGATGTCGCGCTGGCCGACAGCCAGTTGGCGACGACGCAGGCGCAGGCCGCGGACCTGGACGCCCAGCGCAGCCAGCTCGAGCATGCGATCGCGATCCTCACCGGCCGCGCGCCGGCCGCGTTCAGCCTGGCGCCGGCGACCGCGGCGCAACCTTTCGACGTGCGCGTGCCGGCATCGCCGCCGGGCCTGCCGTCGGAACTGCTGGAGCGGCGGCCGGACATCGCAGCGGCCGAGCGCCGCGTCGCGCAGGCCAACGCGAACATCGGCGTCGCCCATGCGGCGTACTTCCCATCGTTGACGCTGAGCGCGAGCGGCGGCTTCAGCGCTGCCACGCTGGGCAGCCTGTTCGACACGCCCAGCCGCGTCTGGTCGCTGGGCGCGGCGCTGGCACAGACCGTGTTCGATGGCGGTGCCCGCCGCGCGCACGACGCGCAGGCGGTCGCGGCCTACGACGCCGCGGTCGCGCAATACAAGCAGACCGTGCTGAGCGGCTTCCAGCAGGTCGAGGACAACCTCGCCAGCCTGGGCGTGCTCGATCGCGAGAGCGAGCTGCAGGCCAAGGCCGTGCAGGCCGCGCAGCTCGCCGAGCGCCTGGCGCTGAGCCAGTACCGCGCCGGCACCGCGACCTACCTGAGCGTCATCACCGCGCAGACGCTCTCGCTGACCAACCAGCGCACCGCGGTGCAGCTGCGCGGCCGCCAGCTTGTCGCGAGCGTCGGCCTGATCACGGCGACCGGCGGCGGCTGGACGCCCGCGGCGCCGGTGGCCTCGAATCCGACGACGACTTCCCCGCACTCGACATGAACGACACGAACTCCTTCGTCTTCTTCCGACAGCGGTCCACCTGGGCGGGCCTGCTGGCGCTCTCGGTGATAGCCGCGGCCTGCGTGTGGGCGCTGAATCATCCCGCGCACGCGGCCGATGCTCCCCAGAAGACCGAGCAGCCCTCGGCGCCGCCGCCGGTCCAGGTCACGACCGCGGCGGTGAAGGCGCAGGACGTGCCGGTCTACCGCGCCGGCATCGGCACCGCGACGGCCGCGCAGAGCGTCACCGTCAAGGCGCGCATCGATGGCCAGCTCGACAAGGTCGGCTTCGTCGAAGGGCAGGACGTCAAGGCCGGCCAGATGCTCGCGCGCATCGACCCGCGCACGCTGCAGGCGCAGCTCGCGCAGGCGCAGGCGCAGCGAGCGAAGGACCAGGCGACGCTGGCCAACGCGCGCGTCGACCTGACGCGCTACACGTCGCTGCTCGCCGAGCAGGCGGCCACGCCGCAGCAGGTCGACACGCAGAAGGCACTGGTCGCGCAGCTCGAGGCCGCGGTGCAGACCGACGACGCGCAGATCCACTACGCGCAGGTGCAGCTCGGCTTCACGACCATCACCGCGCCGATCGGCGGGCGCGTCGGCGCGCGGCTCGTGGACCCGGGCAACATCGTGCATGCGACCGATGCCAACGGGCTGGTCGTGATCAACCAGGTCGACCCGATCTCGGTGGTGTTCACGCTGCCCGAAGAAGCGTTCCCCGACATCAACCGCGCGCTGAACGCGAGCGGCGCGAACCGCGAAGCGCCGGTGGTGCAGGCCTACGCGCGCAACGGCCGCGAGCTGCTCGCCACCGGCAAGCTGGTGCTGCTGAACAACCAGATCGACACGGCCAGCGGCACGATCCAGCTCAAGGGCAGCTTCGCCAACCCGACGCATGCGCTGTGGCCGGGGCAGTACGTCAACGTGCGGCTGGTGCTGGGCCAGCGCAAGGACGCGCTGACCGTGCCGGCCGCGGCGGTGCAGCGCAGCCCGAACGGCACCTACGCCTACGTCGTCGATGCGGACAGTCAGACGGTGCAGCCGCAGCCCGTCGAGGTCGCGAGCATCCAGGATGGCATCGCCGTGATCGACAAGGGCTTGAGCGCGGGCCAGCGCGTCGTTGTCGACGGCCAGTACAAGCTCAAGCCCGGCGCACGCATCGCCGAGGCGCCGCGCGGCGCCGCGAAGCTCGCGGACGCCAGCGCGCCGGCCGGCTCGCAGGCGGGGAGCCGGCGATGAGCATCTCGGCCGGTTTCATCAAGCGGCCGATCGGCACCGCGCTGCTCGCCGCGGCGATCCTGCTGGTCGGCATCGCGGTGTTCCCGCTGCTGCCGGTCGCGCCGCTGCCGCAGGTCGACTTCCCGACCATCCAGGTCTCGGCCAACCTGCCCGGCGCGAGCCCGGAGACGATGGCCTCGAATGTCGCGCAGCCGCTGGAGCGCCAGTTCTCGCTGATCGCGGGGCTGTCGCAGATGACCTCGCTCAGCGGCCTGGGCTCGTCGCAGATCACGCTGCAGTTCGACCTGGACCGCAACATCGACGCCGCCGCGCTGGACGTGCAGGCGGCGATCAACGCCTCCGCCGGCCAGCTGCCGTCCGCGCTGCCCAGCCCGCCGACGTTCCGCAAGATCAACCCGGCCGATTCGCCCATCCTGCTGCTGTCGGTGCAATCGAAGACGCTGCCGCTGATCGAGGTCAACGACTACGCGGACAACATCCTCGCGCAGCAGATCTCGCAGATCCCGGGCGTCGGCCTCGTGAACCTGGGCGGGCAGCAGAAGCCCGCGGTCCGCATCCAGGTCGACCCGGCCAAGCTCGCCGCACTGGGCATGAGCCTGGAAGACGTGCGCACGGTGGTCGCGAGCGCGACCGTGAACCAGCCCAAGGGCACGCTGGATGGGCACGACCAGAGCTTCACGGTCTACACCAACGACCAGCTGTTGAAGGCCGCGCCGTGGAACGACGTGATCCTCGCCTACCGCAACGGCGCGCCGGTGCGCGTGCGCGACCTGGGCGTGGCGGTCGATGCGGCCGAGAACACCAAGATCGCCGGCTGGGCCTACGCCGGCGCCGGCGCGCCGGCCGACAGCACGCTGCAGAACGGGCGCGGCATCATCCTCGCGATCACCAAGCAGCCGGGCGCCAACGTGATCGAGACGGTGGACCGTATCAAGCAGGCGCTGCCCAAGCTGAAGGCCTCGATCCCGCCGACCGTCGAGGTCAACACGCTGATCGACCGCACGCAGACCATACGCGCGTCGGTGCGCGACGTGGAGTTCACGCTGGTGCTGACGATCGCGCTGGTCGTGCTGGTGATCTTCTTGTTCCTGCGCAACCTGGCCGCGACGCTGATCCCCAGCGTGACGGTGCCGCTCGCGCTGATGGGCACCGCCGCGGCGATGTACCTGTGCGGCTTCAGCCTGGACAACCTCTCGCTGATGGCGCTGACGATTTCGGTGGGCTTCGTCGTCGACGACGCGATCGTGATGCTGGAGAACATCTACCGCCACATCGAGGACGGCATGGCGCCGCTGGAGGCCGCGCTGAAGGGTGCCGGCGAGATCGGCTTCACGATCGTCTCGATCTCGGTGTCGCTGGTCGCGGTGTTCATCCCGCTGCTGCTGATGGGTGGCATCGTCGGCCGGCTGTTCCGAGAGTTCGCGATCACGGTGACGCTGACGATTTTTGTCTCGGTGCTGGTCTCGCTGACGCTGACGCCGATGCTGTGCTCGCGCTTCCTGAAGAACGAGCATGCGGCGAGCCACGGCCGGCTGTACCAGCTGTTCGAGCGCGGCTTCGACGCGATGCTCGACGGCTACAAGCGCGGCCTGAACGTCGTGCTGCGCCACCAGTTCGCGACGCTGTGCGTGTTCATCCTGACGGTGGCCGCGACCGTCTGGCTCTACGTGCTGATCCCGAAAGGCTTCTTCCCGCAGCAGGACACCGGCTTCATCTCCGGCTTCGCCGAGTCGGCGCAGGACTCTTCGTTCGAATCGATGAACCGCCGGATGATCGAGCTCGCCGACGTGGTGCGCGCCGACCCCGACGTGACCGGCTTCGGCATGAACGGCAGCTCGTCGACCTTCAACACCGGCAACTTCTTCATCGGCCTGCGCCCGCTGGACGAAGGTCGCACCGCGACGGCCGACGACATCATCGCGCGCCTGCGGCCCAAGCTCGCGAAGGTGCAGGGCGCGAACCTGTTCCTGCAGGCCGGGCAGGACATCCGCGTCGGCGGCCGGCTCTCGCGCACCCAGTACCAGTACACGATCACCGACGCGAACCTGGACGAGCTCAACGAGTGGGCGCCGAAGATCCTCGCGAGCTTCCAGAAGCTGCCGCAGCTGCGCGACCTGGCGACCGACCTGCAGAACGCCGCCGCGACCGCGACGCTGACGATAGACCGCGACCGCGCGTCCAGCCTCGGCATCTCGCCGGCGCTGATCGACGCGACGATCTACGACGCGATCGGCCAGCGCCAGGTGGCGCAGTACTTCACGCAGATCAACAGCTACCACGTGGTGCTGGAGGTCACGCCCGAGCTGCAGGCCGACCCGGCGCTGTTCAGCAAGCTGTACCTGACCTCGCCGATCACCGGCCAGCAGGTGCCGCTGTCGACCTTCGTGCACCTGGACACCAACAAGACCGCGTACCTGTCGATCAGCCACCAGGGCCAGTTCCCGGCGGTGACGATCTCGTTCAACCTGGCACGCGGCGTCGCGCTGGGCGACGCGGTCGACGCGATCAACAAGGCCCAGGCCGCGATGGGCCTGCCGCAGTCGCTGAGCGGCTCGTTCCAGGGCACGGCGCAGGCGTTCCGCGATTCGCTGTCGACCCAGCCCTACCTGATCGCCGCGGCGCTGATCGCGGTGTACATCGTGCTGGGGCTGCTCTACGAGAGCTTCATCCACCCGCTGACGATCCTCTCGACGCTGCCGTCGGCCGGCGTTGGCGCGCTGCTGATCCTGATGGCCGGCGGCTACGAGCTGACGGTGATCGCGCTGATCGGCATCATCCTCCTGATCGGCATCGTCAAGAAGAACGGCATCATGATGATCGACTTCGCGCTGACCGCCGAGCGCGAGCAGGGCATGGCGCCGCAAGAGGCGATCTACCAGGCCTGCCTGCTGCGCTTCCGCCCGATCATGATGACCACCATGTGCGCGCTGCTCAGCGGCCTGCCGCTGATGCTGGGGCACGGCTCGGGCTCGGAGCTGCGCCGGCCGCTGGGCTACGCGATGGTCGGCGGGCTGATCCTCTCGCAGTTGCTGACGCTGTTCACGACGCCGGTGGTATACCTCTACCTCGATAGAGCGCACTACTGGTACGAGCGGCGCAAGGCGGCGCGGCAGGAGCGCAAGCGCGCGAAGCAAGGCGGCGCGGCATTGCCGGCGCCCGACGCCCACTGACGACAACCGATGAGACTGCTGATCGTCGAAGACGAGCCCAAGACCGCCGAGTACCTGCAGAAGGGCCTGGGCGAGCAGGGCTGCGCCGTCGACGTCGCGCACAACGGCATCGACGGTCAGCACCTCGCGCTGGTGCACGACTACGACGTGATCGTGCTCGACGCGATGCTGCCCGGCCTGGACGGCTTCGCGGTGCTGCGCGCGCTGCGCCAGGTCAAGCAGACGCCGGTCATCATGCTGACCGCGCGCGACCGCATCGAAGACCGGGTGCGCGGCCTGCACGACGGCGCCGACGATTACCTGATCAAGCCGTTCTCGTTCCTCGAGCTGGTCGCGCGGCTGCAGGCCTTGCAGCGGCGCGGCCGCAGCCAGGAGCCCATGCAGCTGCGAATCGCCGACCTGCAGATCGACCTGCTGGCCCGCAAGGCCTGGCGCGGCGGTTCGCGCATCGACCTGACCGCGAAGGAGTTCGCGCTGCTCGCGGTACTGGCGCGGCGCCAGGGCGAGATCCTGTCGAAGACCGCGATCGCGGAACTGGTGTGGGACATGAACTTCGACAGCAACACCAACGTGGTCGAGGTCGCGATCAAGCGGCTGCGCGCGAAGATCGACGCCGCGTTCAGCCCGAAGCTGCTGCACACGATACGCGGCATGGGCTACGTGATGGAGCTGCGCGCGGACGACACATGAGGCGCTCCATCACCACGCGGCTGGTCGTGATGTTCGCGCTCGCGGCGCTGGCGACGTTCGCGCTGATCGGCGCGGCGCTCTACAGTGTGCTCGAGGGCGAGCTGGTCCGCCACCAGGACGACGAGCTCAACACCCACCTGCAGAACACCCGCTATTCGATCGAGCGCATCGGCGACCCGGAGCGCTGGCTGCGCGTGCAGGCCAAGCTGGACACGCTGACGCCGGCCGACCAGCGCGTGCGCTTCTGGGTGCTGGGCGACGACCCGCGCTTCCAGTACGGCAAGGGGCTGGACGAGCTCGAGCGCCTCGACGAGGACGCCGACGGGCGCGGCACCATCAACCTGCCGGAGCACGGCCGCCGCTACCGCACGCGGGCGGCGCGCATCGAGCCGCTGGACCAGCGGCCGGCGGTGCGGCTGATCGTCGGCGTCGATGTCGCGCCGTTCGAGCAGACGCTGCATGCGTTCCTGACCGCGCTGGTGCTGCTGTCGTTGACCGCGGTCGCGCTGGTGATGCTGCTCGGCTACTGGATCGCGCGTGTCGGCCTGCGGCCGTTGCAGCGGCTCTCGAACGAGGCGCAGGCGTTGCGGCCGAACGCCTTGTCGCAGCGCCTGCAGGGCATGCAGCTGCCGGTCGAGCTGTCGGACCTGGCCAGCGCGTTCAACGGCGCGCTCGACCGGCTCGAAGCCGCCTACCAGCAGCTCGAGGCGTTCAACGCCGACGTCGCGCATGAGCTGCGCACGCCGCTGGCCAACCTGATCGGCGGGACGCAGGTGGCGCTGGCGCGGCCGCGCGGCGCGGCGGAGCTGCGCGACGCGCTGCAGTCCAACCTCGAGGAGCTCGAGCGGCTGCGCTCCATCGTCAACGACATGCTGTTTCTCGCGCGCGCCGACCAGGGCGAGCCCGCGATCGGGCTGGACGAGGTGACGGTCGCGCAGGAGGTCGAGAAGACGATCGAATTCTTCGAGTTCGTGCTCGACGAGACCGGCACCACGGTGCGGGTCGATGGCGAGGTGCAGGCGCGCGCGACGATCAACGTCGCGCTGTTCCGGCGCGCGCTGTCCAACCTGCTGCAGAACGCGATCGAGCATTCGGTGCCGGGGTCGCGTCTCGCGGTGCGCATCACGCGCCAGGCGGGCACGGTGTGGATCAGCGTCTCGAATCCCGGCGCGACCATCATGGCGGCGCACCTGCCGCGGCTGTTCGACCGCTTCTACCGCGTCGACGCGTCGCGCCACGACGACGGCGCGCACCGCGGGCACGGGCTGGGCCTCGCGATCGTGAAGGCTGTCGCGAACATGCACGGCGGCGCGGTCTCCGCGAGCAGCGCGGACGGCGTGACCACGGTGGCGTTCAGCGTGCCGGCGCGCTGACGGCCCCGATCAGCCTATGGCCTTCTGCGCGGAGCCTGTTGCGGCGGCCTCCGCTTCGTCGCCGCGCACGGTGCCCGGCCGATCGCCGTGCCGGCAGCGCGGCGGCAGCGTGTGGGCCGGCATCGACAGCAGCCGCGCGGTGTTGACCAGCGACATGTGCGTCAGCGCCTGCGGGAAGTTGCCCATCATGCGGCGCGTGCGCGGGTCGTATTCCTCGGAGAGCAGGCCCACGTCGTTGCACGTGGCGATCAGCCGCTCGAACACGGCTTCGGCCTCGTCCGTGCGGCCGGTGACCGCGAGACTGTCGGCGAACCAGAATGTGCACGGCAGGAAGGTCCCTTCGCCGGGCGGCAGGCCGTCGACGCCATGCACGGTCGGATAGCGGATCACGAGGTCGTTGACGACCAGCTCGCGCTGGATCGCGTCTATCGTCGCGTGCACGCGCGGATCGTCCGGCGGCAGGAAGCCGACCAGCGGCATCAGCAGCAGGCTCGCATCGAGGTCGGTGCTGCCGTAGTGCTGCACGAAGCAGCCGCGCTTCGTGTCGAAGCCCGACGCGCAGACCTGCGCATGGATCTCGTCGCGCAGGCCGCGCCATTCGTCGACCGGCCCGTTCAGGCCGAAGCGCTCGACCGCCTTCACCGCGCGGTCGATCGCGACCCAGGCCATCATCTTCGAGTGCGTGAAATGCCGGCGCGGGCCGCGGATCTCCCAGATACCTTCGTCCGGCTCGCGCCAATGCGATGCGACGAAGGCGACCAGCGCCTTCTGGATCTGCCACACATGCGGCTCCGGCTGCAGGCCGACGCTGCGCGCGAGATGCAGCATGTCCATCACCTCGCCGTAGACGTCGAGCTGGAACTGCTCGGACGCGGCGTTGCCGATGCGAACCGGTGCCGCGCCGTCGTAACCGGGCAGCCAGGGCAGCTCCATTTCGGTGAGCCGGCGCACGCCGTCGACGCTGTAGAGCATCTGCAGGTCCTTTGCGCTGCCGGCGACCGCGCGCAGCAGCCAGGAGCACCACGCGACCGCCTCGTCGGTGTAGCCGGCCAGCAGCAGCGTGTTCAGCGTGTAGGTCGCGTCGCGCAGCCAGCAGTAGCGGTAGTCCCAGTTGCGCACGCCGCCGAACTGTTCGGGCAGCGACGTGGTGGGCGCCGCGACGATGCCGCCGGTGGGCTCGTAGATCAGCGCCTTCAGCGTGATCAGCGAACGCATCACCGCGTCGGTCCAGCGGCCGGCGTAGCGCGACCGCGCCGACCATGCGGTCCAGGCGCGTTCCGTTGAGACCAGGGCGGCGGGCGCGTCCAGGGCGGGCAGCGCCGGCTCGTGCGAGGCGCGGTAGTTCAGCACGAAGGTCGCGTGCTGGCCGCGGCGCAGCGTGAAGTGCGCAACCGTCTTCATCCGCTCGCCGTGGGTCGGCACGCTGGCGTGCAGCTCCAGCGTGTCGGGCCCGGCGGTCGCGAGCACGTTGCCGTCGGTCTTGCGCACCCACGGCACGACGTGGCCGTAGTCGAACCGGATCACGAGCTCCATGCGCAGGGCCACCTCGCCGTGCAGGCATTCGACGCTGCGCACGACGTCATGACGGTTGTCGGCCAGCGGCATGCAGTCGACGATCCGCACGGCGCCTGTGTCGGTCTCGAAGTCGGTCTCGAGGATCAGCGTGTGGCCGCGGTAGCGGCGCTGCGTGCGCCGTGCCGGCGCCTCCGGCGCGATCTGCCAGCGCCCGTGCTCGGGGCCGCCCAGCAGTGCCGCGAAGCAGGCCGGTGCGTCGAAGCGCGGCACGCAGAGCCAGTCGATCGAGCCGTTGCGCCCGACCAGTGCGGCGGTGTGGCCGTCGCCGATCAGGGCGTAGT
>DATCSE010000435.1:0-27337 GCA_036568605.1 Burkholderiaceae bacterium | reverse complement strand
GTCGCGTTCGACTTCCGCGTCAAGGCCAAGGCGGCGCACAAGCCGATGTGGGACCGGCTCTTCTTCGCCGGCTCGACGCTGGCCTCGATGGCGCAGGGCTGGATGCTCGGGCGCTACGTCAGCGGCTTCGGCGAAGGCTGGAACTACCCGCTGTTCGCCGCCGCGATCGCCGCCGCGCTGCCGATGGCCTACGTGCTGATGGGCGCGGCCTGGCTGATCATGAAGACAGAGGGCGAGCTGCAGCAGCGTGCGCTGCAGTGGGCGAAGATCGCGTGGCTGCCGATGGTGATCGGCCTCGTGCTGATCTCGATGGCCACGCCGTGGGTCAGCGCGACGGTGCGAGAGCGCTGGTTCGCGCTGCCGGAGATCATCGCGCTGATCGCAATCCCGCTGATGACCGGCGTCGCGCTGCTCGCGGTGCGCGCCCTATTCAACACCCGCGTGGTGCTGGGGCCGCTCGCCTGGCTGCCGTTCGTGCTGCTGATCCTGGTGTTCCTGCTCGGCTTCCTGGGCCTCGCGTACAGCATCTACCCGTTCGTCGTGATCGACCATCTGACGATCTGGCAGGCCGCAAGCGCCCCGGAGGCGCTGAAGGTGATCCTCATCGGCGTCTGCATCTCGGTGCCGGCCATCGCCGGCTACACGGCGTACTCGTACCGTGTGTTCCGCGGCAAGACCGGCGAGCTGAAGTACGCCTGAAGGCCTCTCAGCGGGAGCGCTTCGCGAGGCGCTCGAGCAGCAGATCGAGCGTCGCGTAGAGCTGCGCCGTCAGCTCCGGGCCCAGATCGCGCTCCAGCGCGGCATAACGCGCCTCGACGTGCGGCGCCATCTTCGCGGCGATGCGCTTGCTGCGCGCGGTCAGCGACACCCGCAGGCGGCGCTGGTCGTCGGCCATGCGCTCGCGCGTCACCAGATCGAGCTCCTCCATGCGCGCGAGCACGCCGGTCAGGCTGGGGCTGACGATCTGGCAGCGCTCGCACAGCTGGCGTGGCTCGAGCGGGCCGTCCTGCAGCAGCGCGCGGATCACGCGCCATTGCTGCTCGGTGAGGCCGTGCTCGTTGAGCAGCGGGCGGAACTCGGCCATCACGCTTTCGCGCGCCTGCAGCAGGAGCAATGCGAGGTTGCGGTGACGCAGCAGTGACGACATCGACGTGGTGGCTCTTCCGATCCCCGGTTTCCTCGGGTTAGTCCCAAGCGCAACGGCCCCGACGGCGATTGCGCCGGTGCGATGATAGCGCCTATATTACTCACATGTTAGTGAATTGCCCGCACGGAACGGTCTACGGCACGCTGCTGAACTTCCGCGGCGCGCTGGAGGCGCTCGGCGACGCAGTGCACCAGCCGCCGCTGAAGGCGCCGCCGAAGGCCCCCGTCCTCTACATCAAGCCGCGCAACACGCATGCCCGCGATGGCGATGCGGTCGTGCTGCCGGCGGGCGTCGCGGCGCTCGAGTTCGGCGCGAGCCTCGCGCTGGTGATCGCGCGCACCGCGTGCCGGGTCCGCGAGCGCGACGCGCTGGACCACGTGGCCGGCTATGCGGTGGTCAACGACGTCAGCGTGCCGCACGCGTCGTACTACCGGCCGGGCCTGCGCTTCAAGTGCCGCGACGGCTACTGCCCGATCGGCGCGACCGTGCCGCGGAGCGCGGTGGCCGACCCGGATGCGCTGGCGATCGAGGTCGAGGTCGACGGCCGGGTCGTGCAGCGCGCTCACACGAGCACGCTGATCCGGCCGGTCGCGACGCTGTTGGCCGACGTCACGGAGTTCATGACGCTGGCTCCCGGCGATCTGCTGATGGTCGGCGTGCCGGCCGGCGCGCCGCTGCTGGTCGCGGGCCAGCGCGCGACGATCCGGATCGAGGGCGTCGGCACGCTGCACAACCACGTCGTCGCGGAGGAGGCGACATGAGGCGCGCACGCGTGGCCTATGCCGGCGCGGTGCACGACGCGGCGCCGCATCGCGACGGCCTGCGGCTCGCCGACGGACGCGTGCTCGCCGAAGACGCGGTGGTCTGGCTGCCGCCGGTGGACCCGCCGGGCACGATCCTCGCGCTCGGATTGAACTACGCGGACCATGCGAAGGAGCTCGCGAAGGAACTGACGACCAGCGCGAAGGACGAGCCGCTGGTCTTCCTGAAGGGCCCGAACACGCTGATCGGCCACCGCGGCCAGACGCGCCGCCCGCGCGACGCGAGCTTCATGCACTACGAATGCGAGCTCGCGGTGGTGATCGGCCGCAGCGCGAAGAACGTGTCGCGCGGCGCGGCGATGGCGCATGTCGCCGGCTACACGGTCGCGAACGACTACGCGATCCGCGACTACCTCGAGAACTACTACCGCCCGAACCTGCGCGTGAAGAACCGCGACGGCTGCACCGCGCTGGGCCCGTGGCTGGTGGACGCGGCCGACGTGCCCGACCCCGGCGCGCTCGAGTTGACGACGCAGGTCAACGGTCGATGCGTGCAGCGCGGCAACACGCGCGACCTGGTCACCGGCATCGCCGAACTGATCGAGTACCTCAGCAGCTTCATGACGCTGGCCCCCGGCGACATCCTCCTCACCGGCACGCCCGAAGGCGTGGTCGACGTGCAGCCCGGCGACGAGGTCGTCTGCACCATCGAAGGCATCGGGCGGCTGGTCAACACCATCGTCGGCGACGACACGTTCGGCCGCTGAATCGACAGGATCCACTCCATGCGCATCCAGCACCTGATCGCCGGCAAGCCGGTCGAAAGCACGAGCTACTTCGAGACCATGGACCCGGCGACGCAGGACGTGCTCGCCGAGGTCGCCGCCGGCGGCGAAGTCGAAGTCCACGCCGCGGTCGCCGCCGCGAAGGCCGCATTGCCGGCCTGGGCCGGCACGCCGCAGAAGGAGCGCGCGCGGCTGATGCGCAAGCTGGGCGACCTGATCGCCGCCAACGTGCCCGAGCTCGCCGAGACCGAAACCCGCGACTGCGGCCAGGTGATCGCGCAGACCGGCAAGCAGCTCGTGCCCAGGGCGGCCGACAACTTCCATTTCTTCGCCGAGGTCTGCACCCGCATGGACGGCCACACCTACCCGGTGGACCGCACGATGCTGAACTACACGCTGTACCAGCCGGTCGGCGTGTGCGCGCTGATCTCGCCGTGGAACGTGCCGTTCATGACCGCGACCTGGAAGGTCGCGCCCTGCCTCGCGCTGGGCAACACCGCGGTGCTGAAGATGAGCGAGCTGTCGCCGCTCACCGCCGCGCGGCTCGGCGAGCTGGCGCTCGAGGCGGGCATTCCGCCGGGAGTGCTGAACGTCGTGCACGGCACCGGCCGCGAGGCCGGCGAGCCGCTGTGCCGGCACCCCGACGTGCGCGCGATCTCGTTCACCGGCTCCAC
Organism: Burkholderiaceae bacterium; assembly: GCA_036568605.1. Classification (GTDB taxonomy): domain Bacteria; phylum Pseudomonadota; class Gammaproteobacteria; order Burkholderiales; family Burkholderiaceae_C; genus DATCSE01. The sequence continues at coordinate 23,970 of DATCSE010000435.1, read as the reverse complement.
GGTCACCGGCAACCGTATCGTGCAGACCGCGGGCCTGAAGAAGTTCTCGATGGAGCTGGGCGGCAAGTCGCCGTTCGTCGTGTTCGAGGATGCCGATGTCGAGCGCGCGCTGGACGCCGCGATCTTCATGATCTTCTCGAACAACGGCGAGCGCTGCACCGCCGGCTCGCGCATCCTGGTGCAGAAGAACCTGTACGCGACCTTCGTCGACCGCTTCGTCGCGCGCGCGAAGCGGCTGCGGGTCGGCGACCCGCTGGACGAGTCGACGATCATCGGCCCGATGATCAGCCCGGCGCACCTCGCGAAGGTGCGCAGCTACATCGAGCTCGGACCCACCGAAGGCGCGAGCCTGCTGTGCGGCGGCCTCGCCACGCCGAACCTGCCGGAGCGCGTGAAGCGCGGCAACTATGTGCTGCCGACCGTGTTCGCCGATGTCGACAACCGCATGCGCATCGCGCAGGAGGAGATCTTCGGGCCGGTCGCCTGCCTGATCCCGTTCAGCGACGAGGCCGACGCGATCCGGCTGGCCAACGACATCCCGTACGGCCTGTCGAGCTACGTGTGGACCGAGAACCTGGCACGGGCGCACCGCGTCGCCGCGGCGATCGAGGCCGGCATGTGTTTCGTCAACAGCCAGAACGTGCGCGACCTGCGCCAGCCGTTCGGCGGCATCAAGGCGTCGGGCACGGGCCGCGAGGGCGGCACCTGGAGCTTCGAGGTGTTCACCGAGCCGAAAAACGTGTGCGTGTCGATTTCCGACCACCACATCCCGCACTGGGGCGCATGACGGGGCGCGACATGAGCCTCTATTGCACGCAGAAGCTCCTCTATCACCTGAATCGCGACCCGGCGGTGCAGCGCCGTTACCGCGAGGACCTGCCGGCGCTGCTGGACGACTACGAGCTCACCGCCGAGGAGCGCGACGCCATCCTTGCCGGCGACATCGGCAAGCTCTACGTGCTCGGCTCGAACGGACAGTTGCTGATGCACTTCGCCGCGTTGCTGGGCATGCCGTGGGCCGACTATCTCGAGGCGATGCGCGAGGGCGTGCGCCGGCATGGCCCGGTGCGTGCCGGCATCTACGCGATGACGACGTCGACGGACGAGAAGGTGGCGGGGATATGAGTGCGCGATCGCCCCTCACCCCAGCCCTCTCCCCGCAAGCGGGGCGAGGGAGCCGCACGCCACATTCCCTCTCCCGCTTGCGGGAGAGGGTCAGGGTGAGGGTCGTCGCATGAGCCTTGTCTTTGCCGGCATCTGCAGCCACGCGCCCGGCATCACCGGCCGTGCGCATCTGGCCGATCCCGCGCTGAAGGATGCCTTCCACGCCGAGTTCCGCGCGCTGGGCGAATCGCTGGCGGCCGCGAAGCCCGATGCGCTGATCGTGATCGCCGCCGAGCACTTCGCGAACTTCTTCATGGACAACATGCCGGCCTATGCGATCGGCATGGCCGACCACTACGACGGGCCCATCGAAGACCCGGGCTGGCTGGGCATCGCGAAGACGCGGGTGCCGGGAAACGCGGCGCTGTCGCTGCGGCTGATCCGCTCGGTGATGCACGACGTCGACGTCGCATTCGCCGAGGAGTGGAAGTTCGACCACGGCATCATGGTGCCGCTGCACTTCCTGACGCCGGCGTACGACCTGCCGGTGATCCCGGTCAACATCAACTGCCAGGGCCCGCCGCTGACGCCGCTGCCGCGCGCCTGGGCGTTCGGCGAAGCGCTGCGCAAGGCCTGCGATGCGGTGCCCGAGCGCATCGCGCTGGTCGGCACCGGCGGCATCTCGCACTGGCCGGCCACACCCGACTCGGGCAAGATCAACGAGGCGTGGGATCGCGAGTTCCTCGCGCGCTGGCAGCGCAACGACCGCGCCGCGCTGGTGGACTACACCGACGAAGCGACCTACCGCGAGGCCGGCCAGGGCGGCTTCGAGATCCGCACGTTCATCGCGGTCGCTGCCGCGGCGCACGGGCGCGGTACGCTGCGCCACTACAGGCCGATCCCGATCTTCTCGGTCGGCTGCACGATAGCCACGATGGAGATCGCGTAGGAGGTTCACGATGCCGCATCTCGTCATCCAGTACACCGACAACCTCGAGCCCGACGCCCAGTTGACCGCGCTGACCCGCAAGCTCGCCGACGTGCTGCTCGCACAGCGCGACGCCGAGGGCAAGGCGGTCTTCCCGACCGGCGGCACGCGCGTGCTGGCCTATCCATGCCGGCACTACGCGGTGGCCGACGGCCAGGACGACTACGCGTTCGTCTACCTGAACCTGCGCATCGCGCCCGGCCGCAGCGCCGGTGCGATCGAACGCGCCGGCGAAGCGTTGCTCGCCGCGGTGCAGGCGCACTTCGCGAGCCTCTTCGCGAGCCGCACGATCGGCATCACGCTGCAGATCGACGAAGGAGCGCCGGTCTTCGACGCGAAACACAGCAACCTGCACGCCCGGTTCGCGCCGGCCGCTCCGCGATGACCCGCACCACGCTGCCCGACGACACGATCGCGCAGCTCGCCGCCGAGCTGCACCAGGCCGAGAAGACGCGCACGCAGTTGCGCCACTTCTCGATGCGCCATCCGACGATGACGATAGACGACGGCTACGCGATCCAGCGCGCCTGGGTGAAGCTCAAGCTCGCCGAAGGACGCGTGATCAAGGGCCGCAAGATCGGGCTGACCTCGCGCGCGATGCAGATCTCGTCGCAGATCGACGAGCCCGACTACGCGCCGCTGCTGGACGACATGTTCTTCCCGCAGGGCAGCGACATCCCGTTCCGGTGCTTCATTGCACCCCGGGTCGAAGTCGAACTGGCGTTCGTGCTCGGCAAGCCGCTGCGCGGACCCGGCGTCACGCTGTTCGACGTGCTGGCCGCGACCGAAGTCGTGACGCCGGCGGTCGAGATCATCGACGCGCGCATCGAGCAGTTCGACCGCGAGACGAAAGCGCCGCGCAAGGTGTTCGACACGATCTCGGACTTCGCCGCGAACGCCGGCGTCGTGACCGGCGGCCGCCCGGTGCGGGCCATGGACGTGGACCTGCGCTGGGTCGGCGCGCTGCTGTACAAGAACGGGCAGATCGAGGAGAGCGGCCTGGCCGCCGCGGTGCTGAATCACCCGGCCAACGGCATTGCATGGCTCGCGAACAAGCTCGCCCCGCACGACGAGCAACTCGATGCCGGCGACCTTGTGCTTGCTGGCTCGTTCACCCGCCCGGTGAGTGCCGCGCCGGGCGACAGCTTCCATGTGGACTACGGGCCGCTGGGCGGCTTCGCGTTTCGCTTCGTCTGACCGAAGCCCGAGGGCCCGAGCGCCATCGCCCACCATGACGGAGTCCGCCATGACGACCACGCCGACACCGATCGCCCCGCAACCCCACACGCCCTACCCGCGCCCCTCGCGCATCGCACCGGCGGAATGGGACGCACGGGTGCAGCTCGCAGCGGCCTACCGCATCTTCGACTACCTGGGCTGGACCGAGCTGATCTACAACCACATCTCGCTGCGCGTGCCCGACGAGGCCGGCTGCTACCTGATCAACCCGTTCGGGCTGCACTACCGCGAGGTCACCGCGTCGAACCTCGTGAAGGTGGACCTGCAAGGCCGCATCGTTGGCCACTCCGACTGGCCGATCAACCCGGCCGGCATCACGTTCCACGGCGCGATCCACGCGACGCTGCCCGATGCGCACTGCGTGATGCACCTGCACACCACGGCGACGCAGGCGGTGTGCTGCCTGAAGGATGGCCTCTCGTTCACCAACTTCTATGCGGCGCAGCTCTACGGCCAGGTCGCCTACCACGACTTCGAAGGCATCACGGTGCATGCCGAGGAAGGCGCGCGCATCCTGAAGAGCGCCGAGAGCCGGCCGGTGCTGCTGCTGCGGAACCACGGGCCGGTGACGATAGGCCGCACGCTGCCGCACGCCTTGTCGCTGATGTGGCTGGTGAACCGGGCCTGCGAGATCCAGCTCGCGGGAAGCAGGATGGGCGAGCTGCTGACGATCCCGACGCCGGTGCTTCAGAAGTGCGTCGCCGATTCGCTGAACTTCAACCCGACCTACGGTGCCGGGCAGGACTCGTTCGACGCGCTGCAGCGCCTGGTCGACCGGATCGATCCGAGCTACCGCGCTTGAACGCGCTTCGCGCGGCTCAGGCCTTGCCGCGGCTCGCGGCGAGCTGCTTCTCGACCTGATCCGGCCCCATCGCGCCGGGCACGCGCTTGCCGTCCTCGAACACCAGCGCCGGCGTGCCGTTCACGCGGTACTTCTTGCCGAGCGCGACGTTGCGGTCGAGCGCGCTGGTGTCGCACTGGCCCATGCTGCGCGGCGCGCTGGCGCCGTTGATCATCCAGTTGCGCCAGACGGTCGCGTTGTCCTTCGCGCACCAGATGTTGCGCGCCTTGTCGGGCGAGTCGCCGCCGAGGATGGGGTACAGGAACGTGTAGACCGTCACGTCCTTGACCTGCTGCATCTCTTTTTCGAACTTCTTGCAGTAGCCGCAGTTCGGGTCGGCGAAGACCACCAGCTTGCGTGCGCCGGTGCCCTGCTTCCAGACGATCGCGTCCTGCAGCGGCAGGCTCGCGAAATCGATCGCGGTCAGCTTGTCGATGCGCGCCTGGGTCAGGTTCGTGCGCGACTTGGTCTCGATCAGCTCGCCCTGGATGATGTGCTCGCCGCGCTCGTCGCTGTAGAGGATCTCGGTGCCGATGCGCAGCTCGTAGATGCCGGGGATGGCGCTCTTCGTGATCTCGTCGATCTTCGGGAAGTCGGGCAGCCGCTCGGCGATGTTCTTGCGGATCAGCGCTTCCTGCGCGAACGCGGCGCTGGTCGTCAGGCAGACGGCGGAGACGGCGAGCGCGGCCATCACGGTACGGCGGAAGGTTTTGTACATCACCACTGCTTTCAGGAGTCGAGCGCCCGCGCGGTCAGCCAGCGCTTGAGCGGCGAGAGTTGGTTCACCAGAGTCAGCCCGCGGTTGCGAAGTTCCCGCACGACCGGGGCGCGTTGCGAAAAAAGGTGCATCAGGCCGTCGGTCACCTGGCCCATGGCCCAGGTCGGCACCGCACGTTCGCGAGCATAGCGGCGCAGCAGCTTTTCGTCGCCCAGGCTGCGCCAGCGTTCGCGGGATTCGATCACGCGGGCCAGCGTTGCGACATCGGCCAGGCCGAGGTTCAGGCCTTGTCCGGCCAACGGATGCACCACATGCGCCGCATCGCCCAGCAGCACCCAGCCGGGCCCGCACCAGGCGCTCGCGGTCGCCTGCGCGAGCGGCCACGCGGCGCGCGGCGACGCAAGCGCGAGCCGGCCGGGCGTGCCGTGCGACGGCGGTTCGGCACCCGCGCCGGTCGCCTCGTTCAGCGCCTGCTCGAACGCCGCATCCGGCAGCGCGAGCAGCGCGTCGGCCCGCTCGTTCGGCAGCGACCAGACCAGCGCATACGAGCGGTCCGGCTGCGGCGTGTCGAATGGCAGCAGCGCCAGCACATCGGGCGAGCGGAACCATTGCCAGGCCATGCCCTGGTGCGCGCGGTCCGCGGTCAATCGCGCGGCGATCGCGCAATGCCCGTAGTCCTGACGCTCGAAGCGCACGCCCCGCGCCGCGCGCGACGCCGAGGCCTTGCCTTCGCACAGCGCCGTCAGCGAGGCATAGCCCGCGTCGTCGGCCGCATCGGCAATGACCGTGACGTGCGGCGCGAACCGTATCGCCGCGGCCAGCTCGCGCTCGAGCACCGCCGCATCGGTGATCCAGGCCAGCGCGCTGACGCGCTGCTGCCAGGCCGAGAAGTCGATCGCCGCGGCGTGGTCATCGCCTCGCACGTGCATGTCCAGCACCGGCGTCGCGGCATGCGGCGGCAGCGCGTCCCAGACCTTCAGCCGCTTCAGCAGATCGACCGAGGCGGCATTCAGCGCATAGGCCCGCACGTCGGCCTCGCGCGGGGCGGGCGAGGCGGCGCCCTGCAGAGCGACCCGCAGCCCTTGCCGCGCCAGCGCCAGCGCGAGGCTCTGGCCGACGATGCCCGCGCCCAGCACCTGCACGTCGAAACGATTCATACGCCGATTGTAGGGAGCGAGGCACAATGCCGCTCCTCATGGAATCGACATCCCTTCCCCCAGGCGCCGCCGACGACGTCGCACTGCGCTTGCAGGCGCTGCGCATCTACCCCATCAAGTCCTGCGCCGGCATCGCGCTCGACGAGGCGCTGCTGATCGAGACCGGCCTGGAGTTCGACCGTGCCTGGATGGTCATCGATGCCGAGACCCATCACTTCGTCACGCAGCGCGAGCTCGCGCGCATGGCGCTGATCCAGCCGACGCTGAAGCATTCGGAGATGGTGCTGCGTGCGCCGGGCATGCTCGCGCTGCACGTCGCGCTGGACACCGTCGAGGCACCGACGCGCGCGACCGTGTGGCGCGACGAGGTCGCGGCCTACGACATGGGCGACCTGTGCGCGCAGTGGTTCAGCGATTTCCTCGGCCGCAAGCTGCGGCTGGTGCGCTTCGACCCCGAGCAGAAGCGCTTGTCGGACAAGCGCTGGAGCGGCGCGATAGACGCCGAGAATGCATTCGCCGATGCCTTCCCGCTGCTGGTCGCCAGCACCGCCGGGCTGGCCGAGCTGAATCGCCGGCTCGAGGCTGCCGGTCAGGCGCCGGTGGGCATCGAACGCTTCCGGCCGAATATCGTGCTGGACGGCCTCGTCGATGCGCACGGCGAGGACACGCTGGACGAGATCGTCTTCGACGGCGCGGATGGCCCGGTCACGCTGAAGCTGGTCAAGCCCTGCAGCCGTTGCTCGATCCCGGATGTGGACCCGGCCACCGGCGAGCGCGGCACCGCGGTCGGCGACGTGCTCGCCAGCTACCGCGCCGATGCGCGGCTGAACGGTGCGCTGACCTTCGGAATGAACGCGGTGATCGTCGATGGCATCGAGCGCATGCTGCGCGTCGGTATGCCGGGCCGCGCGAGCTACGCGTTCGATTGAGGCCGGCGCTCGCATGCAGCGTTTCACCACCTGGCAGCTGTTCGCGATCTGCGTGCTGGTCTGGGGCACGACCTGGCATGCGATCACCTACCAGCTCGGCTCGACTGCACCGGAAGTCGGCGTGGCCTTGCGCTTCGGCCTCGCCGGTGCGCTGGTGCTTGCGTTCTGCGGGCTGCGCGGGATGCGGCTGCGCTTCGGCGTGCGCGAGCACGCGCACTTCGCGCTGCAAGGCGCGTTCCTGTACGGCGTCTCGTATGTCTGCGTGTACCACGCCGAGCAGCATGTGCCGTCGGGGCTGGTCGCGGTCGGTTATTCGGCGTCGCCGCTGGTCAGCGGGGTCGGTGCGCTGCTGCTGTTCGGCGTCGCGGTGACGCGCGGCTTCCTGCTCGGCGGGCTGCTGGGGCTCGCGGGCGTCGCGCTGATCTTCTGGCCCGAGTTCGGCACCGCCGCGGCCTCGGAGCGCACGTCGCTGGGCGCGTGGTTCACGGTCGCATCGGTGCTGCTGTCGACCATCGGCAGCCTGACCGCCAGCTGCAACCGCGAGCGCGGCCTGCCGCTGTGGCCGGCGCTGGCCTACGGGATGCTGTACGGCGCGCTGGCCAGCGCTCTGGTCGCACTGGCGCTGGGGCGCAGCTTTGCGCTGCCGGCCGTCGCCTCGTGGTGGATCGCGCTGCTGTACCTGGCGGTTGCCGGCTCGGTGCTGACCTTCGCCTGTTTCCTGACTTTGCAGGATCGCGTCGGGCCCGGCCCGACCGGTTCGATCGGCGTGATGACGCCGCTGCTCGCGCTGATGGTCTCGATGGCGTTCGAGGGCTACCGCCCCGATGGGCTGACCGCGGTCGGCGCTGCGCTGGCCGTGCTCGGCAACGTGCTGATGCTCAGGCGTTCCGCCCGCGCAACTGCGACCGGCTCACGGCTCAAGGCCGCCGCGGCGGCAGCGGAATGAACTCGGTCTCGCCCGGCACCTGGCCGATGCGCTGAGCCTCCCAGTCGTCCTGCGCCTGCACGATGCGGTCCTTGCGGCTGGAGACGAAGTTCCAGACCATGAAGCGGTGCCCGAGCGGCGCCCCGCCCACCACCACCACACGCGCACCCTGCGGTGCGGCGATGCGCGGCGCCTCGCCGGCCTCGAGCACGAGCATCGTGCAGGCGGGCAGCGGCTCGCCGTCGACCTCGAGGTCGTGGTCGATGCTGTAGATCGCGCGCTCCGCCGCGGCATCCGGGATCTCGAGCGCGCCGCCGACCGGCAGCGCGATGTCCAGGTACAGCGTCGGCGACAGGGTGCGCACGGGCGACGTCAGGCCGAACGCCGAGCCGACCAGCACGCGCACCGGCACGCCGTCGATCGTCGTGGCCGGGATCTGCGCCGCGCCGACGTGCTGGAAGCTCGGTTCATCCTCCTCGTGCGCTTCGGGCAGCCCGACCCAGAGCTGCAGGCCATGGCTGCGCCGCTCGACCTGGCGCAGTTCGTCCGGCGTGCGCTCGGAGTGCACGATGCCGCGCCCGGCCGTCATCCAGTTGATCGCGCCGGGCTCGATACGCTGCACGACGCCGGTCGAATCGCGGTGCATCATCGCCCCGTCGAATAGATACGTCACGGTCGCCAGGCCGATGTGCGGGTGTGGGCGCACGTCGTGGTTGTCGCTGGGCTTCGCGACGATCGGGCCGAAGTGGTCGAAGAACAGGAACGGGCCGACCGCCTGTCGCTGCGCCGACGGCAGCGTACGGCGGACCAGGAAGCCGCCGCCGAGGTCCTTCTGGTGCGGGCGCAGGGTCAGTCGCGAGCTCAGCGGGTCGGTCATCGGTCGTCGCTCCGGTGGGTCTTGTGGGCATCGAAGCGGCCAGTGTAGGCCGGGCGACTAAAATTCGCCCCTTCCCGCCTCTGCCCAAAGACCGAACTCCATGAGCCTCAAATGCGGCATCGTGGGCCTGCCCAATGTCGGCAAGTCCACCCTCTTCAACGCGCTGACCAAAGCCGGGATCGCCGCCGAGAACTACCCGTTCTGCACGATCGAGCCGAACGTGGGCATCGTCGAGCTGCCGGACCCGCGGCTCGCCGCGTTGGCCGAGATCGTGAAGCCGGAGCGCATCGTGCCGGCGATCGTCGAGTTCGTCGACATCGCCGGGCTGGTCGCCGGAGCGTCCAAGGGCGAAGGGCTGGGCAACCAGTTCCTCGCGCACATCCGCGAGACCGACGCGATCGTCAACGTCGTGCGCTGCTTCGAGGACGAGAACGTCGTGCACGTCGCCGGCAAGGTCGACCCGATTGCCGACATCGAGGTGATCCAGACCGAGCTGTGCCTGGCCGACCTCGCGACGGTCGAGAAGAGCCTCGCGCGCTACGTGAAGGTCGCGAAGGCCGGCAACGACAAGGACGCGCAGCGCCTGGTCGACGTGCTGAACAAGTGTCAGGCTTCCCTGAACGAGGCAAAGCCGGTGCGCTCGATCGCGTTCAGCAAGGAGGAGCTCGCGGTGCTCAAGCCGCTGTGCCTGATCACCGCGAAGCCGGCGATGTTCGTCGGCAACGTCGCCGAGAACGGCTTCGAGAACAACCCGCTGCTCGACAAGCTGCGCGCGTATGCGGACGCGCAGAAGGCGCCGGTGGTCGCGATCTGCGCGAAGACCGAGGCCGATCTGGCCGACATGAGCGACGAGGACCGGATGCTGTTCCTGCATGAGATGGGGCAGGACGAGCCCGGCCTGAACCGGCTGATCCGCGCGGCGTTCAAGCTGCTGGGGCTGCAGACCTACTTCACGGCCGGCGTCAAGGAAGTGCGCGCCTGGACCATCCATGTCGGCGACACCGCGCCGCAGGCCGCCGGCGTGATCCACACGGACTTCGAGCGCGGCTTCATCCGCGCCCAGACGATCGCGTTCGACGACTACGTCGCCCATCGCGGCGAGCAGGGCGCGAAGGACGCCGGGCGCATGCGCGCCGAAGGGAAGGACTACGTCGTCAAGGACGGCGACGTGCTGAACTTCCTGTTCAACGTCTGACCCACGGGCAGTCCGGCTTTCGTCGTTTCGAATTCGCCACCCCGGTTGCCGGCCACGGTGTTAGGCTCGGCGCGCCGACGTTGACGCCGACGATCTTGCAGAACCCGACCCCCACGCGTTCCGAGCCCTGGGCAGTCCCGCTGGCGGCGACCGCGATCGCGTACTTCGTCGTCGCGGCCGGGTCGCTGCGGCTCGCCATACCGCCGGCCTACTCGACGCCGCTGTACCCGGCAGCCGGCATCGCGCTGGCCTGCGTGCTGATGTACGGGCCGCGGATGCTGATCGCGGTCGCGCTCGCGGCGTTCGCGACCAACATCCTCGCCGGCCTGCAGGGCCCGCAGCTGAACCCGGCAACCTGGGCGCTGCCAGCGACGATCACGCTGGGCGCGACGCTGCAGGCATGGGCCGGCGCGGCGCTGATCCGGCGTTTCGTGCGCCAGCCACTGACGCTGACCGAACCGCGCGACGTCACGTTCTTCCTCGGCGCCTCGGTGGTCTCGTGCCTGATCAACGCGACGCTCGCCACTGCGCTCATGTGGTCGCGGGGCCGGTCCACGGCCTCGCTGCCGCTGACCTGGGGCACCTGGTGGATCGGCGACGTGCTGGGGGTGCTGATCGCAACGCCCATCGTGCTGACGCTGTTCGCGAAGCCCCGCGACGCCTGGGCACCGCGGCGCCTCAGCGTCGGGCTGACGCTGGTGATCGTGACGGTGCTGCTGACGCTGGGCATCCTGCAGGTTGCACGCTGGAACCGCGAGCGGATCTCGACAGCGTTCGAGCGCGACGCCTCGAGTGCGTCGCTCGCGGTCAGCGCGCAACTGCGCGAGCCGCTGCTGGCGCTGCGGGCAGTACGCGGCGTCTACATGGCGTCGGACGACGTCACGCGCGAGGAGCTGCAAATTGCCGCCCGGCCGTGGCTGGGGTCGGGCTCCTTGCGCGCGATCGGCTGGCTCGAGCGGATTCGGCGCGCCGACATCCCGGCACTCGAAGCGCGAGCGCGCGCCGATGGGTTTGCCGACTACCACGTCTTCGACCGCAAGGAAGCTGCCGACGGCGGCTCGATCGCCGCGGCCGACGATGACGTCACCGCGCTGCGCTTCATCGAGCCGATCGAGGACAACGCCGCGGCGCTGGGCGTCAACTCGCGCTCGATCCCGGCGGCGCGGCGCGCGATCGACGAGGCGCTGCGCACCGGCCGGCCGGCAGCCACCGCGGGGTTCCGGCTGACGCAGCAGGCGGCCCACGAGCGCGGGGTCGTCGTCTACCAGGCGGTCTACCAGCGCGCGGCGGGCGATGCGCCCAGCCCCGACAAGGCACTGGGCCTGGTGTTCGTCACGCTGCGGCTGGACCGGATCATGAGCGAGCTGACGCCGCAGATCCCGGCCTACCTGAACCTGTGCCTGGTCGACCGTGGCTTGGTTGAGCCGCGCCAGCGCCTGATCGGCACGCCAGGATGCGAGTCGCAGACCAGCAGCTACCTGAACCTGCACACCCTGCCGTATGCCGGACGCGAATGGGAGCTGCGCGTGTCGGCCAAGCCCAGCGCGATCCCCGGCGCGAACAGCGCCGACGTCTGGCTGTTCGCGTTGGTCGGTCTGCTGTCCACCGCGATGCTGGGCGGCTTTCTGCTGACCGTGACCGGCCGCACCCGGCGCATCGAGACCGCGGTCCAGGAACGCACCGCGGCGCTGCAGGCCGAGGTCCAAGAGCGCGAGATCGCCGAGGCCGCGCTGCGCGAGAGCGAACAGCGCTTTCGCACGATCCTGAACCACGTGCCGATCGGCGTGATCTACACCGACCTGCGCGGCAACGTGAAGCAGACCAATCCGCGCTTCTGCGAGATGACCGGGTACCGCGAGGACGAGCTGCTCGCGATGTCGGCCGCCCAGTACACGCACCCCGAGGACGTGACGCAGGACGAGGAGCTCACCGCTCAACTGGTGCGCGGCGAGATCCCGATGTACCGGCGGCACAAGCGCTACATCTCCAAGCACGGGCAGACGATCTGGGTGCAGAACACGGTCTCGCTGCTGCGCGACGCGCACGGCCAGCCGCGGCGCATCCTCGGCGTCGTCGAGGACATCACCGAACACCTGAAGCTCGAGGAGGCCGAGCGTGCGCGCGAAGCGGCCGAGGCGTCGAACCGCGCGAAAAGCGATTTCCTCTCGCGCATGAGCCACGAGCTGCGCACGCCGCTGAACGCGATGCTGGGCTTCGCGCAGTTGCTCGAGCTCGACGTGCGGCATCCGCTGACCCCTGCGCAGCAGCCGTGGGTCGTCCAGATCCAGCAGGCCGGCTGGCACCTGCTCGAGATGATCAACGACGTGCTGGACCTTTCGCGCATCGAATCGGGCAACCTGCGGCTGCATACCGAGACGCTGCACCTGGCCGACGTGCTGGCCGCGTCGGTGTCGCTGATCGAGGGCGATGCCAAGCGGCGGCGCATCCTGATCCTGCAGGAGCTGGGCGACGACACGCCGAACATGCTGGGCGACGCGACCCGGGTGAAGCAGATCCTGACCAACCTGCTGAGCAACGCGGTCAAGTACAACGTCGATGGCGGGCGCATCCACATCGCGAGCCGCCGCGAGAGTGCCGAACAGGTCGAGATCGCGGTGACCGACACCGGGCTGGGCATGACGCCGGAGCAGATGGCCGAGCTGTTCCAGCCGTTCAACCGGCTCGGGCGCGAGCGCTCGACGCTGGAGGGCACCGGCATCGGGCTGGTGATCAGCCAGCGCCTGGCCGAGCTGATGGGCGGTTCGCTGCGCGCGAAGAGCGTCGCCGGCAAGGGCTCGTCGTTCATCCTGAGCCTGCCGTGCGCGCCGAGCCCGGCCACGCAGCCGTCGGGGCTGGACGCGCTGGCACCGTCGGCGGCTGATTACCACCGCCGCCACATCCACTACGTCGAGGACAACGAGACCAACATCGAGGTGATGCGCGGCATCCTCGCGCAGCGGCCGCAGGTCGAGCTGTCGGTGTCCATCACCGGCCTCGACGGCCTGGCCGCGGTGCGCCAGAAGCTGCCCGACCTGATCCTGCTGGACATGCACCTGCCCGACATCAGCGGCATGGAGCTGCTGCGCCATCTGAAGGCGGACCGGCGCACGGCCGGCATCCCGATCGTCATCGTTTCGGCCGACGCGCTCGCGAACCAGATCGACGCCGCGTTCGAGGCCGGTGCGGCGCACTACCTGACCAAGCCGGTGAACGTCAGCGAGTTGCTGGGCGTGCTCGACGACCTGCTCGAGCGGATGGATACGGCTTTCAGCTAAGCCCGGAGCGACAAGGCGGAATTTGTGAGTATATGCTCACTTTAAGATGCTTCGATCCAGACGATCGCACCGATTGAAGGAGCTGATCAGCACTCTCGGAGGTCGAGTGCTAATATCTCCGGAACCGAAAGGAGTTCAGCGTGTCTGATGCTTCCATGAACGTTTCCCCTGCCACTGCTCTGACCGTCCGTGACCCGTGGGCGCTGGTGCCGTCTCTCGGCAACCTGGACGCCTACATTTCCGCCGTCAACCGCGTTCCACTCCTGACGCAGGAGGAAGAAACCGCCTACGCGCGGCGGCTGCGCGCCACCGGCGACCTCGAGGCCGCCGGGAAGCTCGTGCTCTCGCACCTGCGGCTGGTCGTTTCGATCTCGCGCAAGTACCTGGGCTACGGCCTGCCGCACGGCGACCTGATCCAGGAAGGCAACGTCGGCCTGATGAAGGCCGTCAAGCGCTTCGATCCGGACCAGGGCGTGCGCCTGGTCAGCTACGCGATGCACTGGATCAAGGCCGAGATCCACGAGTACATCCTGAAGAACTGGCGCATGGTCAAGGTCGCGACGACCAAGGCACAGCGCAAGCTGTTCTTCAACCTGCGCTCGATGAAGCAGAGCCTGAAGGACGACGCCGAGGATATCGACACGCACCGCACGACGCTGACGCAAAGCGAGGTCGACACGCTCGCGAGCACGCTGAACGTGAAGCGCGAAGAGGTGCTCGAGATGGAGACCCGCCTGTCCGGCGGCGACGTCGCGCTGGAGCCGCAGAGCGACGACAGCGGCGAAGAGAGTTATGCGCCGATCGCGTACCTGGCCGACGAGTCGAACGAACCGACCCGCGTGCTGGAAGCCCGCAGCCGCGACTGGCTGGCTGGCGACGGCATCTCGCTCGCGCTGGACACGCTGGACCCGCGCAGCCGCCGCATCGTCGAAGAGCGCTGGCTGAAGGTCAACGACGACGCGTCGGGCGGCATGACGCTGCACGAGCTGGCCGACGAATACGGCGTCAGTGCCGAGCGGATCCGCCAGATCGAGGTCGCGGCGATGAAGAAGATGCGCAAGGCGCTCGCGGAAACCGCGTAACGCCGGCGACGCGGCTCCGGAACGACAACGGCCCCATTCGGGGCCGTTGTCTTTTGTCGCCCCCGGGCGTCAGCCCGCTGCGAGCAGCGTCTTGAGATCCGCCGTCAGCGCCTCGGCACCGGACCCATAGCGCACGAACAGCCGCACCTTGCCGTCGGCGTCGATCACGTACGAGCCGGCGGTGTGGTCCATCGTGTAGCTGTCCGGCGTGCGCCCCGGCACCTTCGCGAAAAAGACCTTGAACTCCTTCGCGACCGCCTGCGTCTGCTCGACCGTGCCGCGCAGTGCGATGAACGACGGGTCGAAGCTCGCCATGTAGCTCTTCAGCACCGCCGGCGTATCGCGCTCCGGGTCTATCGTGATGAACACGGTCTGCAGCCGCTCGCCGTCCTTGCCGAGCGTCTTCTTGATCTGCGCCAGTTCGAGCATCGTTGTCGGGCAGACGTCCGGGCATTGGGTGTAGCCGAAGAACACGACGACGACCTTGCCCTTGAAGTCGGCGAGCGTGCGCTGCCGACCGTCCTGATCGGTCAGCGAGAGCGACTGGCCGTAGTTCGCGCCGGTGATGTCGGTCGCCTTGAACTGCAGCTTCTGCGCCGGCTTGTTGCCCGCCGCATCACAGGCCGCGAGCGAGACAGCCAACAGCACGGCCGCGGCAGCGGCGCCGAGCAGGCGGAGAAGAGTCGAATGAAGGGCAAAGGGGTGATCGACGGCATTCACAGCAGCGGGCCCAGGTAGTGATCCAGCAGCATCGCGGCGAACAGCAGCGACAGATACAGGATCGAATAGCGGAAGGTCTTGCGCGCCAGCACATCGGAGTATGCACGCCGCAACTTCCACGCGTACGCAACGAACACCGCGCCCAGCACGACGGCGCAGGCCAGGTAGAGGGCCCCGCTCATGCCCGAGACGAACGGCAGCAGCGTCGCGGCGAACAGCACCAGCGTGTACAGCAGGATGTGCAGCCGCGTGAAGTCGGAGCCGTGCGTGACCGGCAGCATCGGCAGCCCGGCACGGCGATAGTCCTCGGCGCGGTACAGCGCGAGCGCCCAGAAGTGCGGCGGCGTCCACAGGAAGATGATCAGGCACATGATCATCGCCTCGGCGCCGACTTCGCCGCGGATCGCGGCCCAGCCGAGCACCGGCGGCATCGCGCCCGAGGCGCCGCCGATCACGATGTTCTGCGGCGTCAGCGGCTTCAGCACGACCGTGTAGATCACCGCATAGCCGACGAAGGTCGCGAAGGTCAGCCACATCGTCAGCGGGTTCACCGCGATGTACAGCAGCGCGCTGCCGGCGGCGCACAGCAGTGCGGCGAAGCTCAGCGTCTGGGTGTTCGTCAGCTCGCCGCGCGCGGTCGGACGCCAGGCGGTGCGTGCCATGCGTGCATCGATGTGCTGCTCGACGACGCAATTGAACGCGGCGGCGGCCGCCGCGACCAGCCAGATGCCCAGCATCGCGCAGATCGCCACGCGCCAATCGGGCAGCCCGGGCGTCGCGAGCAGCATGCCGATCACAGCGCAGAACACGATGAGCTGCACCACGCGCGGCTTGGTCAGCGCGTAGAACTGACGCACGCGCGACGGCAGCGTGGCGGGCTGGACAGCGGGACGGACGACGGCTTCGGTCATGGCGCTCGGGAACTCGCGATTTTACGAACCGGGGCCATTCCAGGCCGATTCACGGTCTGATCCACGGCCTGGTCCCCGGTCAGCCCCGCGGTAGGGTCGCCAACGTGCTCCCGCATGTGCAAGCGCGGCACATGTGCCGCGCGCACGAGCAACGCCGTCAGCACGATGACCAATGCCGCCGCGCCGCCGGTGTGCGCCAGCGCCGACAGCAGCGGCCAGCCGAGCACGACGTTGCTGAGCCCGCTTGCCAGCTGCCACAGCGCGACGCCGGCCAGCGCCAGCGCGAAGCGGCGCGCCGCGGGATCGCGTGTCGCGTGCAGTGCCCAGGCCAGCGCCGCCAGCGCCGCCAGCACGATGACCGCGCCGATCCGATGGGTCATGTGGATCGCGGTCAGCGCGGCGAACGGCAGGTAGCCGCCGTCCTTGCCCGCGCCCAGCTCGCGCAGCAGCGTGAAGCCGTGGTCGAAGTCCATCGCCGGCCACCACGCACCCTGACAGGTTGGGAAGTCACGGCACGCAAGGACCGCATAGTTCGTGCTGACCCAGCCGCCCAGCGCGATCTGCACAACCGCAAGCACCGCGACGACGAGCGCACCGCGCCGCAGCTGGGCCGGCAGCGCGAGCGGCACCGGCCGGTACGACTCGTCCTGCACGACCAGCAGCGCGAGCAGCACGAGACCGCCCAGCAGGTGCGCGGTGACGATCGCCGGGTACAGCTTCATCGTCACGGTCAGCGCGCCGAATGCGCCTTGCAGGCAGATCCACGCGAGCGTCGCCGTCGCCCACCACGGCGAGATCGCCGTGGCTACTGATCGAGGCGCGTCGCTTCGGCGGCGGTGCGCGAGCCAGCTCCAGGCCGCGAGCAGCGCGATCAGCGCGCCGACCGCGGTCGCGAGGTAGCGGTGCGTCATCTCGATCCAGGCCTTGCCGTGCGTGACGGGGCCGCTGGGCAGGCTCGCCTGCGCCGACTGAATCTCGTGGTGCGCGCCGAACGGGCTGGCATTGCCGTAGCAGCCGGGCCAGTCCGGGCAGCCGAGGCCGGAATCCGACAGCCGCGTGAAAGCGCCGAACAGCACCAGGTCGAAGGTCAGGAACAGCGCCATCACGGTCAGCGCATGCAGCCTGCCGCGCGTGCCGGCATCGCGATGCCGCCACCACAGCCACGCCAGAGGCACGGCCGCGAGCAACGCGCCGAGCAGCGCGATCGCGGCGGCGGGCGCGAGGTCGTAGGCGGCCGGGGACATGGCGGCGTTGTTCATCGCGAGCGAACCGATTCGCGTCAGCGCCCGGGCTTGTCCCAGCCGGCCGACGCACGCAACAGCTTGTCGACATCGCGCTTGAGCTTCGCCGGCTCGGGGTCGGCCGGCACACGCATCATCCAGTTGCCCAGCGGGTCGACGATGTACAGATGCTGTTCCAGCGTGTGCTGCGGCGACGGCGCCAGCCACTCGGCCAGCGCGGCGCGCGGCACCCGCCGCACGTTCATGCCGTTGGCACCGTCGCCGATCGCGGCGAGGGTCTCGGCGCGCGGCGCAGCCGCGTCGTCGATCAGCCAGAGCTTGTCGATCCGCTCCTTGTCGCGCCCCAGCGTTTCGCGCAGCTGGCGCTGCAGCCACAACAAGCGCTCGCAGCGGGCGTCGCACGCACCACCGGCGACGACGACCAGCAACCACTGTCCCTTCAGCGTCTCGGCCGCGACCGGCTCGCCTCGCAGATCGCTGAGCGGCAGCGCCGCCGGAACGGGCCGCAGCGGCTCGATCAGTTCGCTGTAGTTGGTCCGGCCCTCGGGACGAATCACGAAGTAGGTGATGTACGACGCCAGCACCGGCGCCGCGCAGACCAGCAGCACCAGGAACATCTTCAGGCGTCCGCTCGCGGTACGGCGTGCGGCATCGTCGGCCAGCGCCGGCGCCGGCATCGTGTGCACCGTGAAGCTCAACGGCGACCCACCGTCAAGCGACGCGCCGGAGCCGGGGACGGACGAGTTGGAACCAGACATACAAACCCAACATCAGCGCACTCATCGCGAACCACTGGAAAGCGTAGCCGTAGTGCTTGTGGACATCGACCGCCGGATGCGGCCACTGCCGCAGCAGCGTGTCGTTCGCGGCGCTATTTCCTGCTGCGGCGGCGCCCGGGGCCGCGCCTTCATCGGTCTGCTGCAGCGAGAGCGGCACGAGCGGCATCTTGATCTCGATCGAATACGCCGCGACGTCGAGATTTTGCCGGATCGGCCCGCTGGCCGCCGCGGAAAACTCGAAGAGCCGGGCCGGCGGCGGGGCAATCAGGCCGCGCACCTCGACCTCGCCGGCCGGCTCGGCGACGCGCGGCAGCAGCGTGCGATCGCGGATGTCGCGCGGCGCCCAACCGCGCTGCACCAGCACCGCCTCGTCACGGCCGGCGAGCCGCAGCGGCGTCACGACGAAGAAACCGGGCCGGCCGTTCATCTGGCGGTTCTCGAGGAAGATCGTGTGGCTCGCGACCCAGCGACCGCGCAGCACCGCCGGCCGGTAGTGCTGGGTTTCGGCCTGTACGGCATCGCGTGCCAGCGCGAAGTTGTCCAGCGGCGGCAGGTGGCCGCGCGTCTCGAGCGCGGTCTGCAGCGCGATCTTTTCGGCGGCGCGCGCGAGCTGCCAGACGCCGAGCCGCGCGGTCAGCGCGACGCCGACGAGGGTCGCCAGCGTCACGATCACGAAGCGGCGCCGCACGGCGCCGGTGTCGCTCATCGCCGCGACCCCGCGGCCGACGTCAACAAGAGCCGGCGCGGATAATCCGCGTGCATGAAGACCTGGATCATCGCGCTGGCCTTCGTCGGCATCATCGGCGCGCTCGCCACGGCCGGCGTGTTCATGCTGCGCGACGGCCGACAAGGCAAGCCCAAGGCCGGCAACATGATGCGCGCACTCGCGGTGCGGGTCGCGCTGTCGGTGCTGCTGTTCGTCTGCATCATGCTTGCGTATTGGGCCGGATGGATACAGCCCACCGGCGTCCCGGTCGGGAGATAGCGCGCCGGCGCCGGCCGCCTCGCGCAAAGACAAACGCCGCGAACCGCGGCGTTTGTGCTTCTGGGATCGGGTTCGTCAGAGCCAGTAGACGACCACGTACAGGCCCAGCCAGACCACGTCGACAAAGTGCCAGTACCAGGCCGCGCCTTCGAAGCCGAAGTGGCGCTGCGGCGTGAAGTGGCCGCGCATCAGCCGCAGCGTGATGAACAGCAGCATCAGCATGCCGACGAGCACATGGAAGCCGTGGAAGCCGGTCAGCATGAAGAAGGTCGAGCCATACGCGCCGGAGCTGAGCTTCAGGTTCAGCTCGCTGTAGGCGTGGTGGTATTCGAAGGCCTGGAAGCCGAGGAAGGTCGCGCCCAGCAGCACGGTGATCCACATGAAGGCGATCGCCCTGCCGCGCTGGCTCGCGATCAGCGCGTGGTGCGCGATCGTCAGCGTGACGCCGGAGCTGAGCAGCAGCGCGGTGTTGATCGTCGGGATCGGCCACGGGCCCATGGTCGTGAACGGCTCGACGATGCCGGCCGGCGAGCCGGTGGCGCCGGCGGCGACGCTGGGCCACACCGCCTTGAAGTCGGGCCAGAGCACCGCGTTCTCCAGGCTGCCGAGGTTGGGCAACGCGTGCAGCCGGGTCCAGTACAGCGCGCCGAAGAACGCGCCGAAGAACATCACCTCCGAGAAGATGAACCAGCTCATGCTCCAGCGGTACGAGATGTCGATCTTGTCGCCGTACAGCCCGCCTTCGCTTTCGCCGATCGCCGCGCCAAACCACTGCTTCAGCGTGAACAGCAGGACGACCATGCCCGCGAGCAGCACCCATGCCGCCCAGCCATGGCCGTTGATCCATTGGCCTGCGCCGAAGATCACCAGCAGCAGGCCGAACGACGCCTGCACCGGGAAGCGCGAGGGCGCGGGGACGAAGTAGTAAGGCGTGCTGCCGTGGGGTGTCGCTGCCGACATGTTTTGTTCTCCTGAATGCCTGATCTACTTGGGTTGTCTTGAGGGATTCTTCGTCGAATTCATTTCGCGACGCCGCTGGCGAGCACCCAGTTGACGATCGCGAGCAGCACGCCGATGAAGACCGCCGCACCGATCACGCCGGCGATCACCAGGTGCACCGGGTTCAGCCGGTTCAGGTCGTGCTCGTAGTCGCGGGCCTTGCGCACGCCGAAGAACGACCATGCGACCGCTCGCATCGTGTCCAGGAACGACGGCTTGCGCTGGCTCGCGGCGCGCAGGCCGCCGTCGTCGCCGGTGTCGTCGTTCGGTTCCATCGCGTTCGCTCCGGTCACGATTGCGGCTCCGCCGGCACGCTGCCGCCGACTTCGAAGAAGGTGTAGCTCAGCGTGATCGTCTTGACGTCCTTGGACAGCTTGGGGTCGATCACGAAGACGACCGGCCACTGCTTCGCTTCGCCCGGCTTCAGCGTGTACTGGTTGAAGCAGAAACACTCGAGCTTGTTGAAGTACGGCATCGCCTGCTGCGGCGCATAGCTCGGAATCGCCTGCGCCGCCATCGTGCGGTTCTGGACGTTCTTGAACTCGTACATCACGGTCGTCAGCTCGCCCGGGTGCACGTCGACCGAACGCTTGGCCGGGTGGAACTCCCACGGGCCGCGCGAGTTCGCGTCGAACTCGATCGTGATCGTGCGGCTGGTGTCGACCTGGGTGTTGTTCTTGACCTTCTTGGCGTCGGCCCGCGCACCGCCCTGCACGTCGAGCTCGGCCAGCGACAGCACGTTGATCCCCAGTGCCGTGCAGATCGAGTTGTAGATCGGCACCAGCGCATAGCCGAAGCCGAACATCGCGACGACGATGACCGCGAGCTTGCCGAAGATGCGCAGGTTGTCGCGGCGCAGCGCGGCTGCGTCGTCGTCCTTCGCTTCAGGCTGGCGCGGATCGGGAGTCATCGGTTCGCGAACCCGTCGCTCACATGCCGAATATCGCGCTCTTCGCGATGAAGCCGACGAAGATCGCCACCGCGATCGAGGCCAGGATCAGCCCCAGGCGCAGGTTGCTCTTCTTCTGCTGCTCGGGCGTCATCGCACGGTCCTGCACGGCCTCAGCCGATCACCTTGGTCGCCGCGGCGTTCAGCTTCGGCGGGTGCTCGAAGGTGTGGAACGGCGCCGGCGACGGCACTTCCCACTCCAGCCCCTCGGCGCCCTTGCCGTCCGGGTCGGTCCACGGGCGCTGCGGCGCCTTCGCGCCCTGGCCGCGCATCATCGGCACGACGACCCAGAGGAAGAAGTACACCTGCGCGAGGCCGAAAGCGAACGCACCGACCGAGGCAACCGCATTGAAATCGGCGAACTGCATCGGGTAGTCGGCGTAGCGGCGCGGCATGCCGGCCAGGCCGAGGAAGTGCATCGGGAAGAACGTGACGTTGAACGCGATCAGCGACCACCAGAAGTGGATCTTGCCGCGCGTCTCGTTGTACATCACGCCGGTCCACTTCGGGCCCCAGTAGTAGACGCCGGCGAACAGCGCATACAGCGAGCCGGCGACCAGCACGTAGTGGAAGTGCGCGACGACGTAGTAGGTGTCCTGCAGCTGGATGTCGACCGGCGCCATCGCGAGGATCAGCCCGGTGAAGCCGCCCATCGTGAACACGAACAGGAAGCCCACCGCGAACAGCATCGGCGTCTCGAACGTCATCGAGCCGCGCCACATGGTCGCGATCCAGTTGAAGATCTTCACGCCGGTGGGCACCGCGATCAGCATGGTCGCGTACATGAAGAACAGCTGGCCGGTGACCGGCATCCCGGTCGTGAACATGTGGTGCGCCCAGACGATGAACGACAGGATCGCGATCGACGCGGTCGCGTACACCATCGAGGTGTAGCCGAACAGCTTCTTGCGCGCGAACGCCGGGATGATCGCCGAGACGATCCCGAACGCCGGCAGGATCATGATGTAGACCTCGGGGTGGCCGAAGAACCAGAAGATGTGCTGGTACATCACCGGGTCGCCGCCGCCGGCCGGGTTGAAGAAGTGCGTGCCGAAGTGGCGGTCGGTCAGCGTCATCGTGATCGCGCCGGCCAGCACCGGCATCACCGCGATCAGCAGGTACGCGGTGATCAGCCAGGTCCAGCAGAACAGCGGCATCTTCATCAGCGTCATGCCGGGCGCGCGCATGTTCAGGATCGTCACGATGATGTTGATCGAGCCCATGATCGACGAGGCGCCCATGATGTGCATCGCGAAGATGCCGGCGTCCATCGACGGGCCCATCTGCAGGGTCAGCGGCGCGTAGAGCGTCCAGCCGGCGGCCGGCGCGCCGCCCGGCATGAAGAACGAGCCGACGAGCATCAGGCCGGCCGGGATCAGCAGCCAGAAGCTGAAGTTGTTCATGCGCGCAAACGCCATGTCCGGCGCGCCGACCTGCAGCGGGATCATCCAGTTCGCGAAGCCGACGAACGCCGGCATGATCGCGCCGAACACCATGATCAGGCCGTGCATCGTGGTGAACTGGTTGAACAGCTGCGGGTTCACGAACTGCAGCCCCGGGTGGAACAGTTCGGCGCGGATCAGCAGCGCGAGGATGCCGCCGATCATCAGCATCGTGAACGAGAACAGCAGGTACAGCGTGCCGATGTCCTTGTGGTTGGTCGCGAACACCCAGCGCCGCCAGCCCGTGGGCGCGTGGTGCTCGTGGTGCTCGTCGTGGGCGTGACCGTGGCCGGCGGCGTGCTGATCGATGACTGCGCTCATGGCAATTCCTGTGTTCTCTGCAACGTGGGCGTGTTCTTTACTGCTTGCGTGCGGCGAGTACCTCGGACGGCTGCACGATCTGGCCGGTCTTGTTCGACCAGTTGTTCTTCGTGTAGGTCACGACCGCGGCGATCTCGGTGTCGGACAGCTGCTTCCACGACGGCATCGCGCCGTTGTTCTGCCCGTTCAGGACGGTGTGGATCTGCTTGGTCTTGTCGGCGTCGAGCACGGTCGGCGAGCCGTCCAGCGCCTTGATCGGGCCACCGCCCTTGCCGTTGGCCTGGTGGCAGACGGCGCAGTTGGCCGCATAGACCTTCTCGCCGCGCGCGACCAGGTCGGGCAACGTCCAGACCTTGGACGGGTCGTCGGCCGCGGCGGCCAATTCCTTCTTCTTGCCTTCGACCCACTTCGTGTAGTCTGCCTGGCTCAGCACCTTCACGTGGATCGGCATGTACGCGTGTTCCTTGCCGCACAGCTCGGCGCACTGGCCGTAGTAGTCACCGGGCTTGGTCGCGCGGAACCAGGTGTCGCGCACGAAGCCGGGGATCGCGTCCTGCTTGACGCCGAAGGCCGGCACCATCCACGCGTGGATCACGTCGCTCGCTGTCGTGATGATGCGCACCTTCTTGTTGACCGGCACGATCAGCGGGTTGTCGACCTTCAGCAGGTAGTCGTCGGTCGGGGCAGGCTTGCCGCTGTCGGAGGCCTCGCGCTGCGCGACGTCCAGCGTCGACACGAAGCCTATGCCTTCTCCCTCGCCCTTCAGGTAGTCGTAGCCCCACTTCCACTGGATGCCGGTGGCCTTGATCGTCAGGTCGGCGGCGCTCGTGTCCTTCATCGCGACGACCACCTTCGTGGCCGGCAGCGCCATCAGGATCACGATGACGAACGGCACGACGGTCCAGATGATCTCGACGGTCGTGCTCTCGTGGAAGTTGGCCGGCTTCGCACCCACCGACTTGCGGTGCTTGATGATCGAATAGAACATCACGCCGAACACGCCGACGAAGATCAGCGAGCAGATCACCAGCATGAAGTGGTGCAGCCACATCTGGTCGTTGGCGATCTCGGTCACCGGCGGGTGCAGGTTCAGCTGGTTCACGGCCGGCCCGCCGGGCAGGTCGTTCACCTTGTCTGCGGCCCGCACGGCGTGCGTCGCGAGCGTCGCGCCCAGGGCCGCGGCCACCCCACCGAGTTGCGCGGCGCGGCGCCGGAGAGCTTGGATCGTCGTCGTCATGGTTGTCGCTTCAGTTATCGCTTTTGGTGTCGGGTACGGCATCGGCGGCAGGCGTC
>DATCSE010000434.1:0-34383 GCA_036568605.1 Burkholderiaceae bacterium | reverse complement strand
TCTTGACTCCGTGTTGGCCTGCGACGCCTGCAGCGCCGCCAGCCGGTTCTGGGCGATCGCGCCGGCGCGGCGCGCGGCGAGGTCGGTATCGAAAGCGTCGTTCAGCGCGGCGACGGCGATCGCCGCGCGCAGCGCCGGATCGGCCTCGCGCGCCTGCAGCGCGAGCTCGCGCAGCGGCCGGCGCTCGGCCACGCAGGCCTGTGCGAGCCGGTCCAGCAGCGCATGCGCGCCGGCCTTGCCGAGCACTCGCGCGAACACCGCGGCCGCGGCCTCTGCAAACACCAGCCCGTTCAGCGCCTCGATGTTGGCGCGCATGCGCGCCGCATCGACGACCAGGCCGGACGCGACCTCGGCGAGCGCCTGCACCGCGCCTTCGGCGCCGAGCAGCAGCTGCGGCCATTCGGCCAGCTCGGCCTGCCACGCGCCGAGCGCGCGTTCGTGCTCTTGCGGCATCGCGGCGAGCAGCGCCGCCACCCGCTGCGGCGCGCGCAGCGCGACTGCGCGCGCGATCATCGAGGCCACCGGGTTGCGCTTGTGCGGCATCGCCGACGAGCCGCCGCGCCCGCCGCCGCTGGGCTCGGCCATCTCGCCGACCTCGGCCTGCGCGAGCAGCCCGACATCCAGCGCGATCTTGCCGAGCGCGCCGCACAGCACGCCGACCTCGCAGCCGAGCGCGACCCAATCATCGCGCTGCGTGTGCCAGGCGCCGTCGGGCGCACGCAGCTCCAGCTCGGCCGCCACGCGGCGCAGCACCGCATCGCCGCGCTCGGCCAGCGTGGAGAGCGTGCCGACCGCACCGCCGAGCTGCAGCTGCAGCGCCGTCCCAGCGGCCTCGCACAGCCGCGCGCGCGTGCGCATCAGCGGCGCGATCCACGCGACCATCTTGAAGCCGACGCTGATGACCTGCGCCGGCTGCTGCAGCGTGCGCGCGAGCACCGGCGTGTCGCGGTGCGCGCGGGCGGTCGCGAGCAGCGCCGCGGTGAGCCGCTCCAAGGCCGCATCGATGCGCGCGAGGGATGCGCGCGTCGCCAGCACCATCGCGGTGTCGATCACGTCCTGGCTGGTGCTGCCCCAGTGCACCCAGGCCGCCGCGCTCGCATCGCGCGTCGCGACCGCCGCGGTCAGCGCCTTCACGAGCGGGATCGCGACGCTGCCGGCGATCGCGCCGTCAGCAACGATGCGTTGCGCGTCGAACTGACCAACCTCGCCGCAGACCGCCGCGATCGCGGACGCGGCCTGCGGCGGCACGATGCCCTCGGCAGCCTGCGCGTTCGCGAGCGCGGCCTCGAAGGCGAGCATGTGCCGGATCAGCGCCGGCGCGCCGAAGCCGTCGACTGCCGCGGGCGTCGCGAGGAAACGATCGAACGGCAGCGCGGCCCCGCCGGATGCGTCCGGAGCGCTTGGCGAATTCAAGGTGCTCATGGAAACGGAGTCAAACGTTCTCGGCCGCCTTGGCCGCAGCCTGGCTCAGCCGCTCGGCCTTGCGCTCGATCAGCGGCCGCAGGTGCGCGAGCGACAGGATGTGGGCATGCATCATCGCGAGCCAGCCGTCGCGGTGCAGCTCCAGCACGACCCGATCGGGCAGCGAGCGCAGCGCCGCTTCCTCGATCGCATAGAAGCCCTTCACCGAGAGCGTCTGCCCGCTGGGCAGCGTCGCGTCGGCCTTCATCTCGCGCAGCAGGTCGTACTGGATCAGCTTCGCGCAGAACTCGCGCGTGCGCTGCGCCTCGGCTTCGAAACGGTTGATGAACTCGAGCGCCGAGCGCAACGTCGGCGTCGGCCGGCCGTCGCGCTCGAACAGCGGCTCGCCCTGCGTGTCGGAGAAGCCGCTCCAGGCCTCGTCGACCAGCACGCCGGCCGCAGCCGGGTCGCTCGTGTCGGTGGTCCAGAACGGGTAGCGGCGGATGAACGCGGGCACATAACGCGCGGCCCAGCGCGTGCCTTCGACCATCAGGTTCTCGCCCGGCGTCATGCCCAGCAGCACGGCCGGCGAGACCTGCGCGCGGCCGCCGCTGTCCGACGCGATGTCGATGAACATGATCACGAACTCCAGCGCAGCCTGCGGGAACTCGTCGACGCCCAGGTAGCTCGCGTGCATCGCGCTCGCGATCGAGTAGTCGGTCAGCGGCTGCAGCCGCTTGTGGCGGTGATGGTCGGCGTCAAGCGGAACCGGGTTGCGGTAGAGCGGGGACGAATGGCTCAAGCGAGGTACTCCAGGGCGACGCGCGTATCGGTCAGTGCATGGTAGCCGGCGCATCGGCGAGCCGGCCCGCGAGCACCTTGTCGACGCGCTTGCCGTCGAGGTCGACCACCTCGAAGCGCCAGCCTTCCCACTCGACCGCATCGGCCGTGCGCGGCAGCCGGCCGAGCAGCAGCATCACCATGCCGGCCAGCGTGTTGTAGCGGCCGCGATCTTCCTCGGGCAGCTCCTTCAGGTCCAGCCGGTCCTTCAGCTCGGGCACCGGGATCAGGCCGTCGAACAGCCAGCTGCCGTCGGCGCGCTGCACGGCCCACGAGTCGTCGGCGGTGGGCGTCGTGAACTCGCCGGTGATCGCCTCGAGCACGTCGCGCACGGTGATCATGCCCTGCACCTCGCCGTACTCGTCGACGACGAACACGAGTTGCGCGCTGGATGCGCGGAAGTGATCGAGCAGCTCCATGCCCGACAGCGTCTCCGGCACGAACACCGAGGGCTGCAGCTTGTCGACCAGCGACACCTCGCCGCTTTGCATCACCTGCTGCAGCAGGCTCTGCGCCGAGACGACCCCCAGCACCTCGTCGAGCCCGCCGCGGCACACCGGGTAGCGCGAGTGCTCGTGCGCCGTGATCGTGCGCAGCATGTCCTCGGCGCTGGCGTTGAGGTCCATCCAGACGATCTCGGTGCGCGGGATCATCATCGAGCCGACCTGGCGGTCGTCGAGGCGAAACACGTTGCGCACCATCTGGTGCTCCTGCGCCTCGATCACGCCGGCATCGAGACCTTCCTCAAGACTCGCGGCGATCTCTTCCTCGGTCACGCTGCGGTCCGGCCCGCCGCGGATGCCCAGCAGCCGCATCGTCGCCTCGGTGCACCACGACAGCAGCTTGACGAACGGCCGCGTGATCACCGACAGCCACTCCATCGGCCGCGCGACCAGCCGCGCGATCGCTTCCGGGTACATCAGCCCGATGCGCTTGGGCACCAGCTCGCCGAAGATGATCGTGAAGAACGTGATCGTGACCACCACCATCCCGGTGGCGCTCAGTTCGGCAGCGCGCGTCGAGAGCGGGAAAGTCTGCTGCAGCCAATGCGCGAACGGCGCGGAGAACGCCGCGTCGCCGACGATGCCGTTCAGGATCCCGATCGACGTGATGCCGACCTGCACCACCGAGAGGAACTTGGTCGGGTTGTCGTGCAGGTCCATCGCGGCCTGCGCGCCCGAGTCGCCGGCTTCCACCATCACCTGCAGGCGCGCCTTGCGGCTCGACGTGATCGCCAGTTCCGACATCGCAAACAGCGCGTTCACCAGGATCAGGAAAATCAGAAGGGCAACGTCCATGCGGCGCGCGCGGCAACTCGGGACGACGAGCGTAGCAGAATCACCGCATGGATTACCTCATCGGCGACGTCCAAGGCTGTTGCGACCCCCTCGATGCACTGCTCGCGAAAGTCGACTTCTCGCCGTCGCGCGACCGGCTGTATGTGCTCGGCGACCTGGTGAACCGCGGCCCGAAGTCGCTCGCGACGCTGCGCCGGCTGCGCGGCTTCGGCGATGCGGCGCAGTGCCTGCTCGGCAACCACGACCTGAACCTGCTTGCGGTCGCGCATGGCGTGCGCCAGCCGCACCGCGGCGACACGATCCAGGAGATCCTGGACGCGCCGGATCGCGACCACTGGCTGGACTGGCTGCGGCAGCGGCCGCTGGCGCTGGCGACCGATCGCACGGCCGGCGATTGGCTGCTGCTGCACGCCGGCGTGGTGCCGCAGTGGGACCGCGCGCAAACGTTGTCGCTCGCCGGCGAGGTCGAACGCGTGCTGCGCGGCGCCGAGGTCCACGACTTCCTGCAGCACATGTACGGCGACGAGCCGTCGCGCTGGTCGGATGAGCTCGTCGGCATCGAGCGCTGGCGCTTCGTCGTCAACGTGCTGACGCGCATCCGCTTCGTCGCGCCCGACGGCACGCTGGACCTGCATACGAAGGACGGGATCGGCAGCGCCCCACCCGGCATGTACCCGTGGTTCGATGTGCCCGGCCGCCGGACCGCCGGCGTGCCGATCGCCTGCGGCCACTGGGCCACGCTGGGCCTGATCGAACGCCCCGACCTGCTCGCGATCGACACCGGCTGCGTCTGGGGCCGGCAGCTCACCGCGGTGCGGATCGACGGCGGGCGGCGCGAGGTGGTGCAGGTCGCGTGCGGCTGAGCCGCGCGGCGAACGCGGTCACGGTGCGCCACCTACAATCGGCGCCTGATCGGAAGGCTGGCCGAGCGGTTTAAGGCACCAGTCTTGAAAACTGGCGAGGGCGCAAGTCCTCCGTGGGTTCGAATCCCACGCCTTCCACCATCAAGCAAGCAATTGCAGGGCCTAACGGCGCGAAGACCCTCGAAGTGCCGCCTTGGGAAATTGGCCCAAACATCGGATCGCCGCAAATTCACCAGCCGGCTCAAATTGCCGGCCGGCAGGGGAGGAGTTCTATTCAGTAGCCCCGACGGCGACGGCGACCGAAGAGGGCAACACCGGCGAGACCAACCGCCAGAAGCACGTAGGTTGACGGCTCCGGGACTGCCGCGACGTGGCCCATATCATGGTCATGCTTCTCCGGAAACTTCGGCTCGTTGGTCCAGCCCTTGTGCAGGCCGTTTGATGTCTCGTGCAGCGAGTCGCTGAAGGTCAGGTCGCGATCGATGAAACCGTGCTTTTCGTTCCCATGCCGGTGCGCGCTCGCGTTGCTGAACGTCCGCACCTCGTCGTCGGGCTCAAGAGCAGATGCGTGCGGTTTGGCGTAGGCACTGCCAAGTGCGCCGATGGCCAGCGCGCCAATGGACATAACGGTCAAGATGCGGATCATCCCGTTTCCTTGGAGTGCGCTACGACCGAGCGCGATCTGGGGAATCTAGATGTTGACAGTCGATTTGGCTTCCCCGGGTTCAAAGGAGGAGCTTGCTCCTACGTAGTCTCACGTAGGACGGCTTTCGGACTCCACACGCCCGCCTTCCACCAACACAACGCCGCCGACGCGCATCACTTCTTCCCCGCCGAGGCATGCCACTCGCGCGCGGCCTTGTGCGGGTCGTCGCCAGAGCGCCCATGCTTGTGCCACATCGCGAGCGCGATGGTCTCGAGGACCCGCGCGCTCATGTGCGGGCGCAGCTTGACCATCTCGTCGCCGAACGACGAGATCCACTGGTCCTTGTCGTAGGTCGCCACACGGCGATCTTGCCACCGAGCGAGTGTCGCGACGGTTCGCACGGCGCGCGCTGATCGCGCTCGATCGTTTTCAGCTGCGGCCGTGCGCCGGCACGGCACTCGTCGCGGCGATCTCGCGCTTCAGCCAGGCGCGAAAAGCCTCCAGCGCCGGCCGCGGCGGCTGCGCCTTGGGCCACACCAGGTAGTAGGTGCGGTGCACTGGCAGCGCCACGTCCAGCGGCATCACGAGCCGGCCGCTCGCGAGCTCGTCGTGGGCCAGCAGCACATGGGTCAGCAGCAGCCCGGCGCCCTGCACGGCCGCGTCGATCGCGTGGTCGGCGCTGGAGAAGCGCAAGCCGCGCCGCATGTCGGGCGCCGCCACGCCGGCGGCCCGGAACCAGTCGGCCCAGGTCGGCACCTCGGGGCGGCCGGCCAGCTGATCGTCATGGATCAGCGGCAGCGCGGCGACGCTACGGCGCAGCGCGGCTGGCGATGCGCGGCCCTGCGCGCGGCGCGCCCGCGCGAGCAGCGCCGGGCTGCAGACCGCGAGCATCCAGTCGTCGACCAGCTTCTCGCTGGCGAGCGCAGCGTTCGCGCGCTCGCCTTGCCGCGTGTTGCGCACCGCGACGTCGACCCCGTCGGTCGCGAAGTTCGCGTACGTGGCCGACGAGGCGATGCGCAGCTCGATCTCCGGGTGCTGGTGCGCGAACCGGTACAGCCGCGGCGCCAGCCATTTGGACGTGAAGCCGGGCGGCGTGCTGACCACCAGCACGTTGCTGTTCGCACTCGCGCGCAGCGCGGCGACCGCATCGCGGATCTGCGCGAAGCCGCTCGACAGGCCGGGATAGAGCGCGCGGCCCGGCGGCGTCAGCGTGACCCCGCGCGCCAGCCGCTCGAACAGCCGCACGCCCAGCAACGCTTCAAGCCCGCGGATCTGGTGGCTGAGCGCGCCGGTCGTCACGTTCAGCTCGATCGCAGCGCGGGCGAAGTTCGAATGCCGGGCCGCCGCCTCGAAGGCGCGCAATGCGTTCAGCGGCGGCGGGGCTTGCGAGGAACGGCCAGACACGAGATTTCCTCAATCCTCCAGGGTGAGAATTTCCATTGTGCCGCCAATGTGAATCGCGCCCAATGCGGGGATGCAAGCGTTGAGGCTGATTCGCAGCTCGCCGGCCGACACCGGCACCTGGGTCGTGACCCGCAATGGGGTGCTGGAAGTCGTCAGCTCGCGGCCGTTCTTGGTCGAGGCCGCCGCCGGCCGGATCTGGTTGACCCCCGAGCGCGAATTGCGCGACGAGGTGCTCGACGCCGGCCAGCGCCTGCGCCTGCCGCCGGATTGCAAGGTGGTGCTGTCGGGCCTGCCGACCGGAATCGCCCGCCTCACGCAAGAGAACGACGACAACGCTGCTGCCGCAGCCATGGACCCAAACGCATGACCGCGCCCCTTCCTGCATCACCGCCTGGCTCGTCCTCTCCCTCGTCGCCGCGCACGGCGGCATCCGCTCACCACGCGCTCGATGGCTGGCTGCTGCTGGTCTGCGCCGGCGCCGTGCTCGGCATGGCGCTGGGCACGCGCCACGTGCAGGGCCTGTTCATGCTGCCGATGCTGGCCGACAAGGGCTGGGACCGCGAGTCGTTCGCGTTCGCCGCCGGACTGCAGACGCTGGTCTGGGGCCTGATGCAGCCGCTGACCGGCTGGGTCGCCGACCGCTACGGCACCGCCCGCGTGATCGCGACCGGCTGCCTCTTCTACAGCGCGGGCCTGGTCATCGAATCGTGGGCGCCGTCGTCGGGCGCGCTCGCGTTCGGCGTCGGCATCGTGACCGGCGCGGCGCTGTCGGCGACCACGTTCGCCACCGTCTACGGCGGCATCGCCCGCATCGTGCCGGCGCAGCGGCGCGGCCTCGCGCAGGGATTGGCCGGCGGCATCGGCGGCTTCGTGCAGTTCCTGCTGGTCCCAGCCGCGCAGTGGGGGATCGCGCAGATCGGCTGGTCGCAGGCGCTGCAAGGGCTTGCGGCGTTCGCGCTGGCCTGTGCCTTCGCGGCGCGCGCTGTCGACGATCGCGCGCCGGCGGCGGCCTCGGGCGCCGCGACCTCGGGCGCACCATCGGCCGGCCCCGCGGTGCGCGCGGCGCTCGGACACAGCGGCTTCTGGCTGCTGAACCTGGGCTTCACGAGCTGCGGCTTCCAGCTCGCGTTCCTCGGCGTGCACCTGCCGGCTTATGTGCGCGACGCCGGGTTGCCGGCCAGTGCCGGTGTCACCGCGATCGCGCTGATCGCACTGGCCAATGCGATCGGCACGTTCATCTGCGGCAAGCTCGGCGACCTCTACAGGCGCAAGCTTCTGCTCGCGGGCCTCTATGCGATCCGCACGCTCGCGATGGTGGCGTTCGTGATGCTGCCGCTCAGCACCGCCAGCCTGTACCTGTTCGCGCTGGTGATGGGCGCGACCTGGCTGGGCACGGTGCCGCTGACCAGCGGCGTGCTCGCGCAGATCTTCGGCGTGCGTTACCTGGGCACCTTGTTCGGCCTGGTGTTCGTCGGCCACCAGCTCGGCGGCTTCTTCGGTGCATGGCTGGGCGGCAGCGTCTACGACGCGACCCATTCGTATGCGTGGATGTGGACGATCTCGATCGCGCTGGGCGTGGCCTCGGTGCTGTTGCACCTGCCGATCCGCGACCGCTCGATCGAGCGGCAGCTCGGCGTCGCGACGGCATGACGACGACGTCGCGGGGGGCGCACATGCAGCCTGCACACCATCGCCATCGCCGTCGCTGGCTCGTTGCGGCACTGGTGGCGGCCATCACCGCCGCGACCACGCTGGCCTGGGCCGGCTATCGCGCGGCCGATGCACAGCTCGCGCTGGCTGCGCTGTGGAGTCTGTGCGCTCCGTCGAACCGCTGATCCGCTCGCTGAATATCGTTGACATTCGCGGCCCGTTGCGCCCATCAAGGCTTCTTGCTGCGCGGCCGATACCGGTTCGTCTGTTCTGGAGTCAACATGCAGCGAATCATCGGCAATCTTCCGTTGTGGCAGAAGTTCGCGCTCATCGGATTGATCTCGATGTGTGCGCTCGTCCCTCCGTTCTGGCTGGTCGCCAAGAGTCATCTGGGCGAGCTCGGCGCGGCGCGCGCGGAGCTCGAAGGCGTCGTGCCGGCCGCGGCCGTCATCGAGCTGATCCGCGCAACACAGGCCCAGCGCGACATCGCGGCGCAGCGGCAGGCGAGCCCCGACGCCCGCGACACCGCACGACGCGCGGTCGGCAAGGCGTTCGCGGCCGCACGCAGCGCGCTGGCCGAGATGCACGACGACAAGCTGGTCGCGAAACTCGAATCGGTGCAGCGCAACGGGGACGCGATCGCGCGCCACACGGCACTGCTCGACGAGCAGCTGGCGTTGCTCGAAGGCATCGTCGACAACTCCGGGCTGATCCTCGATCCGGAGGCCAGCAGCTACCACGTGGTCGCCTCGGCACTGGCCGGGCTGCCGCGCTTGACCGAAACGCTCGCGCTGGCGCGCCTGCAGCGGGAGGACCCGACGGCGCAGGCCGCGCTGCTCGGCACCGCGCGGCATCAGCTCGCCGGCGTGCGCAGCGAACTCCAGAAATCGATCGCGGCCGACCCGGCGCTCGAAAAGACGCTGGCAGCGCCGCTCGCCGCGGCCGCGACGGCTGCGCAAGCCGTGCTCGCGTCAGCCGGCGCGCAGAAGGCAGTCGCCGACGCCGCGCTGTCCGCTGCGCTCGATGCGCAGTTCGCGCTGGTCGGCACGGCGCTCGAGGTCCTGAAGGACGTGCTGTCGAGCCGGGTCGCGGACAAGCGCCACGAGCTGGCCCTGGTGTCGGTCATGGTGGCGGCGTTCGCGGCGCTGACGATCACCATCATCGTGACCGTGACCCGCTCGATGCTGCGCTCGGTACGTGCCGCCACGGCGGCGGCCGAAGCGCTCGCCAGCGGCGACCTGACGCACCAGATCCACGCCGCGACGCGCGACGAGCTCGGACAACTGCTGCAGGCGCTGCGCGGCTCGATGAGCCGCTTGACCGGCGTCGTCGGCGGCATCCGTCAGGCGAGCGATTCGGTCCAGACCGCGGCCGGCGAGATCGCGCAGGGCAACCTCGACCTCAGCGACCGCACCGAGCAGCAGGCGAGCAGCCTGCAGCAGACCGCCGCGTCGATGGACGAGCTGAACGCGACCGTGCACCACAACGCCCAGACGGCGCGCGAAGCCGCCGCGATGGCCCAGGCGGCGAGCGCGGTCGCGAGCGAGGGAGGTCAGGCGGTGGGCCGCGTGGTGTCGACGATGGACGAGATCAGCGCCGACTCGAAGAAGATCGCCGACATCGTTGGCGTGATCAACGGCATCGCGTTCCAGACCAACATCCTCGCGCTCAATGCGGCGGTCGAGGCGGCCCGTGCCGGCGAGCAGGGGCGAGGCTTCGCGGTCGTCGCGGGCGAAGTGCGCAGCCTGGCCGGGCGTGCAGCCGAGGCGGCACGCGAGATCCGTGCGTTGATCGAAGCGAGCGTCGAGAAGGTCGCCGTCGGGTCGCGTCAGGTCGGCGATGCCGGGCAGACGATGAACGACATCGTCAGCCAGGTGAACCAGGTCGCGCAGATGATCGCGGCGATCAGCCACGCGACCGCGGAGCAGACGGCCGGCATCGGCCAGGTCAATGACGCGGTGACCCAGCTCGACCGGATGACGCAGCAAAATGCCGCGCTGGTCGAAGAGTCGGCCGCGGCGGCGGACAGCCTCCAGCAGCAGGCGACTCAGCTCGTCCAGGCGGTCGGATCGTTCCGCATCGCCCGCCACGCCGAGGCGCTCGCGGGGTGATCCGCGCCCGCCGCATGACCGGCGGGCTCAGCAACGTGGCGTGTCAGTTGTGGATCCAGCCGCCCGCGCGCAGGTGCCAGCGCCCGCCGTCCTGCACCCAGGCATGCCCGCGGTAGCTGTAGCCGGGGCGCGGTGCCTCCCAGCGGCCCGGCACCCAGTGGTGACGGCCACCCGACCAGCCCCAGTAGCCGCCGATCCAGATCGCGCCAGGGTACGGAACCGCCGGCACGACTTCGACATACGGCGCCGGCGGCGGCGCATCGACGACCACCACATCCTGGTTGTAGTACGGCGCGGGGGCCGGGGCGGGTTGCGCGTAGACCCGCTGCGGGTACGGAGCGACCACGCAGGCCGACAGCAGCAGCGCCGAGACCGTGGCCACGGCGGCGACCTTCACGGTGGACGGCAGCATTCTGGACATGACTGGCTCCTTCGTTGAACGAATCGTCATGCCTCTCTAACTGCCGAGCGAGCGCGCCGGCTGACGCGCGGTACGACCTTTACAGATGTTTGCAGAGGGTCGCGCCGCTATGCAGCCCGCGCATCAGACGCGCTCGAGCACGACCGCGATGCCCTGGCCGACGCCTATGCACATCGTGCACAGCGCATAACGACCCTGGGTCTTCTGCAGCTGGTTCACCGCGGTCGTGGCCAGGCGTGCGCCGCTCGCGCCCAGCGGATGGCCCAGCGCGATCGCGCCGCCGTTCGGGTTGACGCGCGCATCGTCGTCGGCGATGCCCAGATCGCGCAGCACCGCCAGGCCTTGCGCGGCGAACGCCTCGTTCAGCTCGATCACGTCGATCTGCTCGAGCTTCAAGCCGGTCAGCGCGAGCACCTTGCGCACTGCCGGTGCCGGGCCGAAGCCCATGATGCGCGGCGGCACGCCGGCGGTGGCCATGCCCAGCACGCGCGCCTTCGGCGTGAGCCCGTACTTCGCGGCGCTGGCCTCGTCGGCCAGCAGCAGCGCGCAGGCACCGTCGTTGACGCCGGACGCATTGCCGGCGGTCACGGTGCCGTCGGGCTTGACCACGCCCTTGAGCTTCGCGAGCGCTTCGAGCGAAGTCTCGCGCGGATGCTCGTCCTTCGCGACGACGATCGCATCGCCCTTCTTCTGCGGGATCGTCACCGGCGTGATCTCGGCGTCGAAGAAGCCGCTCTGCTGCGCCTTCACGGCCTTGAGCTGCGACGCCAGCGCCATGCGGTCCTGCGCCTCGCGCTCGATCTTGAAATCGACCGCGACGTTCTCGGCGGTCTCGGGCATCGAGTCGACGCCGTACTGCTCCTTCATCAGCTTGTTGACGAAGCGCCAGCCTATCGTCGTGTCGTAGACCGCGTTGGTGCGCGAGAACGCGGTCTCGGCCTTGGGCATCACGAACGGCGCACGGCTCATGCTCTCGACGCCGCCGGCGATCATCAGGCCCGCCTCGCCGCTGCGGATCGCCCGCGCCGCGCTGCCGACCGCATCCAGCCCCGAGCCGCACAGGCGGTTGATCGTGGCCCCGGGCACGTCCAGCGGCAGCCCGGCGAGCAGCGCGCTCATGCGGGCAACGTTGCGGTTGTCCTCGCCGGCCTGGTTCGCGCAGCCGTACAGCACGTCGCTGACCGCGGCCCAGTCGACCTTGGGGTTGCGCGCGATCAGCGCGCGGATCGGGATCGCCCCGAGGTCATCGGTGCGCACCGAGCTCAGGGCGCCGCCGTAGCGGCCGAACGGCGTGCGGATCGCGTCGACGATGAAAGCGTGGTTCATGGCGATGTCTCTCTCTCGTGTTGTCTCGTGCCGGGTCGCGGTTGGATGGTCAGGCCAGCGTCATCGGCACGCCCGACAGGCGCACCAGCTCGGCCAGATCCAGCCCTTCGACCATGTCGACCACCTTCAGCCCCTCGGGCGTGATGTCGATCGTCGCGAGGTCGGTGTAGAGGCGGCTGACGCAGCCGACGCCGGTCAGCGGGTAGGTGCACACCGGCACGATCTTGCTCTCGCCGCCCTTGGTCAGGTGCTCCATCATCACGAAGGTCTTCTTCGCGCCGATCGCGAGGTCCATCGCGCCGCCGACCGCGGGGATCGCATCGGGCGCGCCGGTGTGCCAGTTCGCGAGGTCGCCCTTCACGCTGACCTGGAACGCGCCGAGCACGCAGAAGTCCAGGTGCCCGCCGCGCATCATCGCGAAGCTGTCGGCGTGGTGGAAGTACGAGCCGCCCGGCAGCAGCGTGACCGGCTGCTTGCCGGCGTTGATCAGGTCCCAGTCCTCCTGGCCCGGCGCCGGCGCGGGGCCCATGCCCAGCGCGCCGTTCTCGGTGTGCAGCAGCACCTCGCGGTCCGACGGCAGGTGGTTGGCCACCAGGGTCGGCAAGCCGATGCCGAGGTTGACGACGGCCCCGTCGGGAATGTCGCGCGCCACGCGCGCGGCCATCTGGTTGCGGTCGAGTTTCTTGATCATCGCGGCACCTTCACGACACGCTGCACATAGAGGCCGGGGGTCACGACGATCTCCGGATCCAGCTCGCCCAGCGGCACGATCTCGTGCACCGAGGCGATCGTCAGTTTCGCCGCCGCGGCCATGATGGGGCCGAAGTTGCGGGCGGTCTTGCGATAGGTCAGGTTGCCCCAGCGGTCGCCGCGCTCGGCCTTGATCAGCGCGACGTCGGCGTGGATCGGGTATTCGAGGACCTGCATGCGACCGCCGATCTCGCGCACCTCCTTGCCCTCGGCCAGCGGCGTGCCGTAGGCCGTGGGCGTGAAGAACGCGCCGATGCCGGCACCGGCGGCGCGGATGCGCTCGGCGAGGTTGCCTTGCGGCACCAGCTCGAGCTCGATCTTGCCGGCGCGGTACAGCGCATCGAACACCTGCGAGTCGGTCTGGCGCGGGAACGAGCAGATGATCTTGCGCACGCGGCCGGTCTTCAGCAGCGCGGCCAGGCCGGTCTCGCCGTTGCCGGCGTTGTTGTTGACGACGGTGAGGTCGCGTGCGCCTTGCGCGATCAGCGCGTCGATCAGCTCGGCCGGCTGGCCGGCAGTGCCGAAGCCGCCGATCATCACGGTGGCGCCGTCGGCGATGCCGGCCAGCGCCGCTTCGACGCTGGGGACGATCTTGTCGATCACGATCGAATCCTTCCGGGGTTGTCTCGGGTTTGATTGTCCGGCGGTGGGCCGCCGATGTGCTGAAACGATAGGCGTCACGCGCGGCAGGGTCAAGGGCGATAATCGAATAACTGTTCGATAATCGAACAGACGAGATCAATGAGGCCGGACACCATGCGCGAGACAGAGAGCCACGCCGGCGACCCGAACTTCATGACCTCGCTGGAGCGCGGGCTGCAGGTCATCCGCGCGTTCTCCGAACACCGGCACCACCTGACGATCTCGCAGGTCGCGCAGACCACCGGGCTGTCGCGCGCCGCGGTGCGGCGCTGCCTGTACACGCTGCACAAGCTCGGCTACGTCGCCGAGGAGGACAAGCGCTACTCGCTGAAGCCGCTGGTGCTGACGCTGGGCCAGGCGTTCCTGTCGTCGACGCCGTTGGCCGTCGTCGCGCAGCCTTACCTCGACCAGGTCAGCGCCAGGCTGCGCGAATCGTGCTCGGTCGCCGTGCTCGACGGCGACGACATCGTCTACATCTGCCGCGCCGCCGAGACGCGCATCATGTCGATCAACCTGCTGGTCGGCACGCGGCTGCCGGCGTATTGCACCTCGATGGGCCAGGTGCTGCTCGCGCAGTTGCCGCCGGATGCGCTCGACGCGTATCTCGAGCGCGTGGCGCTGATCGCGCGCACCGATCGCACGGTCACGAGCGCCGCCAGGCTGCGCAAGCTGCTGAAGGCCGTGCGCGACTCGGGGCACGCGCTGCTCGACCAGGAGCTCGAGGTCGGACTGCGTTCGATCGCGGTGCCGGTGCGCGATGCGCGCGGCAGCGTGGTCGCGGCGATGAACGTCAGCACGCATGCGGCGCGTGTGTCGCTGGACGAGATGCGGCGGCGCTTCTTGCCGGTGCTCAGCGACAGTGCGCGCAACCTCGGCGCGGTGCTGGTCGGATAGCGGTCAGCCCGGCGCGAGCCGGTCGATCGCTGCGTTCAGCGCCATCGTGTAGCCGCCGACGCCGAAGCCGACGATCACGCCGGCCGCGATCTCCGACAGGAACGAGTGGTGCCGGAACGCCTCGCGCTTGTGCACGTTGGACACGTGGATCTCGATGAACGGGATCGCAACCCCGGCCAGCGCATCGCGCAGCGCGACGCTGGTGTGCGTCAGCCCGCCGGGGTTGATCACGATGAAGCCGGTGCCGTCCAGACGCGCCGCGTGGATGCGGTCGATCAGCGCGCCCTCGTGGTTGCTCTGGAAGCACTCGACCGCGACCCCGCGCGACGCGCCCAGCGCCACGGCGCGGCTCTCGACATCGGCCAGCGTGTCGTGGCCGTAGACCTGCGGCTCGCGCGTGCCGAGCAGGTTCAGGTTCGGGCCGTTGAGCAGCAGGATCTTGTGGGGCATGCCGGCGAGGGGTTTGGTGTGTGTCTCAGAGCGCGATCTTGTCACATCGCACCGGGCGGCCGCTCGCGGCCGATTCGGCGATCGCCAGCGTGGCGGCCAACGTCGCGGCGGCGTCCGCGGCGCTGACGCGCGGCGCCTCGCGCCGCTGGATCACCGCGATGAAGTGGTCGAGCTGGCGGCGCAACGGATCGACCGTGGGCACCACCAGGCGCTGCTCGTGCAGCGGCTCGAGCCACGAGGCTTCGTCGCCGGTCGCGAGTTGCAGCCGCATCGTCGGGATCGCGAGGCTGCCGCGCTCGCCGCTGACGTGGTAGCAGGCTTCGCTGGCATCGCGCGCGTACATGCCGTTTTCGCCGCTGGTCTGCTCCCAGCTGTGCGTGCTCGCAGCGGCATCCGACAACAGGAACGTGCCGAGCGCACCGCCGACAAAGCGCAGCACGATCGCCACCGTGTCTTCCACCGCATGGCCGCGGCGCGCATTCGACGCGATCGCCTGCACTTCGGCGATCTCGCCGGCGAGCAGGCGCAGGTTGTCGACCTCGTGGATCATGTTGATCAGGATCGGCCCGCCGCCGGATTCGCGGCGCCACGGCGCTGCATCGAAATACGCCTGGGGCTTGCGGAACAGCGCGCTGCCCTGCACTGCGACGAGTCGGCCCAGCACGCCGCTCGCAATCGTCTCGCAGGCCGTGGCCATCGCCGCGCTGTGACGACGATGGTGGCCGACCAGAACCGGCACGCGCAGGCGCTGCGCCGCCTCGACGAGCGTGAGCGCATCGTGCAGCCGGTCGGCGATCGGCTTCTCGACCAGCACCGGCACGCCGCGCTCCAGGCACGCGAGTGCGCCCACCACGTGCAGCGTGTTGGGCGTCGCCAGGATGACGCCGTCCGGGCGCCACGCAGCGAGCGCCGGTTCGAGCTGGTCCGCATGGGGCACGCCCAGCTGCCGAGCCCAGTCCCGGCTCACCGGTGCGGGGTCGACCACGCCGGCGAGCACGCAGGCATCGCTAGCAGCGACATGCCGCGCATGTGCGCGCCCGATCGCACCCGCGCCGGCCAGCAGCAGCCGCACCGGCGCATCAGCCACGCCGCAGCCTCATGCGCCCGGGCAGCGGCGCCGAGCGGCGCAGCACCTCGTCGCCCAGCCACAGCGCCGAGCGGCGCGCGCGCTGCGCGACGGTGGGCAGCGGCATCTGCAGGTAGTCGTCGTTGAAGACCTCGAAGCTGTAGTCGCCGCGGTAGCCCAGCGCATCGAGCCGCAGCACAAGCTCGGCCAGCGCTGCGCTGTGCACGCCTTCGCCCGGGAAGACGCGGAAGTGGCGCGCGGTGTCGATGCGCTCCTCGACCGACTTGATCTCGTTCCACATGAAGTCGGCCAGCTGCACGAGGAAGATCTTGTCCGGGTCGAGCAGCTCCAGGTCGTCCAGCGGCGTCTTCGTCGCGAACAGGTGGAACGAGTCGATGCCGATGCCGAGATTCGGCGCATCGGCTCGGCAGACGATGTCCCACGCTGCGGTGAACTCTTCGATGTGCCGGCCCCACGACAAGCCCTCGTACGCGATGCGGATGCCCAGCGGCAGCGCGAGCATCGCGAGCTTGCGCAGGTCGCGCGCGAGCACGGCCGGGTCGCCGGTCGCATGGGTCGAGGTCGACGAGCAGACCAGCAGCACCTTGGAGCCGACCGCGTGGCACATCTCGAGCATCGACTTGGCCACGTCCACCTTGTAGTCGTGCAGATGGCCCGACAGGCCTTCGAAGTCGCGCAGCACCTGGAAGCCGGTGACGCGCAGACCGCTGTTCTTGACGACTTGGATCGCGTCATCCAGACCGCCCGCATGGCCGACCAGGTCGCGCGCCATCAGCATCACCTGCGAGAAGCCGGCCCCGCGGATCGCGGCGAGCTTCTGCGGCAGCGTGCCGGCCAGCGAGATCGTGTCCATCCCGAAGTCGGCCAGCGACGAGACCTCGCGTTCGGCGCGCAGCTCGTCGAGCGCCTTCATCGCATCACCTCGTCGTGCACCAGCTCGAACATCACGCCGCCCAGATAGCTCTGCGTCAGCGCGCCGCGCGTCTCCGAATGCACGCCGCCCGATTCGACGAAGCCCAGGCCCCGCTCGCGCAGCGCCTTCACGCTGGCCAGTACATCGGGCGTGCCCAGGCCGATGCGCTGCAGCACCTCTTCGCCCTCGGCGTCGAAGATGCCGGGCTCGGGCTCGATCAGCTGCAGGAAGAACTTGCCGCACGGGCTGCGCAGCACGCGGCCCTTGGGCAGGATGCCGTGGCGCTCGGCATCGGGCAGCGTCTGGAAGCCGAACAGCTCGCGGTAGAACTCGGTCCAGTCCTCGGTGCGGTCGTTCGCGATGTACTGGACCACGCCGTACCAGTGCAGCCCGGTGAGCGCCTGCGGTTTGGCGTCGACGGTCGGGATCAGCGTGAAGTCGACGTCGTAGATCGAGAAGTCCTTGTAGCGGTCGACGAAGTAGATGCGGCTCGCGCCGACGCCGTGGATCGCCGGGATGTTCAGCTCCATCACCTCGACATGCGTGGGCACCGCCCACGCGCCGCGCGCCAGCGCCTCGCGGTACGCGCCGGCGGCATCGCGCACGCGCAGCGCGATCGCGGCGATCGTCGGCGTCTCGACCGGCGCCGGGCCGCGGCCCGCTTCGCCGACATGCGCATTGACGATCACGTTCATGTCGCCTTGCCGGTACAGCAGCACCTCGCGCGAGCGGTGCCGCGCGATCGGATGGAAGCCCGCCATCTCCAGCACCTGGCCCAGCGCCTGCGGCTTGGTGGTGCTGTACTCGATGAACTCGATGCCGTCCAGCCCGAGCGGGTTGGCGGCATCGGCCGTGAATTCGCGTTCGGTGCGGTCCTGCATGCAAAGCCCTTGCGTGTGCCGTTGTCTCATCAATACTGGATGCGGGCGACCGCGCGCAGCTCGTCCGCGCTGGTCGTGCCGAAGCCGAAGAACTCGAGATACGCCGGGATCATCTCGAACAGCATGTCGGTGCCGACCTGCACTGCGCAGCCCTTGGCCAGCGCGGCGCGCAGGAGCGGCGTGTACTCGCTCTTCATCACGACCTCGCCGACGAACGTCGACGGCGCGACCCGCTCGACGTCGAACGGCAGCGGGTCGCCGTCCTTCATGCCCAGCGGCGTCGCGTTGACGACGATGTCATAGCCTGCAGGGTCGTTCGAGCCGGTGCGGCAGCCCAGTGCCGGGTAGTGCGTCAGCAGCCGGTCGCACAGCGCTTCGGCCATCGCCGCGTCGCGGTCGAACAGGCCCAGCTCGGCCACGCCGGCCGCGGCCAGCGACGCGGCGATCGCCGAGCCGACGCCGCCCGACCCGACCACCAATGCGCGCCGGCCTTCGATCACGCAGCCCTTGCGCTGCGCGCCGCGCACGAATCCGGCGCCGTCGAACTGGTCGCCGAGCCAGGTACCGTCGTCGCGCAGCAGCAGCGCGTTGCAGGCGCCGGCGATGCGCGCGGTCGGCGTCAGCTCGTCGGCCAGCGCGAGCGTCGTGACCTTGTGCGGCATCGTGACCAGCGCGCCGCGCAAATTCGTGATGCGCCGCAGCGATGCGAGCACGCCGGCATAGTCCTCGGCCTTCACGCCCATGGGCATCACCACCGCGTTGATCCCCCGCTGCTCGAACCAGGGGTTGTAGATCATCGGCGCCTTGAAGGTCTCGGTCGGGTAGCCGATGTGCGCGATGAGCCGGGTCTTGCCGTCG
This sequence comes from Burkholderiaceae bacterium, assembly GCA_036568605.1. Taxonomy (GTDB): domain Bacteria; phylum Pseudomonadota; class Gammaproteobacteria; order Burkholderiales; family Burkholderiaceae_C; genus DATCSE01. The sequence continues at coordinate 15,948 of DATCSE010000434.1, read as the reverse complement.
ATCATGGTGATGATTCTCTCTTTCAGGCGTGCGCCAGCGTTTGCGTGCGCAGCTTGTCGTACTCGGCCTTCTCGACCGGCACCGCGTTGGCGTTGCCCAGATCGGCCATCGGCACGCGGTAGGTCTCGCGGGCGCTCCACGCAGCCAGCGCGGCGATCGCGGTCACGCCGAACGCGATGCTGCCGATCATCAGCGGCACGTTGTCCGACCCGGGTGGCGCGACCGTTGCGAACAGCGCGGGCAGCATCGCGGTGATCGCGGTGCCGATGTTCTGCGAGATCGCCATCGCCGAGACGCGGGTGCGTGTCGGGAACAGCTCCGGGTAGAAGCTCGGGAAGACCGCGTTGTAGCCCTGGTAGACGGCACCCCACATCAGCAGCGACAGCAACACCGCGAGCGGGACGCTGCCGATGCTGATCGCCCACAGATAGGCGAACGACAGCAGACCCGAGGCCAGCGCGCCGACGATGATCAGCGGGCGCCGCCCGATCTTGTCCGACAGGTTGCCGACGTACGGAATCACCAGCACCGCCAGGCAATTGCCGAGCACCGGGATCCACAGGTACACGTCCTTGGGCATGCCGATGCCGTAGGCCTTCTGCACCGCATAGGCGGCGCCGAACACGGTGGCGACGACCGGGATCACGTTCATCAGCGCCATGCAGACGACACGGAGCATGTCGGCCCAGCAGAACTTGAACGCCTCGACGACCGGCGCGCGCGCGACCTTGCCCTTCCGGTCTTCCTCGGCGAACGCGGGCGTCTCGTCGACCTTGCGGCGGATGATGTAGCCCGCAACGATCACGACGAAGCTCAGCAGGAACGGCACGCGCCAGCCCCAGCTGTTGAACTCGGCCGCCGGCAGGTAGTGCGCGAGCGGCAGGAACACCGCGGCCGCGAGGATCTGCCCGGCCTGCACGCCTTGCAGCGTGAAGCTCGAGTAGAAGCCGCGCCGGCCGAATGGCGCATGCTCGAGGATCATCGAGCTCGCGCCGGAGATCTCGCCGGCCACCGCGAAGCCCTGGATCAGCCGCAGGACCACGAGCAGCACCGGCGCGATGATGCCGGCCTGCGCATAGGTCGGCAGCAGGCCCACCGCCATCGTCGAGAAGCCCATCAGGAACATGCACATCAGCAGCACCTGCTTGCGCCCGTGGGTATCGCCGAAGTGGCCCAGCACGAACGCGCCGATCGGGCGCGCGACGTAGCCGACGCCGTAGGTCGCGAGCGACGCGACGATCGCCATCTTCGGATCGGTGCTCGGGAAGAAGATCTGCGGAAAGATCAGCGACGCGGCGGTCGCGTAGATGAAGAAGTCGTAGTACTCGAGCGCCGAGCCGATCCAGCCGCTGGCCGCGGCCTTCTTCGACTGGGGCCCGTGTGCAAGGTCGCTTGCCATGGCGTTGTCTCCTGTGGTGGTTTTGGGAGGCTGTCGGGAGCGACCGCAATCGGGTGGCCCCTGGAGCTGGACATTAGGCAGTCGGCACCAGGGTCACAAGATCGTCACGGTCCATTTGCGCGATCATCGCGCAAGGCGCGCGATGATCGAGCGCCTTCCGGGTTTTCACTAGCCGATGGACACCACCTCCACCTCCTCCCGCGACGCCATCCCGGGCATCGCCCGCCGGGACCTGATCGAAGGCCTGGGCAAAGGCCTGCGGCTGATCGAAGCCTTCGACGACGAGCACCCGCGGCTGACGCCGTCCCGGGCCGCCGAGCTGACCGGGCTGACCCGCTCGGCCGCGCGGCGCTTCCTGCTCAGCCTCGTGCACTACGGCTACGCCGGCACCGACGGCAAGAACTTCTGGCTGATGCCGCGCGTGCTGCGGCTGGGCCAGAGCTACCTGGAGGCGGCACGCCTGCCGCGGCTGGTGCAGCCCTTCATCCAGCGCGTGTCGATGCAGACCGGCGCGACAGTCAACTTCAGCGTGCTCGACGGCCACGAGATCGTCTACGTCGCGCGCAGCAATGCACCGCGTTTCATCTCGATCGGCTACCAGGTCGGCGTGCGCGTGCCGGCCCATGTGGTCGCGCCGGGCATGGTGATCCCGTCCACCTGGAACGACGAGCAGCTGGACGCCTGGATCGCCGGGCACGACTTCACGAGCTTCACCGCGCACACCGTGACCAACCCGGCGCGCTACCGCGAGGCGGTGCTGGCGGCACGCGCGCTGGACTACTGGTCGACCGAGCAGCAGCTCGACCTGGGGCTGCGCGGCATCGCGGTCGCGGTGAAGGACCGCAAGGGCGAATGCGTAGGCGCGATCGGCATGACAGTCAACATGCAGGGGCAGACGCAGGCGCAGGTGACCGAGGCGCTGCTGCCGGCGCTGCGCGAGGCGGCGCGCGCGCTGCGCACGATCCTGTAGCGGCGGACGTGTCGTTCCATGATGGCCGTGTGAACAAATCCGAATCGCGGCATGCCCATGTACCATCGCCCCGAAGGGACGGGTTCACATGATCAAGCACATCGCCATCATTACCGGTGTCGCGGTGGTCGCGACCTTTGTCGCGGTCTTCTTCGCCGGGCGCGCCGAGAGCCGGCGCCTGGACGAGATCGCGCCGCACGTCGGCCTGAGCCACGAGGACTTGCTCGCGATGGGCCCGCGCGTGTCCAGCGTCAGCGGCGCGACGCTGGGCACCTCGCGCCGCGTCGTGTACCTGCTCGCTTGCAGCGGCGAGTCCAGCAAGGCGACGCTGGAGTCGCAGGCGGTGCAGGCCGGCACGCTTGCGCGCGAGCGCCGGCTCAGCGATCGCGAGGCCGTGACCGAAGTGCTCGCCAAGGGCGGGCGCCCGACCGAGGGGCTGAAGAAGTGCTGACGGCGCCTGGCGTGCCGTCTCAGGCCACGCAGGTGCGGTTCTTGCCGGTGCGCTTGGCCTCGTACAAGGCGTGATCGGCGCGCTCCAGCGCGGTCTCGATCGCCTCGTTCTCGCGGTACGCAGTCACGCCGGCCGAGAAGGTCACGAACACCTGTTTGCTCTCGTGCATGAACAGGCCGCCGGTCAGCGAACGCTGCAGCCGGGTCAGGATCTGCTGGCCCTCGGCCACCGGCGTATCGGGCAGCAGCACGACGAACTCCTCGCCACCGTAGCGAGCGACCCGGTCGGTCGGCCGCAGTGCGCCGCTGACCCGCGCGGCCAGCGAGCGCAGCGCCTCGTCGCCGGCGCCGTGGCCCAGCTCGTCGTTCAGGCGCTTGAAGTTGTCGATGTCGAGCAGCCCGACCGCGAGGCTGCCGCCGCCGCGCTCGACGCGCGCCCGTTCGCTTTCGAATGCCTGCAGCAGCCCGCGCCGATTCGCAACCTTCGTCAGCTGGTCGGTCGAGACTTCTTCGGAGAGCCGCCGCATCTCGCCTTCCAGCTCGTCGACGCGGCGCGCCAGGTCGCGCGCCTTGTGGTGCTCGTCCTGCAGCCGCGCCTGGGTCTGCTGCACCAGCGAATGCACGGTGCGGCTTTCCTCGACCATCTCGCGCACGACGCCGGCCAGGCTCTCGAGCGAGTCGGCCTTCTCGATCACGTCGGCATAACGGCCGACGCTGTCGTGGAAATTTCCGGTCTGCGAACCGAGCTCGTCGAGCTCCGCGAGCATGCGGTTGATCAGGCCCTTCAACGAATCGCGGGCACGCTCGCGCTCCTCGCGCAACCGGCCCTGGCGCTCGCGCGTGTCGCGCAGCAGCTCGCCGACGGCGCGAACGCCGCGGCCTGTCAGCCCGTCCCCGATCGCGGCACGCATCGCCTGGCACTGGCCCTGGACCCAGCTGTCGTCTTCGGCGAACTCGACCAGGCTGGCAGTCAACTCCTCGCACAACGCGCCTAGCTGCGTGAACAGGTGATGGCGGTGCGCGATCAGCTGCTGCGCGCGCGTGCCGAAGGCCTCGGTCGAATCGGCCAGCGGCGCGTCGGCGCCGCGCGCCAGCAGCTGGGCGCTCAGCGCCTCGAGCTCCTGGCGCAAGTCCTGCGCGGCGCTGTCGCGCTCGGGCAGCGCGCAGCCCACCGTGTCGGCGAACGTGGCCGAGACGCGCCGCCAGGGCGTGAGGTCGACCGGGAGGCCCGCTGCGGCCGGCGCGTCGCCAGGCGCGGGTTCGTCCAGCGAGATCGACAGCGTGGGCAGTGCTTCGGCGGGGCCGTCGGCCGGCGCTGTGCCGGTGGGCTCGGCACCGAGCTCGGCGGCCACGGTATCGCCGACATCCTGGTCCCAGCTCGCGACCAGTTGCGACAGCCGCTGCTGCAGCCGTTGCGCATCGCTGCGGCTGCCGGCCAGCACGCGCTGCAGGCTGTCCTTCTTGCGCGCGGCGGTCCAGGCGCGGCTGCCGCGTTCGATGCCGCGCACGATGCGTTCGATCAACGCCGCGAGCGCCGCCGCATCGGCCGGCGGCTCGCCGGCTTCGAGCCTATAGGCGCGTGCGTAGTTTTCCGGGGTTGGCTCGAGCTTGTCTAGCGCCAGGCGGCGCAACGCGGCCTTCGCGAGGTCCGCGGCGCTGGTGCTCGATCCGGCCAGGGGCGCCGGGCGTGTCGTCTCCATCCCGATGCGATTCGTCGTGGGCTCAGCTCGCCGGCTTCACGCGCGCGTCGCGCCCGTCGGCCATGCGCAGCATGTCGGGCAGCTCGATCGCCTCGCCGGCCTTGACGATCCACGGCGCCTTGCGCGGCAGCACGGTCTGCTGCAGCCAGGTTTCGATGTCTTCGGGCGGCTGCGGCCGGCTGAACAGGAAGCCCTGCATCACGCCGCAGCCCAGGCGATGCAGCACCTCCATCTGGCGCAGGTTCTCGACGCCCTCGGCGATCACGCGCAGCCCCAGAGAGCGGGCGAGCGCGATGATCGCGGTGACGACGGCCGAGCTCTGCGGCGTCATCCCGAGGTCGCGCACGAAGCTGCGGTCGATCTTCACTTCGCTGATCGGCAGCGTCGTCAGGTACGCGAGCGACGAATAGCCGGTCCCGAAGTCGTCGATCGAGATCTCGACGCCGATCTCGTTGAGCCGGTGCAGCGACGGGATCACGTTCTGCAGGTCCTTCATCAGGCCCGTCTCGGTGATCTCCAGCTCGATCGAGTGGTGCGGCACGCCGTAGGTCGTGACCGCGTTGTGGATGTACTCGACCAGATCCGTGCGCTCGAACAGCCGGTTCGGCAGGTTGACCGCGATCGAATCGGCGAAGCCGAAGCTGTCGGCCCAGACGCGCGCCTGGCGCGCCGCCTCGCGGATCGCCCATTCGCTCATCGGCACGATCAGGCCGGTCTCCTCGGCGAGCGGGATGAAGTCGCCCGGACCGACCAGCGTGCCGTTGTGCCGCCAGCGCATCAGCGCCTCGGCACCTATCATCTTCGCGCCGCGCACATCGATCTTCGGCTGGTAGTGCAGCACCAGTTCGTCGCGTTCGATCGCCTTGTGCAGCGCGCTTTCGAGCTCGAGCTTCTCGCGGCCCTGGCCGGCCAGCGCCGGCCGGTACAGCGACGCCGAATTGCGCGTCGTGTTCTTGACCGAGTACATCGCGACGTCGGAGTTGCGCATCAGGTCGGCCACCGTCAGCCCGTCGCGCGGGTACAGCGCGATGCCGACGCTCGCGGTCACGAAGCACTCCTGCGCGCCGACGAAGATAGGCTCGCGCATCAGGTCGAGGATGCGGGTCGCGACGCGTTCGGCATCGCGCTCGTCGGCGACCTCGGGCAGCAGCGCGACGAACTCGTCGCCGCCGAGCCGACCCACCGCTTCGAGTGTGCGGTGCGAGCGCGAGCCCATGGACTCCAGCGTACTCTCCATCACCTGATCGGAGTGGCGCACGCAGGAGCGCAGGCGGCGCGCGACTTCCATCAGCAACTCGTCGCCGGCGCCGTGGCCCAGCGTGTCGTTGATGATCTTGAAGCGGTCCAGGTCGATCAGCAGCAGCGCGACCTGGTGGTTCAGCCGGCGGCCATGCTCGAGCGCGCGCTCGGCGCGCCAGATCAGCTGGCGGCGGTTCGGCAGGCCGGTCAGCGTGTCGAAGTTCGCGAGGTGGCGGATGCGGTCTTCGGCCATGCGCCGGTCGGTCACGTCCTGGACGATGCCGCTGTAGCCGGTCAGGTTGCCGTGTTCGTTGAACTCGGGCTCGGCCTCGACGTGCACGATGCGCTGGCGGCCGTCGCGCAAGGTCGCAGGGATATCCGTCGCGAGCACGGTGCTGTGCTTGATGACCTCGTGCAGCACCGCCATCAGCCCGGCGCGGTCGTCGTTCGACAGCATGCGCAGCAGCGGCCGGAACGCGAGCTTGTCGTTCGGGCTGAGGCCGAACACGCGCAGCCCTTCGACCGAGAACACCGGCCCGCCCTGCCCGCGCCGCCAGTCGAAGCTGCCCATGCGCGCCAGGTCCTGCGCGCGTGCCAGGCGCGACTTGCTGCGCTCCAGCTCGGCACGGGTGCGGGCGGCGCGCAGCAGGTAGCGCAGGCGCCCGGCGAGCAGGCTCCATTGCGTGGACTTGACGAAGAAATCGGTCGCGCCGGCCTCGTACGCACGGGTGATCGAAGCGTCGTCGTCCAGGCCGGTCAGCATCAGCACCGGCAGCGATTCGAAGCCCGGCAGCACGCGCAGCTCGCGGCAGGTCTGGAAGCCGTCGAGTCCGGGCATCAGCGCGTCCAGCACGACCACGTCGGGCAGCCAGTCGGCCAGCACCTTGATCGCCTGTTCACCGCTGTTCGCCTCGGTGATCGCGAAGCCGCGCTCGCGCAGCGCGATCGAGGTCAACAGCAGGTTGACCTCGTCGTCGTCGACCAGCAGCACCTTGGGCTGCTCGGGCAGGTCGTCGTCGCCGAACGGGCGCGGGGACGGACTCACCGGATGGCCCTCCGCGCAGCGAGCGTTGCGGTGGACGGCCGTCCACCGATTCGGCGTAGCAGCGAGCGGCCCGGCGCGCTCATCGGGCCGGGTCCAGCTCGCGCCGGATCGCCTGCATGGCCGCGTCGAGCGCGGCGGTCAACGCGACGACGCCCGGCTCGATGTCGGCGTTGTCGTCGTTGCGTATCGCCGCTTCGAGCTCGGCGCACAGTTGCGAGAGCCGGATCGCGCCGATGCTCGCCGACGACGACTTCAGCGTGTGCGCCACCAGGCGCACGGTGTTGCGGTCGCCCGCCTCGCGCGCCGTCTGCAGCTGCGGCGCCAGGCGCGCCACCGACGTCTGGAACGCCTTCAGCACGCGCTCGACCAATTGGTTCTCGCCCTTCGGGTCGAGCTCGCGCAGCCGCGCGAGCGCCTCCGAGTCGAGCACGTCAGCACCGCCGGCCGAGCCCTGCGGCGAGCCGGCGTCGTCGCCGAGATCGCGGATCGGCGCTCGCTTGCGTACGTGCATGTCCAGCATGGCCTGGGGCTGTGGGGGCAGTGGGCGGCGTATGGGTTGGAACGGGTCTGCGGCGCCGGTGTCCGGCATGTACGTGTCCATCAAGACCGGATCGGATTGTGTCGCACGCGGGGCGTGCATTCCCTCAAGCATGCCAGATGCCACCGTGGCGCAACAGTCCAGGCGTTCCAGCATAGGGACGCATGTCTCAGGCTGGATGACTTTGTCTTCGATGCCCAACACTCGGGCAGTGGTATCGGCATCCGGGGCTCGGCTCCCGGGCGTGACGACCGTCACGGTCGACGTGCCGCGGTCCAGCGGTTCGGCCGGGGTGCCCAGGCGCCTGATCAGAGCCCGATGGCTGAGCCGCGTCAGCTCGAGCAGGCTGGCCAGGGCTGGCTCGGCGATCGCGACCTCGAGCGTGTCGAGCTCGATCAGCACGAGCCCCGCCGCACCGTGTACCGCCGCCCCGACCAGCGGGACGGCGATCGTTCGCGGCAGCTCGACCACGTCACGCCGCGTCGCGACCGCGGCACCCAAGGGCGAGCCGGTCAGCGCCACCACTCGCGCGGCGCCGCGCAGCGCCATGCCGCTGGATCCGGGCGCCCTGGATTCGGGCAACCATTCGGCGAGCCGGGCATCGCGCTCGCCGATCGCGAGCACATCGTGCAGACGCACCGCACGTGCGCCGAGCTCGGCCTTCAGTACTGCCGCGATCGCCCGCAGCGCCGCCTCGTGCGACGTGGATTCTTCCGCGATGCGGGCGATCGCCGCGGCGGCGTCCGCCAGCGCCGCATCGCTCAGCACCGCCGGCGGCGGCACGTCGGCATCGCCAGCGTACGAGCGCCGGCTTGCTGCCAGCGCCGAGCGCCACAGTGCGAGCGCCAGCAAGGCCGCGACCCCGGCGACGACGGTCAGCGCCGTTTCATGACGACCCGGCGCGATCAGCGCCCATGCAGCGGCCAGGGCAGCCAGCCAGAACGACGCGCGGGACAAGTACAGCAGCATGACGTGAGCCAGTTCGCGAATCGGACGGGCGCCATCGCCTGGAGCATCCGATGCCGCGTGACCGGATTTCGGCTCACGCGAGGCGAACTTGAAATCCCACGAACACGTGTCCGCACTCGCGGCAAGGCTGCTCGGCCGCAGAGCCCACGCTACTTACAATCGCTTGCATGAATGGTGTCGGCGGAGCCCACTGGGATCTGCGGCTGCGCTGGTCGCGGTGGCTGATCGCCGCTGCGGCCGCGTCGATGCTGCTGTTGCTGGCATGGGCTTGGACCGTCCCGCCGACCTGGCTCGACGCCAGCCATGCCGATGACCTCGGCGCATTCGGTGCCTTCGCACTCGCGCTGCTGCTGTTGAGCGTCGCCCTGGTGGTGTTCGCAGCCCTGTTCGTGCGGGCTTCCGGCGAACGCCATCGCCTGGCCGCCGAGCTGCGCGAATCGCGCGACGCCCTGCGCCGCGTCGACGAGCTGCTCGATGTCTGGCAATGGCAGACCGATGCAGCGCATCGGCTCGTCGCGATGCGCGCGCCGAACGGGCCGGACGGCGGCGCGAACTGGGCGCCGTCGAATGCAACCGCGCCGCTGCTGTGGGACCACCTGAGCACCGACGACCCGGCCGAACTGCGCGCGAGCCTGGAGCGCGGCGCGCCGCTGGCCGACCTGATCGTGCAGCGCCGCGATGCCGCTCCGCCCATCGGCCGCCGCGCGCGGCTGCGGGGTCGTGCGCTCAGCGATGCGCAGGGCGCATTTGCCGGCTACCACGGCACGCTGCGCGAGATCGAAACGCCGGCCAGGACCGCCGCGCCGTCGAACGCGGCCGCACGGCCGTCGGAGCAGCCGACCGATGCCGACTCGTTCAGCTACACGATCTCGCACGACCTGCGCGCGCCGCTCCGCGTGGTCGAAGGCTTCACGAAGATCGTCAAGGAAGACTACGGCTCGGTGCTCGACCACGTCGGCAACGAGCACCTGGACCGCGTGCTCGGCGCCGCGGCGCGCATGAACAACATGATCGACGCACTGCTCGCGCTGTCCAAGCTGTCGTCGCAGCCGCTGACGCGCCAGTCGGTCAACCTGTCGCTGCTTGCCGATTACGTCGCCGAGGACCTGCGGCATCAATCACCGGACCGCCGGGCGGAATTCGTGATCCAGCCCGGCATGCAGGTCGAGGGCGATCCGACGCTGCTGCGCGTGCTGATGGAGAACCTGATCGGCAACGCCTGGAAATACACCGGCAAGCGCGAGACCGCGCAGATCCGCTTCGAGCGCGGCGCCGGCGCGGACGCGTTCGTCCTCCGCGACAACGGCGCGGGTTTCGACATGCGCTTCGCCGATCGCCTGTTCGGCGTGTTCCAGCGCCTGCACAGCGCCAACGAGTTCGCCGGCACCGGCGTCGGGCTGGCCTCGGCGCGGCGCATCGTGCGCCGTCACGGCGGCGACATCTGGGGCGAAGCCGAACCGGACCGCGGCGCGCGCTTTCACTTCACGCTGCCGCGCGACCCGCAGGCGTAACCGGCCTCAGCCGCGCGTCACTCGAGTTCTGCCGCCTGCATCAGGGCGCGCAGCTGCGCGCGGTTGATCTCGTTGACGCTCATCATCAGCTGATCGGCGGCCTCGCGGAAGTCGAACAGCGATTCGTTCTCGACCGCCCGCACCACCTCGAGATACGGCCAGAACGGCCCGGCCTCATCGGCCAGCGCCTGGCGCACGCGCTCGGGCACCGGTATCGAATCGAGCAGCTGCGAGAACGGCTGCTGGAACATGCGGTCCAGCAGCGAGAACACGCCGCAGATGAAGACCTCGTTGCGCATCTCCTCGTCGGCGACGCCGCGCGAGAGCTCCTCCATCAGCAGCCCGCGGCGCACCGCCGCGAACATCACCGGCTTGAGGTTCACGTCCTTGCTCGCGGTGGCGAGCAGCAGCGCGAGCCAGCGCTTCAGCCTCTGGTAGCCCAGCATCATGATCGCGTGGCGGAACGAGCTGATCTCGACGCGCAGCCCGAACGCCGGCGAGTTGATGTAGCGCAGCAGCTTGAACGCGAGCGTCGGGTCGCGCTTCAGCGTCAGCTCGAGCTTCTCGATCGGCTCTTCCTTGTCGACCCGGTGGATCAGCTCGACGATCACCTGCATGTCCGGCGCGGCGACGTTCTTGCCGGTGCGCGCCGCGGTCGTCGAGACCGCGTCGTCGATCGGCCAGCCCAGCACCGCCTGGGCGCCGCGCTGGAACGATGCCTCCATGTCGGCGACGGTGCGCACGCCGGACTGCACGTACTGGATCGTGCGCGTCACGCCCGGCGGGGCCATCCCGCTCTCGATCCGGCGTTCGTCGGCCAGGTCGATGATCGAGTACTTGAAGCACGGCAGCACCTCGCGCGGCAGCTCGCGCAGCGGCCGGCCCTTGATCAGCAGCGTGCTGCCGTTCGCATGCAGCGCGCTGATCGCGGCGACGTTGGCCGGCTCGACGGCCATGAACGCCGGGATCTCGACCATCAGATTGGCCGACGGCTGCGTGCCGAGCAGCTCCTGCAGCAGGCTTTCGCTGACGATGTTCAGCGACACGCGCGCGCCGCTGGCCGGCCAGACGTTGCCGACCTCGTGCAGCAGTTGCGCGACATCGAGCTGCGCATCGGGCCGCAGCGGCATCACGGTCAGCCGCGTCGCGATGACCGCGCGGTTGCGGTCGACGAACGGCGAGTAGCCGAGCGCGATCTGACCGAGGATCGAAGAAGACGTATCGCTCACCGGTGGACTCCGACTGCTGCCGCCAGCGCCGCAGCAGCAACAAGAACTATGACTGACGCTACCCGAGGTAGTTGAACAGGCTCAGCTTCTGCACCATCGCGTAGCTCTTGAGCGCTGCATCGTAGCCGGTTTGCTGGTTCGAGAAGTCTGAAATCGCCTGTGTCATGTCGATGTCTACGGCGTTCGAGCGCTCGGTCTGGCTCGCGAGCTTGAGCGCCGACAGACGGTCGGTCACGCCGTCGACCCGGGTCAGCGTCGCGCCGACCTGGCTGCGCGTGGCCTGCAACTGGCCCATCACCGCATCGAGCGACGCCAGGTTGCCGGTGTTCGCCTGCGTGTTCTGCGAGCTGGTGCGATTCGTCGCGTTCAGGTCGGCGATCGCCTTGTCGACGGCATCGAACACGCTCAACGTCGGCGTCGACGGCTTCAGCGTGAACGAGTCCCCGTCGGCCGGCGCGCCGGTGATTGTCGCGGACATGCCGTCGATCTGGATCGCCTGCGGCGACTTGAACGCCGTGGCGGCCGAGGTGGTGCCGGTCGTCGTGTCGGTGATCGTGTAGGTCGTCGGCGTCGACGTCGCGTCGAAGTCCACCGTGTACGAATGACCTGTCACGTCCGATGGATCGACGACGTGGCCGGTGTCTATCCATGCCGAGCCCGTGTTGCCGCTGGCCGCGCCGGTGACGAAGGTGCCGTTGCCGGTGCGCGCGCTCATCCACGTGCCCTGCCCGTCGACCGTCAGCGGCAGCGGCTCGCCCGAGGCGGCCTGCTGCGTGCCGGCCTGGCCCGTGTACTGCACGCCGCCGGCCGCGTCGACGAACGGCGCCTGGTCGGCCGACTGTCCGCCGAACAGGTAGGTGCCGGCGCCGTCGCTGCGGTTCGCGATCGAGAACAGCTGCTTGCGCAGCTCGCTGACCTCGGCCGCGATGCTCTTGCGGTCGGCATCGCTGAGGCTGGCATCGCCGGCCTGCACGAGCTTCTCGCGGATCTGCTGCAGCAGGTCGCCGGCGTCGCCGAGCGCGCTTTCGGTCAGCGTCATCGCGTTGTTGCTCGCGTCGACCGCACGCTGGCTCGCGGTGCTGCGTGCCTCGGCCGCGAGCGCGCGCTCGGCGCGCGCCGCGGCGGCCGGGTCGTCGCTCGCGCGGTTCACGCGCTTGCCGGTCGTCAGTTGCTCCTGCGTCTCCGACATCGTCTGCTGGCGCTGCATCAGCGCCTCGAGCGAGTTGTTGTAGGCGGTGGCGGTGGCGATGTGCATGGAAGCCTCTACTGCTGCTGCATTCAGCCGGCTGCGGTCTGCAGCAGCGTGTCGAACACGGACTGCGCGACCTGCAGGATCTTCGCGGCCGCCTGGTAGCTCTGCTGGTACTGGATCAGCCGCGCCGCCTCCTCGTCGAGGTTGACGCCGGCGGCGTTGGCGCGCGCGGTCTCGGCCGTCTGCGCGGCGCTGCCGGAGATCGCGGTCGCCGACTTGCTGCCCTGCACGCGCACGCCGATGTCGGCGATCGCGCTGGCATACGCGTCGGTGATCGTCTGCGCGGGGCCGGCGCTGCCGTTGGTCTGCGGCATCGATGCGACGATGCCGACGTCGGCGAGGTTCGAGAACGCGAGCGCGTTGCCGTTGTTGCTCGCGATCGAGGTGGTCGGTGCGACGCTGACGGTGTCGTTCGCCTTCGGCACGCCGTCGAGCTTGAGCTCGAAGCCGTTCAGCGCGATCGGCGATCCCGCGGTCCAGGTGCCGGTGCCGCTCGTGCCGTCCGACAGCGCCCAGTTGTAGTTGCCGCTGTTGTCGGTGAACTGGATCGTCGCGGTCAGCGTGCCGTCGTAGGACGGGTCGACCGCCGTCAGCGACGCGACCGTCGCGGTGCCGGTGTTGCTGGCGCCCATGCTCCCGACGAACGGCGCCGCGGCCGCGAGGCCGTTCGGATTCGACAGCACCGACTGCATGTTCTGCGCAGCCGTGGCAACCGGCTGCAGCACGAAGCGGTCGCCCGACTGCGCAGTGCCGCCGGTCAGCTGCAGCGTGACGCCGTCGAAGCTGACGCCGCTCGTGAGCTGCGCAGCGGTGAACGGGCTGCCGGCCACGGCCTGCTGATCCGCATTGCGCGTGATCGTGTAGTTCGTGCCGTCGAACTGGACCGAGTAGTCGCTGGCCTGCACCTGCGACGAGTCGCTGACCGTCAAGGACAACGTCGCGTTGCCCTGGTTCGAGCTCGCATCGAGCACGCGCGGATTGCTGACCGAGAACAGCGGCCCGCCCGCCTGCCCGCTCAGGTCCAGGCCGAGCGACTGCTGCTTGTTCAGCGCGCCGGTGATCGCGGTGGCCATCTGGCCGAGCAGGTTGTTCGCGGCCGTCAGGTCGTTGTTCTGGAACTTCAGCAGGCCGGCGATCGAGCCGCCCTGCAGCGAGTCGCCGGGAATCAGCCGATTGCTCGCGCCCTCCTGCAACGCGAGCTGCACCTTGGACGAATCGAACGCATCGGGAACCGCCTTCAGCGTGTTCGCATTCGCGCCCAGCACCAGGTTCTGGCCGCCGCCGATGAACAGGCCGACGCTGCCATCGTCGGCCGTGATCGTCGAGACGTTCACGTAGCTGCTGATCTGCTTGACCAACTGGTCGCGCTGGTCGAGCAGGTCGTTGGGCGTCTGGCCAGTGCCGCGGTAGGACGTGATCTGCTGGTTCAGCTTCGCGACCTGCTGGGCCAGCGAGTTGACCGTGGCGACCGAGGTCTTCACCTCCTGCGTGACGCCGGTCTGCAGCGTCGAGAGCTGATCGGCCGCGGTGCGGAAGCGCGATGCGAGGTCGGTCGCCTGGCTCAGCACCACCTGGCGGGTCGACGCGTCGGCCGGCTTGTTCGCGAGGTCGACGAACGAATTCAGGAAGTCGCCCGCGGCCGAGCCCAGGCCCGAGGTGCCGGTCGCGAACACGCTCTCGAGCTGCGTCAGCCGGTCGTTGCGGGCCGAATCGGCCGCGGCGATCGAGTTGCTGGCGACCGCCTGCTGCGTCAGCAGCGCGTTGTACGAGCGCGCGATCGTCGTGACGTCGACGCCCTTGCCGAAGAAGCCCGAGCCGGTGTACTGGCCCTGCGCGGTCGCGAGCTGCGCCTCCTGGCGCGAGTAGCCGGTCGTGTTGACATTCGCGATGTTGTTGCTGGCGGTCTGCAGCGCCGCATAGTTCGCGAACAGCGCGGTCTTGCCGATCGACATCAACGCTGAGCCGCTCATGCGAGGTTCCTCGAGGGGTTGTTCGGGTTGTTCGAAGCCGCGCGCTGCACGCGCAGCGTCGTGTTGATCGTGCGCGTGAGCTTGTCGGCGTAGGCCGGATCGGTCGCGTAGCCGGCGCGCTGCAGGCCTTTGGCGAAGCCGTCGGCGGTGGTCGCGTTCAGCACCGAGGCATAACGCGGGTTGTCTTTCATCAGCTGCGCGTAGTCGCGGAACGATTCCTCGTAGCTGCCGTACGCGCGGAACTTCGCCTGGACCTTGCGCGGCTCGCCGTCGATGACCTCGGTGGTCGTGATCGTCGTCGTCGCGCCCTTCCAGTTCGTACCGGCCTTGATGCCGAACAGGTTGTACGAAGTGCTGCCGTCGGCGTTGCGGATCTCGCCCTTGCCCCAGCCCGATTCATGTGCCGCCTGCGCGACCATGAACGCGGCCGGGATGCCGCTTTGCGCCTCGGCGGCGCGCGCCGCGGCCGCGTGCTTGTTGATGAAGTCCGCCTGGGTCGGCGTCGGGTTCGCCGCGCCTGCGCCGGATGCGCCGGGTGCGCCGGCGGCCGAGGCCGGCGCGATCGCGGCCGAGATGTTCGCGGCGCTCGTGCCGCTCATCTGCCGCTCGAGCTGACGCGCGATCATGTCGGAGAGGCCGCCCGGCAGCCCCGTCATCCGGTTCGCGTACTGCGTGTCGAGCAGCTCGGTCCCCAGCTGCGTGCCGCCGTTGTCGAGCAGGCCGGAGGACATCGTCGCCTCGCGCATGCTCTTCATCAGCTGCTGCATGAACAGCGCCTCGAACTGCTTGGCCGCCGCCTTGATCGTCGCCTTCGGATCGCTGGACGCGCGCGCCTTCAGCGCGGCCGCGCTCGGGTCGCGCAGCGTGTCGAGCGACGCGAGATCCGCGTTGCCGGGCAGACGCGACACGCCGGCCATCTAGATCACCTCGATCTCGGCGTTCAGCGCGCCGGCGGTCTTCATCGCCTGCAGGATCGCGAGCAGGTCCTGCGGCGTCGCGCCCAGGGAGTTCAGCGCCTTCACGACGTCGGCGAGCTTGGTGCCGGCCGGCAACTGGATCAGCGAGCCCGGCTCCTGCTTGACCATGATGTCGGCCTTGTCGCGCGACACCGTCTCGCCCTTGCTGAACGGCGCCGGCTGGCTGATCACCGGGGTCGAGTTGATCGTGACCGACAGGTTGCCGTGCGCAACCGCGCAGGGGTTCAGCGTGACCGTCTGGTTCACGACCACCGAACCGGTGCGGGCGTTGATCACGACCTTGGCGGCCGGCGTCGCGAGCGCGATGTCGAGGTTCTCGATGTCGGCCATGAACGCGACCCGCGCATCGGTGCCCTCGGGCATGCGCACGCGCACGACGCGGCCGTCCAGCGCCTGCGCGATGCCGTTGCCCATCTTCGCGTTGATCGCGCGCGCGACCTCGCGGGCGGTGTTGAAGTCGCTCGCGTTCAGGTCCAGCTGCAATGCGTCGCCCTGCGCGAGCGGCGTCGGCACCGCGCGTTCGACGGTCGCGCCTTCGGGCACACGGCCGGCGCTCAGGTGATTGATCTGCACTTTCGAGCCGGCCGCCGAGGCGCCGGCGCCGCCGACGACGAGGTTGCCCTGCGCCAGCGCATAGATCTGGCCGTCGGCGCCCTTCAGCGGCGTGGCGATCAGCGTGCCGCCGCGCAGCGACTTCGC
>DATCSE010000433.1:0-6326 GCA_036568605.1 Burkholderiaceae bacterium | reverse complement strand
TCGATGCCGATGCCGATGTAGCCCTCGATGCGCTCCAGCGCCTGCTTCGTCACGATGGGGCCCATCTCGGCGTCCAGCTCCATGCCGTTCTTGACCTTCAGCGTCTTCGCGCGCTCGGCCAGCTTGGGGATGATCTTGTCGGCGACGTCGCCGACCAGCACCGCGACCGAGATCGCCATGCAGCGCTCGCCGGCCGAGCCGTAGGCCGCTCCGATCAGCGCGTCGACTGCCTGCTCGATGTCGGCATCGGGCATCACGACCATGTGGTTCTTCGCGCCGCCCAGCGCCTGCACGCGCTTGCCGTGGTGCGCGCCGGTCTCGTAGATGTACTGCGCGATCGGCGTCGAGCCGACGAACGACAGTGCCTTCACGTCCGGGTGGGTCAGCAGCGCGTCGACCGCGACCTTGTCGCCCTGCACGACGTTGAACACGCCGTCGGGCAGCCCGGCCTGCTTCAGCAGCTCGGCCATGAACAGCGACGGCGACGGATCGCGCTCGCTGGGCTTCAGGATGAAGCTGTTGCCGCAGGCGATGGCCACCGGGAACATCCACATCGGCACCATGCACGGGAAGTTGAACGGCGTGATGCCGGCCACCACGCCCAGCGGCTGGCGCAGCGTCCAGTTGTCGATGCCGGTGGAGACCTGGTCGGTGTAGTCGCCCTTCAGGAGTTGCGGCACACCGCAGGCGAACTCGACGATGTCGATGCCGCGCGTGACCTCGCCCTGCGCATCGGTGAAGACCTTGCCGTGCTCGGCGGTGATCATCGCCGCCAGCGTGTCGCGGTGCTGGTTCAGCAGCTCGAGGAATTTCAGCAGCACGCGCGCGCGACGGATCGGCGGCGTGTCGGCCCAGGCCGGGAACGCGGCCTTCGCGGCAGCGACCGCGGCGCTCACCTCGTCGGCCGAGGCCAGCGCGACCTGGCGCGCGACCGCGCCGGTGGCCGGGTTGTAGACCGCCTGCCGGCGCCCGCTGCTGCCGGCCACGCTGCGGCCTCCGATGTGGTGCGCGACTTCGCTGGTTTGCGTGAACGGTTCGGGGGCGCCCATGGGTGTGTCTCCAATCTGGTCAGTTCGAACGAACGGTCCATGGAGTCTAGGAGCCGATCGGCCGCATGCCAATGCGGCGGGCCTGGACGGATTGTTCACTACCGCGAACAATCCGTGTATGGCTTCCCGAAACATCGACGCACTGTGGTCCCACGTGCACTGGCTGGGCACGCTGGCCGCGAGCGGCAGCTACACCGCGGCCGCGCAGCGGCTCGCGGTCAGCAAGGCGGCGATGAGCCAGCGCATCGCCGAGCTCGAGCGCGCCGCCGGCGTGCCGCTGGTCCAGCGCACGACCCGCAGCGTGCGGCTCACGCCGGCCGGCCAGCAGCTCGTCGACCAGACCCGTGCCGCGTTCGAGCAGATCGAGCGCGGCCTGGCCGGCGTGCGCGAGCTCGCCGCGACGCCGCGCGGCGTGTTGCGCGTGACCGCGCCGGTGGCGCTGGGACGCCAGCAGATCGCGCCGGCTCTGGCGGCCTTCCTGCGCGCATACCCTGACGTGCGGGTCGACTTGGACCTCTCCGATCACCTGGTGAACCTCGCGCGCGAGGGCTTCGACCTCGCGATCCGCCATGTCAGCGCGCCGCCCGACAACCATGTCGCGTGGAAGCTGTGCGGCTCGCGCACGCTGCTGGTCGCAAGCGCCGGCTATCTGAAGCGGCGCGGCACGCCGCGGCATCCGGCGGACCTGGTCGCGCATGACTGCCTGGCCTATCTGCGCAGCGGCACGGCGCAATGGCAGTTGGAGCGCCCGCCCGAACGCGCGTCATCGCCGGAGCGCGACATCGAACGCGTCAGCGTGCCGGTGCGCGGCCCGCTGCGTGCCAACAACTCCGAGCTGCTGCGCGATGCGGTGCTGGACGGACTGGGCATCGCGCAGATCCCCGACTTCAGCGTCGCCGCTGCGCTGCGCGCCGGCAAGCTGCGCGAGGTGCTGCCGGCGTGGCGGCCGGTCGGCTTCTTCGGCGACGCGGTCTACGCGCTGCGCCCGTGGAGCCCGACGACGCCGCGCGCGGTGCGCGAGCTGGTCGAGCACCTGCGCAAGGCGCTGGCGCCGGGGTTCTGGCCGTAGGCGGCGCTACGCCATGAAGCCCAGGTTGCGCGTCGTGAAGTTCGCGAGGTTCGGGAACACGCCCAGCGCGTCGGTGTCGGACACGCCGAACCACTTCGCGAGCGTCGCGCCGAGCTGGTCGACCGAGGTGGTCGGCAGCAGGCTGCCGTTGCCGAGCTGATCCGGGCTCGAGTCGAAGTTGTTGTTGTTCGTGTTCTTCGCGCCCAGCACCGGGACCGTGCCGTAGATGTCGCCGCCCTTCACGGCGCCGCCCATCACGAAGTGGTGCGCGCCCCAGCCGTGGTCGGTGCCGTCGCCGTTGCTCGTGAAGGTGCGGCCGAAGTCGCTCGCGGTGAAGGTCGTCACTTTGCTGCGTGCGTTCATCGCGCCCAGCGTGGTGTCGAAATAGCTCATCGCGTGCGCGAGCTTGGCCATCAGGTCGGCGTTGCCGCGGTTTTCGTTGTCGTGCGAGTCGAAGCCGCCCAGGCTGACGAAGAACACCTGGCGCTTCGCGCCTACGCCGGTCGCGCTGCTCGCGTCGATCATGCGGGCGACGACCTGCAGCTGCTGCGCGAGGTTGTTGAACGCCTTCACGCCGGTCAGCGGGTTGTCGTACTGCAGCTTCGGGTCGTTGTTCGCGTTGTAGCTGCCGCTGGCCGGCGCGGTGCCGAACAGCGGATCGCTGGCCGGCTTGAGCGCACTGCGCAGCGTGGTCTCGGCGTCGATCGAGCGCGCCGCGACCGCGGCCAGGTCGGTCTCGAACAGATGGCCGCCGCGCGAGCCGGTCACGATGCTGCGCATCGCGGCGGCCACGTCGGTCGAGCCGAAGACCTTGTCGTTCGAGTCCGAGCCCATGCGGATCGCGCCGTTCGTGCCGACCTGGTACTGCTGCACCGTCTGGCCGCTGAGCCAGACCGCATTGCCGGCCGCCGAAATCGACGTGAAGATCGCGCGCGAATTCTGCGAGGCCATCAGGTCGCCGAGACGGCCGCCCCAGCCGACCGTCGCACCCTCGGGCTTGAACGACATCCAGGTGTTCTGCTGGTCGTTGTGCGAGAACAGGCTCGCCGGGCGACGGCCCTTGCCGTTGTTGTAGGTCGTCTTGGTCAGCGGCTCGACCAGCGGGCCGACGTTGGCGACGATCGCGAGCCGCTTGTCGGTGTTGAACATCGTCTGCAGCGAGCCCATCAGCGGGTGCAGCGCGAAGGTCTGCGTGCCGCCGGCCGGTGCGGTGCGCGCGGTCGACGGCACGATGGGCAGCACGCCGCCGAGCCGGGCCGGCGAGGCTGCCGCCGCGCTGACCACCGGCGCGGTGCCGGGCGCCAGCAGCGCGATCGAGTCGGGCGCCTGGTTGCGCACCGCGGTGTAGTTGGCCCAGGTCGCATCGTCGGTCGGCAGGATCATGTTCAGCGAGTCGTTGCCGCCGAACAGGAAGATGCAGACCAGCGCCTTGTAGTCGGACGCCGATTGCGCGGCGGCCGAGCCGACGGCTGCCATGTTCAACGCGAGCGGCGCCGCGGCCGCGCCCGCAGCGGACAGCGCGCCGGCGTGACGCAGGAACAGGCGGCGGGACAGGGGGTGCGAAGGATTCATGATGATGTCCGGCTACGCGCTCAGCGCTGGACCTGGAACTCGGGCGAGACCACGGTCAGAAAGATGGCCGACTTGACGCGGTTGAGCTTCGCGGCGTCGATCTGCGCCTGGTTGGTCTTCGCGGCGTTCAGCGCGGGGATGACGATCTTGTCGACCGCGCCGGTGATCGTGGTCTTCAGCGCGGCGGGCATCGTCCCGTACATCAGCCGGTCGTTGAGCCGGTCGGCCAGCGCGCCGCTGTTGTCGGCCAGCGCCAGCTCGTTCGTGTAGTCGGCCTGCAGGTCGCGCCGGTTGTACGTGACGCCGTTGACCGTGCCGTTGTAGGCGCCGACGCCGCTGTTGATGCCGTCGCGCATGAAGTTGACGTAGCCGGCCGCGGTGGTCTCCTGCGCGAGCTGCATCTCGGGCACCGCGAGGCCGGCCTTCGCGGCTTCGGTGCCGGGCGGGATGTAGCCGGGGCGGTAGAAGTTGAACACCGAGCCCGAGCGCAGCGGCGTCTGGCCGAGCGCGGTGCCGGGGTTGTCGGTGTTGCCGACCTTGTAGTCGCCGGTGTCCGACTTGAACGGGAACGCGCGCAGGAACGCCGAGAGCTTCAGCACCGGCTCGCGCAGCTTGCCCGATGTGCTCGTGATCGTGCGCGCCTCCGGGTTCATCAGCACGGCCTTGATCACGGCCTTCATGTCGCCGCGCGCGCTGCCGCCGGCGCCATTGAACGCGGCCGCGACCGCCGCGACGTACTGCGGGCTGGGGTTGCTCGTGACCAGCCGCTGGATCAGCTGCTTGCCGATGAACGGGCCGACGTTGGGATGGTTCGCAAGCGTGTCCAGCGCGGTCTTCAGGCTCGCGTCGGGGTCGCCCTTGGGCTGCGCGGCGATCGTCACGCCGAGGAAAGTCTTCGCCTCGAGGCTGTGGAACTGCGGGTAGCCCAGCAGCGCCTTGAAAGTTCTGTCCGGGTCGCTGTTGCCGTTGGCCGAGCCGCTGTAGAAGCAGCTGTTGTCGGGCCACTCGGGGCAGGCCCAGCTCCAGCCGGTGAAGACCTTGGCCATGCCGGCGATGTCGGACTGCCCGTAGGTGTCGACCGGCTGGCCGTTCGCGAGCTGCTCGGTGCCGTCGCTGTTGAGCTGGTGCAGCCCGATCGACATCAGTTGCATGATCTCGCGGGCGTAGTTCTCGTCGGGCACGCGGCCGCTTTTCGGGTCGGCCTTCTGGTTCTTCAGCGATGACAGATAGGTCGCCATCATCGGGTGCTTGGAGACCGCTTCGAGCAGCCCGCGGTAGTTGGACAGGCCCTGGTCGCCCAGCATGTCGAGATACGCGGCGACCGCGCGCGGGTTGTCGCCGACGGTGCCGTCCTGCATCGAGACCACGAAGATCTGCGACAGCGAGTACGCGACGCGCTGGCGCAGCTGGTCGGGTGCGCTGATCGCGTTCTTCCAGAATGCGTTGATCGTGCCGTCCTGGTAGATGCTGCTGCCCGGGTTGCCGGCCTTGACCGCGGCATCGGCGGCTTCCCACAGCGGGCGGTTGGTCGACGCGGGCTTCGCGAACTGCTCGTCTATCCACGCGCCGTAGCCGATCGCCATCACGCGGTCGATGTCGGCATCGGTCGGGCCGAAGGTGGCCTGGGTCAGGAAGCGCGCCGCCTCGGCGCGGCTGCTCGGTTTCTCGGCCTGCGTCGGCGTCGCGCCGCCGTCACCGCCGCTGGTGTCGCTGCTCGACCCGCTGCCGCCGCCGCAGGCGGCCAGCACCGCCAGCAGCACCGCAGCGGCGGCCGATGCGGCCGCCGCGCGGGCGCGGACCCTCATCCCTCTCGCCTCGTTTGGTTGAAAGGTCTTGTGCACGTGTCCCTCGACGCCTCTGTGCTCGTCGCACGATGCAACGACAACACGCGAGGGAACGCGAAGCGCATGCCAGCGCTGAAGTGCCGGTTCTTGTCAGAGTCGGCCTAAAAGACCGTGCATAGTGCGCGCTTTGCGAGGCCGGCGACAGCGCGGCCGCCGTGCGCAGGACGCCGCGCAGAAGTATTGCTAACGAACGCTTCCGGCTGTAAGCAAATGCGTCAAGCGGTCCGAGCTGGCATGTCAGAGCAATGACGCGAGCGAGCGCCGCACGAGCTCGGTGTCCTGCTGAGTGCGCTGCGCCCAGTCCTGCAACTGGTCCTCGCCGACCTTGCCGACGTTGAAGTACACGGCCTGCGGGTGCGCGATGTAGAAGCCGCTGACGCTGGCTGCCGGCGTCATCGCGAGGCTCTCGGTCAGGCCCATGCCGATCTCGGCGCAGCCCAGCGCCTCGAACATCGCCGACTTGACCGTGTGGTCCGGGCACGCCGGATAACCGGGCGCCGGGCGGATGCCGCGGTACTTCTCGGCGACCAGCTCGGCATTGCTCAAGCGCTCGTCGGGGGAGTAGCCCCACAGCTCGGTGCGCACCCGCTGATGCAGCCGCTCCGCAAATGCCTCGGCGAGCCGGTCGGCCAGCGCCTTCAGCATGATCGCGCTGTAGTCGTCGTGGTCGTCGAGGAACTGCTTCTCCTTGCGGTCGACGCCGAGCCCCGCGGTGACCGCGAACAGCCCGATGTGGTCGGCCACGCCCGAGCCCTTGGGCGCGACGAAGTCGGCCAGGCAGCGGTTCGGGCG
>DATCSE010000432.1:0-3653 GCA_036568605.1 Burkholderiaceae bacterium | reverse complement strand
CGGCGACGTTGTTCAATCAAGCCGCCGCGTTGCTCGGTTGGGGTGGCCTGCTGGTCATGCTCGCAGTGCAGTCGCCGGCGCCAACCACCCGGGCGGGGCGGCTGCCAGGTGCCGGGCAGCTTGCGCTGCTGGTTGCGTTGGGTTTGTCGTTGGTGTTGTCGTGCGTCGCCCAGCGCGAGGCGTTGCCTGCATCGCTCGCGTACTCGAATGCCGGCATGGTCCTCGCGTCGGGATTCGCTGTGCTATTGGCAGCGGTGGCGCAACGCAACGGTTCGGGGCGGGCAGCCCTTCGCGCGCTGTGTGTCGGCCTTGTCGTGGCGAGCCTCGCGAGCAGCGCGATCGGGATGATCCAGGTCTTCGCACCATCGCTGGCCGATGGTGCGTGGGTTGCCAAGACCGGTTTTGAAGGCCGCGCAGTCGGCAACATGCGCCAGCCCAATCACCTCAGCAGCTTGTTGTTGTGGGGAATCATCGCGGTGGCCTGGCTCGGGGATCACGACGAGGGTGGCAGCAACGAGGCTCGGTCGCTGCGACACGTGATGACGTGGGCTGTTGCGCTGCTCTTCATCTTCTGCGTGGTCCTCACGGCCTCCCGCACCGGCGCCATCGGCACCGGCCTGCTGACCCTGTGGGCCCTCCTCGACCGCCGCCTCTCCCGCCCGACCCGCTGGCTGCTCGGCCTGATGCCGCTCTTCTACTTGGTGTTCTGGCTAGGCAACTCCGCCTGGGCCGACTACACCCACCACGTCTTCGGCGGCGAAACCCGCTTCAGCACCTCGGGCGACATCTCCAGCTCCCGCTACGCGATCTGGCGCAACACGCTCGAGCTGATCAAGATGCACCCCTGGTTCGGCGTCGGCTTCGGCGAATTCAACTTCGCGTGGACGCTGACACCATTCCCCGATCGCCCGGTCGCCTTCTTCGACCACACGCACAACCTGCCCTTGCAGCTGATCGTCGAGATGGGGATCCCGCTCGGGCTGCTGGTGCTCGGGCTGCTGCTGTTCGCGCTGTACCGCGCGCTGCGCAACGTGATGCCGCAGCCGGACCGCGACCCGTCACTGCCGCCGCAGGCGCCGACCGCGGCGTTCATGATCGTGCTGATGATCGGGCTGCACAGCCTGCTCGAGTACCCCCTGTGGTACGCGTACTTCCTGCTGCCCACCGCGTTCGCGTGGGGCCTGTGCCTCGGCGATCCCTCGCGGCGGAGCAAGGTCGTTACCGTGGAGGCGGCCGCATCGACCACGGAGCCATCCCCGTGGCGCATCCGCCCGCTGCTCGTCGGCTCGCTGCTGATGCTGTTCAGCGGCGCCTTCGTGCTCTACGACTACATGAAGGTGGCCGTAATCTTCAGCACCAACGAGAACGCGCCGCCGCTGAGGCAGCGCATCGCCGAGGGCCGCCGCAGCGTGTTCTTCGCGCATCACGCCGACTACGCCGCCGCGACGGTTGCCGAGCGTCCGTCGGAGGTCATGTATGCCTTCAAACGCGCGACCCACTACCTTCTCGATGCGCGGCTGATGATGGCGTGGGCGAAAGCGCTGAACGAGGCCGGCGAGACCGACAAGGCGCGTTACGTTGCGCAACGGCTCATGGAGTTCCGCAACGAGCAGGCGGCTGAGTTCTTCGCCCCATGCAGCGAGCCGGGGCCGGCGGCGGACAAGCCGTTCCAGTGCCAGGAGCCGACGCGGGTGTTGACGTACGAGGACTTTCGCTGACCCTCACCCCGACCCTCTCCCGCGAGGCGGGAGAGGGGGTTACGGCGCGACCCAGTCGCCCGATTTGCCGCCATGCTTCTCGAGCACGCGGATCTCGCCCATCACCATGCCGCGATCGGCGGCCTTGCACATGTCGTAGATCGTCAGCAAGCCGATCTGGACCGCGGTCAACGCCTCCATCTCGACGCCGGTGCGTCCCAGCGTCTCGACCTGCGCCGTGCAGCGCACGGAGCTCGCAGCGCCATCCACGTCGAACTCGACCGCAACCCGCGTGATCGGCAACGGATGGCACAGCGGAATCAACTCGGCCGTGCGCTTCGCCGCCTGGATCGCCGCGATGCGCGCAACGCCCAGCACATCGCCCTTCTTCGCCTGACCCGACTGGATCAGCGCCAGCGTCGCCGGCTGCATCCGGATCGTGCCGGCAGCGCGCGCGATACGATGCGTCT
Source organism: Burkholderiaceae bacterium (assembly GCA_036568605.1). GTDB lineage: Bacteria > Pseudomonadota > Gammaproteobacteria > Burkholderiales > Burkholderiaceae_C > DATCSE01. Next base: position 1,486 of record DATCSE010000432.1, on the reverse strand, counting down.
CGCTCTTGCCCGACACGTCGACCATGTGCGCCTGCCCCTGCGCATCGAAATGCGTCAAGGGCGACGACGCGGGGGAGGATGACGGGGCCGGATCGCCCGGTGGCGTTGAACTCATGTCCGGAAACAATCTCGAAGCCGTTTCGCGGCATGATATCCAGCCCGCCGCCTACCCTTCGGTTCGACGTTTGAAGACCCGCCTGCGCTCCCGTTTCACGGCCTTGGCCTGCGCCGTGTCGCTGCTCGTGCCCGCCGCGGCGCTGCCGCCGGCAGCCCACGCGCAGAACCAGCTCCCCACGCTCGGCGACCCGGCCGGCGAAGACCTCGGCGTCGGCACCGAGCGCAAGATCGGCGACGAGATCATGCGCGAGATCCGCGCCGACCCCGACTATCTCGACGACCCGGTCCTGCTCGAATACCTGCAGTCGCTCTGGCAGCCGCTGCTCGCGAGCTCGCGCGCCCGCGGCAACATCAGCCCCGAGCTCGACCAGCGCTACGCCTGGGAGCCGTTCCTGGTGCGCGACAAGACCGTCAATGCGTTCGCGCTGCCCGGCGGCTACATCGGCGTGAACCTCGGGCTGATCGCGATGACGTCCACCCGCGACGAGCTCGCGTCGGTGCTGGGCCACGAGATGTCGCACATCACGCAGCGCCACATCGCGCGCTCGATCGCCAACAGCAAGCGGCAGTCGCTGATCGGGCTGGCGGCCATGCTCGCCGGCATCATCGCGGCCACCCGCGCCGGGCAGAACAGCCAGGGCGATGCCGCGATGGCGGCGATCGTCGGCGGCCAGGCGATCGGCGTGCAGGGCCAGCTGAATTTCTCGCGCGACATGGAGCGCGAGGCCGACCGCGTCGGGTTCGCGGTGATGACCGGCGCCGGCTTCGCGCCCAGCGGCATGGTCACGATGTTCGAGAAGCTCGACACCTCGACCCGGCTGAACGACAGCGGCGGCTACCCGTACCTGCGCAGCCACCCGCTGAACAGCGAGCGCATCGGCGAGGCGCGCGGCCGGCTCGGCACCGTCGCGCCGCCGCCTCCGGTCAGCGTGCTCGAGCACACGCTTGCGCAAGCGCGCTCGCGCGTGCTGATGGACACGCGCTTCGACGCGCTGCGCCGCTGGCAGGCGCTGGACGGCGACCGGGTCGCGTCGAATCTGCCCGACAAGCTTGCCAACGCCTACGAGAGCGCGCTCGCATCGACGCTGCTGCGCGACTGGTCGCGCGCCGATGTATCGCTGGCCACGGCCGCATCGCTGCTGCGCTCACCCGAAGCGCAGAAGGACCCGAAGATCGACGCCCGGGCCGAACGCGCCGTGGTGCTGCTGCAGGCCCAGTCGCTGCTGGCGCGCGGCGAGCCCGCGAAGGCCGTGGCGGTGCTGCAGCCGTACGCGAACGACAACTCGCGTCCGGTACTGCTGCTCGAGGCGCAGGCCGCGCTCGCGCTTGCGCCGGCCGGCGTCAGCACCGATCCCACGCTGCTGCAACG
>DATCSE010000431.1:0-9338 GCA_036568605.1 Burkholderiaceae bacterium | reverse complement strand
ACGGGCGGCCGACGAGACCGCCGCCACCGCGGCCTCGCCGAGCACGGCGGCGTCCGGCGCCGCGGCGTCGCCAGGCGTTTCGCCGCAGTTGCCGGCGGTCACGGTCACCGGCCGCCGCGAGGCGACGATCGACAGCTACACGACCCGCGCCACCGGCACCGCGACCAAGCTCGATCTCTCGCTGCGCGACACGCCGCAGTCCATCAGCGTGGTACCGCGCGCGCTGATGGACGACTTCGTGCTCAACGACGTCAACAACCTGCTGACCAGCGTGACCGGCGTCAATGTCGAACGGGTCGAGCCGGACCGCACCTACTTCTCGGTGCGCGGCTTCGAGGTCTCGAACTTCCAGATCGACGGGATGGGGCTGCCGTTTGCGACCGGCGACCAGATCGGCAACCTCGACACCGCGTTGTACGAGCGTGTCGAGGTGCTGCGCGGCGCGAACGGATTGATGTCGTCCACCGGCAACCCGTCGGCGACGGTGAATTTCGTGCGCAAGCGGCCGACCGCGGACTTCCGCGCGGGCGCCGCGCTCACCGTTGGCTCGTGGGACACGCGCCGAGTCGACGCCGACATCTCGAGCCCGCTGAACGCCAGCGGCACGATACGCGGCCGCTTCACCGCCGCCGCGCAGAAGGGCGACTCGTACCTGGACCGCTACTCGCTCTCGAAGAACCTGTTCTCGGGCATCGTCGATGTCGACCTGGCGCCGGGCAGCACGCTGACGCTGGGCCACTCGGAGCAGCACAACCGGCCCAAGGGCGTGATGTGGGGCTCGCTGCCGCTGTACTACCGCGACGGCACGGCGACCCACTACGCGACCTCGGCCAACTCCGCACCCGACTGGACCTACTGGAACACCGACGACACGCAGACCTTCGCCGAGTTCACCCAGCGCCTGGCTGGCGGCTGGCAGGCCAAGGCGACGCTGACGCACCGCGTGCTGAAGTCGGACTCCGAGCTGTTCTTCGTGACCGGCACGCCGGATGCCGCGACCGGCACCGGCCTGTTCAGCTGGCCGTCCAAATACAACAGCAAGGAAACGCAGAACATCGCCGATGTCTACGTGACCGGCCCATTCACGCTCGCCGGGCGGCGCCATCAGCTGGTCGTCGGCGCGAACTGGGGCAAGAGCGACAACACGCTGCGCTCCAGCGATGACGACGGGTCGATCTCGATCACCGAAGACCAGATGCTGAACGGCAGCTTCCCGCATCCGGCGTTCGACCAGGGCACCACCGGGTTCGGCGACTTCAGCAACCGCCGCAGCACGCTGTACGCGGTCGCGCGGTTCGACGTGACCGATGCGCTGAAGTTGACCACCGGCGCGAACCTCACGCACGTCAGCAGCGAAGGCATCAGCTATGGCGTCGCACACGACTACGGCGCCACCAAGGCCACGCCCTACGTCGGCGCGACCTGGGCCTTCGACCCGCACTACTCGCTGTACGGCAGCTATGGCGGCATCTACAACCCGCAGTACCAGCTCGACAAGGCCGGCAACGTGCTCGCCCCGATCAAAGGCAGCAACACCGAGCTCGGCGTGAAGGGCGAGTGGTTCGACGGACGCCTCAACGGCTCGCTCGCGCTGTTCCGCGTGCGCCAGGACAACACCGCGGAGTCGGTCGGCTACGACACCACGCTGGGCCGCACGGTCTACGAGGGCATCGACGCGACGTCGACCGGCTTCGAGCTCGACGTTGCCGGCGCACTCTCACCGGGCTGGGAACTGAGCGGCGGCTACACACAATTGCGCATCGAGGATCCTGATGGCAACGACGTTCGCCAATACGTGCCGCGCCGCACGCTGCGCCTGACCACCAGCTACCGGTTGCCGATGCTGAACGCGCTGAAGCTGGGCGCGAGCCTGAAGTGGCAGAGCGAATACGAGCGCACCGACGGCACGGTGACCACGCACCAGGGCGCCTACGCGCTGCTCGACCTCGCGGCCACCTACGAGTTCACGCCGCAGCTCAGCGTGACCGCCAAGCTGGAAAACGCCACCGACAAACGGCATCTGACCAGCCTGATGTGGCCGAACCAGTCCTTCTACGGCGCGCCGCGCAACGGCTCGGTCACGCTGCGATGGACGTACTGACGTCGCAGCACCACCACCTGCTCGGCGACGTGTTCGCGACGCACCGCGCGCAGCTGAAGCGCGCGGCGCATCGCCTCCTCGGCGACGCCCATCTCGCCGAGGACCTGGTGCACGACGCCTACCTTCGTGCGGTCGAGGGGCTGCAAGCGCCGGCCGCCGTCGTGACGCAGCCGCTGTCGTATGCGCACCGTGTCGTGCGGAACCTCGCGATCGACCACCACAGGCGCAGCGCGCTCGAATCGCGGCTCTTCGAGCCCGACGACAGCGGCATGGAGGTCGTCGCCGCGCCGGCAGCGCATTCGCCCGAGACGATGGCGATCGACCGCCACGAGCTGGCCCGCGTGGCGCGCGCGCTGGCCGAGCTGCCCGAGCGGGTGCGCCGGGTGTTCGAGCTGTACCGCCTCGAGGGCCGTACGCAACGCGAGATCGGCGCAGAACTCGGGGTGTCCGCCGCGACCGTCAACACGCTGATCCGCGAGGCGCTCGAACACTGTCGCGCGGCGCTGCGCGGGACCTGAGCACCGCCCTGCCCGGCCCACGCGCCTACACTTCCGGCCGTTGATTGCTGGAGGGGATGATGGCCGCGGAGCCACCGAAGAAGGATTCGATCGCGGACGCCGCGATCGGCTGGGTGATGGCGCTGCACGATGCGCCGGACGATAGTGCGCTGCGCGATGCGCTCGCACAATGGCTGGGCGCCGATCCGGCACATCGCGCCGCCTATGCGGAAGCGCGCCGCGTGTGGTTGCTGACCGGGCTGCTGCCGCCGTCGACGACGCTGGACGACGACAGCCCGGCGACCTCCCTGACCTCGCCGCCACAGCGCTCGTCGTGAGTCGCTGATCCGTTGTCGTTCAGCCTTCGGCCAGCAGGCATTCGATACGCTCGGCCACCGACCGCTTCGGGCATGTGCTGCAGCGATCGCCGTCGCGCCGGCGGAAGTGCAGGCAGCAGACCTTGTGCGCCAATGCCAGCGCCTCGTCGCCGGCGGCAGTGCGGTAGGCGAGAAAACCGCTCTCGCCGGACAAATCCAGTGCCGCCAGCCATCGCTCGCCGAGGTCGCGTGCACGGGTCAGCGGCCAGCGATGCCGGCGCTGCACGGCCAGCAGCGCCGCAAGCGCGCAATCGGCGCAGGTGCGCCGTGCCGCCTTGGCATGCAACGGTGCGCACGCCTGCCAGCGCGGCAGCAGAGCGACGATGCCGGCGCTCAGTTGCCGCGCCGCGGCCTGCAGGCGCGCGGTCTCGTCGGCGAGCGACACGACATCAGCGTGCGCCCACAGCTTGTAGGCCTGGATCGCACCGTCGTCGATGACGAGCGACACGCGATCGAGGTCCAGACTCGCGTCGCGCGTGTGCGCCGCGATCACGCCCAGGTAGATCGGCTGCCACACCAGCAGGCCCCAGCCGCGCAGCGCCGCGTAATGCGGGCCGGCCTCCGGATATCTCGAGGCCCAGTAGCGCTGCACCGACGCCAGCTCCGCGGTGGCATGCCACGGCGTTGCGGCATCGGCCGCAGCGGCCACGACGTGGCCGTGCAGCCCCGGCACGACGCGCGCCGCCTCGTCCACCAGCGCGCGCAGCGCCCAGCTCACGCCGCGGCGGCGGCACCGCGCTCTTGCCGCGCGTCGTGCGGCACCGGGCGGAACTTCGCGATCGGGTTCGGCAGGCGGCCTGCCATCTTCAGGCTGGACGCGGGGTCGGCCAGGTTGACCATCTGCTGGTTGTTCGCGAGCTGCAGCCGGTTCAGGCACGAGTGCAGGAAGTCGGCCGCGAACAGGTCGTGCGCGTCGAACTTGGCGCGGTACTGCGGATGGTCCGCCTGGTATTCGACGACGCACTCGGCCACCAGGCCCCAGAACACGTCCTCGCTGCAAACGTCGCCGTCGACGAGGATAGGGCTCAGGAAGCGGAAGAACCCGTCGAACACGTCGATGAAGATCGCCAGCAGCTTGAACTCCGCCGGCACCTCCACGGCGAGGCGCCGTATGCCTTCGGGCAGCACCGCGTCTTTGTCGAGGATCGCCGATTCCTCGGCGATGTCCTTCATGATCGCGCGCACCGGCACGTGCTGCGCCATCACGAGGATCAGGTTCTCGCCGTGCGGCATGAACACCAGGTCGTGGGCGTAGAAACAGTGCAGCAGCGGCACCAGATACGCGCGCAGGTAGCGGCGCAGCCACTCGGCGCCGCCCAGCCCCGAGCGCCGCACCAGCACCGGCAGCAGGGCCTGGCCATCGCGGTCCACGTGCAGCAGTGAGGCCATCGTCATCAGCCGCTCGCCCGGGCGCAGCCGCGACACCGGGCTCTCGCGCCACAGGCACGAGAGCATCTTCTTGTAGGGGCTGTCGGTCGCGATCGCCGCCTCGTAGTAGCGGTTGCGAAAACCGATGGATGCGACTTCGCGCAGGATAGCGAAGCCGTTTTCTCGCAGGAACGCATCGCCGTCGACCAGGCCGTGGATCCACTCGTTGATCGCCGGCGTGCCCGCCATGTAGTACGGCGAGAGCCCGCGCATGAAGCCCATGTTCAGGATCGCGAGCGAGGTCTTCACATAGTGACGCGTGCGATGGCCGACGTTGAAATACGTGCGGATCGACTGTTGCGCCTGGTAGTGGTCTTCGCTGTAGCCCAGGCACACGATGTCGCGCCGTGCCACGTGGGCGGCGAATGCGATCGACAGCTTGTTGAACCACTGCCACGGATGCGCGGGCATGAACCAGTAGTCGGCCTCGTCCAGGCCCAGCCGCTGCAGCTCGGCCGCGAAGCGCTTGCGCGCCGCGCTGCCCAGCTCCTGCGCCATCAGCGCCTCGTAGCTCGAGGTCGAGAGGCTCGCGAAGTGCGCAAACTCGCGCCGCACCGCGAGCCACAGGATGCGAAAGCTCGCGCCGGACTCGGGCGCATAGGCGCGGTAGTCCTCGGCGTCGAAACCCAGGCGTCCGTTGTTCGCGACGAAGCCGGGGTGGCCTTCCATCATCGCGTGCTCGAAGGTCTGGAAGTCGGGCTCGTCGGCCAGCGCCTCGCTGCTCGGGTTGTCCTTGCGATGCTTGAAGGCCGCGCCGTACAGCGTGCTGCTGATCTCGTCGAGGTACACCGGCAGCAGCTCGGGGCGTATCCCCAGGCTGTCCTTGAAGTCGATGATGAAGGTCAGCGCATCCAGCTCCTGGGCTGCGTCGGAGACGAAGCGGCCGATCGACGCCGCGTCGATGCGCCAGTGGCGCAGCGCCATCGCCTGCGCATCGAAGCGGTATTCGACGTCGGCACCGGCACGGACCGACCAGCGCTGCCAACCGGCGCGCGCGGCGGGGCCGACGGCCTGCGGCTCCAGCAGCAGCTCGTGCGAGAACTCGGCAAGCGCCTTGCGCACCAGCAGGCGGTTCACCTTGGCCCAGACCTCGGGATCGAGGTGGGCCGCGGCGTCGGCGGGTTCGGACAGGGTGGGGGTCATTCGGCAAGTTCCTCTCGTTGCGACAAGACGAAGCTCTCGCGCGTGCAGAACGCGAGGGCGGCGAGTTTTTCGGGAAGCCGTACGTAGCGCTCGTAGGCAAAACCCATTTCGCGGTTCAGCACATGCACCTTGTCGTTGCGCGCGTCCGGCTCCACGACCACGCGGCGGGCCTGCAGCCGCTCGAAGATGAAGCGCATCAACGCGCGGAACACATTGCGCGTGAAGCCGGACACCGGCATCTCGGGCGGGCCGACGAAAAAATGCATGCCGACGTCGCCCGGGCGTACCGCGTAGTGCCGCCCGAGCTCGTCGTGCGCCGGGTCGTAGCACTCGAGCAGGAAGGCCGGACGCTCGCGCCACAGACCCGTGTAAGCCATCGCGTGACCGCTGCGCAGCAATGCGGCATAGACGTCTCGGACTTCGCGTTCGCTCTTGTGCTGCATGCCCCAGAAGCTCGCGTAGTCCATTGCGAACCAGCGGTGCATCAGCGGGATGTCGGCCTCGAGCTCGAGCGGGCGGATGCGCAGGCCCTGGCAGGTGTACGGGCTGGCCGCAAGATCGTGGGCGGCAAAGTCAACCGGCATGGCGGCTCTCCGTCAGGGCGGGTTCGGGCCCGAGCGGGGCCGGGCGCTCGAAGCCCAGCAGGCGCGCTAGCAACGCGCTGACGCCGAAGCCGGCCGCCGCGATCGCGAACGTCACGGCGATGCCGTGCCGCTCGACCAGCGCCCCGGCCGCGAACGACGACAGCAGCACGCCCAGGTTCTGGAAGAAGTTGAAGACGCTGAAGTCGCGCGCATACGCCGCCGGCGTGCTGGAGCGGAACAGCAGCACCTCGAACTTCACGATGAGCTGGAACAGTGCCCAGCCGTACAGCACGCGGCCGACCAGCACGGCCCAAGGCGCCGGCCAGGCCTGCAGCGCGAGCCCCGCCGCGCCCAGCAGCAGGTTCGCGAGCACATGGTCAGGCAGCGGGCGGCCACGCGTGCGCTGGAGCTGGTTCGCGAACAGTGCCGCCAGCGCGACGGCCCCGGGGATCGCGAACACCAGCCCGCTGACCAGCTGGTCGTTCGACGCCGACACCTGCTCCCAGTACACCGAAAAGAACGGGCGGATCAGGTAGGCGCTGAAGTCGATCAGCATCATCAGGGCGCACAGCTGCAGGATGCGCCAGCGCGATCCGCCGGTGCTGCCCGCGTTCGCGGCGGCAGCGGTCGCCGCCGCGTCGGCCGCGACGACGTGCACCACGCGACCGCTGCGAATGAGCCACGCGCAGACGGCCCACTGCGCGAAATCGCCGGCCGCCATCAAGGCGATGCAGGCCGCGGCGCCGAGGCGCTGCAGCGCGTAGCCGCCGACCGCGGCACCCGCGATGCCGCCGACGTGCACGACCACCGATAGCAGGCCTATCGTGTGGCCGTGCGTCTCCGGCGGCTGCATGCGCATCAGGTACGGGTACATCAGCAGGTAGCTGCTCTTGCACATGAACATCAGCATCGTCAGCACCCAGTAGCCGAGCACGCTGTCGGCAAACCCGCTCAGCACGCACAGCGCGCCGGCCGCACCCTGCGTGAACAGCAGCAGGTGCAGGGTCTCGACACGCCGCGCGACCCGCGCCCACAGCGGCAGCGTGCACATCACCGCGATCGAGATCGCCGCGATGTACGCGCCGACATGGAACGCGCTGGTCACGCCGTAGCGCCGCGCGAAGAAGTGCGGGTAGAAGGCGATCAGGATGGCGTCGCTGATCACCGCGAACGCCGACATCGCGACGATCGCGGCCCGCAGGCCCGTCGCTTTTCCGCTCGGGCTGACAACCACGGCACCGCTCACGCCGGCACCTCGACGAACACGCCGTCGGCGCGCGGCGCGAAGTCCTGCAGCGTGGTGCCGGTCTCGATCGGGTAGTACTCGATCCCGGTCAGCGCACGCACGATGCAGGCATTGCGGTGGCAGGCCAGGCCGAGATCCGGATTGGTCGCGCCGTGGCTGTGGAAGCCGGCGTTCTGCACGAAGATCTCGCGGCCGTCCAGGTCCACCGCGTAATGGCGTTGCTGGCGGTAGCGGCCCTGCTCGTCCCAGGCGATGCGATGCCGTATGCCCTCGACGAACGCCGGCACGCGCGGCGCATAGCCGGTCGCGAAGATCAGGCCGTCGGCGCGGTGGCGGTAGCGGCGGCCGAGCTCGGTGTGCACGAACTCCAGCTCCCAGCCGTCGTCGTCGCGGCGCCGGCAGGCCTGCAGCGCCATGTTGGGCAGCAACCGGGTGCGGGTCCGCAGCTCATCGCGCCGTTCGTCGAGCTGGTCGTACAGATGGTTGATCAGCTGCGTGTTGATGCCGTTGTAAACGCTCTTCTGGCCGGCCAGCACGCGCTGCTTCGCCGCCTCGGGCAGCCCGTGGAAGTGCTCGGCGTAGTCAGGCGAGATCAGCTCCAGCACCAGCTTGGCGTTCTCCATCTGGAAGAAGCGCGGCGAGCGCGTCACCCAGTTCAGGCTGTAGCCGCAGCGCTCGATGTCCTGCAGCAAATCGCGGTAGATCTCGGCAGCGCTCTGCCCGCTGCCGACGATCGTGATCGAGCGCCGGCATTGCAGCGCGTCCTTGTGCTGCAGGTAGTCGGCACTGTGCAGGTACGGCCCATCGCCATCGCAGCAAGCCGGCAGCTGCGGCGATGCGCCGACCCCCAGCACCAGGCGTCGCGCGGCATGCTCGAAACGCCGCCCGGTGCGCGGGTCGTGTCCGGCGACGAGGTACGTGCCCTGTCGCGGGTCGTGCGTGATGCCGGTGACTTCGTGGTGGAAGCGCACGCTGTCCAGCTGCGCCGCGGCCCACTGGCAGTAGCGGTTGTAGTCCTGCCGCGTCAGGTAGAAGTTCTCGCGCACGTAGCACGAGTAGATGCGCCCCTGCCGCTTGCAGTAGTTCAGGTAACTGAAGCGGCTGGTCGGATCGGCCAGCGAAACCAGGTCCGCGAGGAACGGGTTCTGCAGCGTGCACGAGTCCATCAGCATCCCGGGATGCCAGGCGAACTGGCCGCTGCGCTCGAGGAACAGGCCGCGGTGCTCCTTCAGGGGCGCCATCAGGCAGGCCAGGCTCAGGTTGAAAGGCCCCAGGCCGACCGCGATGAAGTCGTAGGCATGCATCGGTGGTGTTCTCTTCCGTGGCGCGCCGGATGAAGGCGCTCGGAAGAGAAGACGAACCAGCGGGCGACTTGTTCAGCATCTCGCCGTTGCTGTTCTCCCATGGGAGATCGTCATGGACGCTTCAATCTCTGCCCCGAACGAATGCGCATGCCCCCTTGCGCACGACCCAATGTCGCATACGCCTTTCAGCTGATTGACCGTCGAACAAGGGTCGAACCAACATGCGCTCGACAACGGCGTCTCGGCGGAGATGTCGCCACCGCGTTCCTGCCAACTCTGGAGCTGTCAATGCTCATCGGGCATCTGTCTGACCCTCACGTCCGACCGCGCGGCGAGATGTACCAGGGAGTCGTCGACTCGAATCATGGGCTTCGTGAGGCAATCGATCATCTTCTGCAGATGGACAGGCGTCCGGACCTGGTGCTGGTCACCGGCGATCTCGTCGACGAAGGAAGACCCGAGGAGTACGAAGTCGCTCGGGAACTGCTGGATGCTCTCGGTCTACCGTACTTCGTGATCCCGGGGAATCACGACGACCGCGAGAACTTTCGTGCCGCGTTCGCCGACCTGGGCTATCTGCCCGGCCAGGGGCCGCTTCACTACTGCGTCGACAGCCATCCCGTCCGCATCGTCGGTCTCGACTCATGCGTCCCGGGCG
>DATCSE010000430.1:0-10902 GCA_036568605.1 Burkholderiaceae bacterium | reverse complement strand
ATGCGGGCGGCTGCGACGGCGTCGGCAAGCCGATCGCGACCGGCGTCGCCGAGCCCAGCGTGGTCGCCGGCGCCATCGCCGCGACGTGGCAGGCATAGAGGATGTAGGTTCCGGCGCTGGCGGCGCGCGAGCCCGACGGCGCGACGAAACACGCAACCGGCACCGGCGACGCGAGGATCGCCTTGATGATGTCGCGCATCGCGGTGTCGAGCCCGCCCGGGGTGTCGAGCTGCAGCACGACCAGCGGCACCTCACGCTTCGCCGCATCGTTCAGCGCCCGCACGACGTACTCGGCGCCCGCCGGACCGATCGCACCATCGATCCGCAGCACGGTGACCGGTGCCGCGGCCGCGGCAGCCGAAGGCCCGCCCGCCACCGCGGCCGGCGCGGCAGCATCCTGCGCGGCAACGCCGGCGATCAAGCCGACCGAGAGAGCAAGCCCGCGCAGCCAAGGTTGGGCGCTGCACCTCACGCCGGCATGCTACGCCGCGTGCGACGCGGCCGGGGAACTATTCGTGTGAAGTGGGCTATTGAACGAACTCACCGCCATCCGAGGCCCCGTTCGCCCTGAGCTTGTCGAAGGGCTGCACCGAGGTCCGCGCGGGCTTCGACAGGCTCAGCCCGAACGGTCCTCATTCGATCACCCGCGCCACAACATGCACACCGCGCGCGCCTCGATCGCCTCGCCCTGCCCGACCGGCCCCATCTTCTCGGCGGTCTTCGCCTTCACGCTGACCTGCTCGATCGCGACCGTTAGCGCGGCCGCGATGCGCTGGCGCATCGCGAGGATGTGCGGCGCCATCTTCGGCGCCTGCGCGATGATGGTCGCATCGACGTTGCCCACCGTCCAGCCGGCACCGCGCACGCGCCGCGCCGCCTCGGCGAGCAGGGCCAGCGAATCCGAGCCCTTGTATTGCGGGTCGGTGTCGGGAAAGTGGAAGCCGATGTCGCCCAGCGCCGCAGCGCCGAACAGCGCATCGGTGATCGCATGGCACAGCGCGTCGGCATCCGAGTGGCCCAGCAGGCCATGCGTGTGCGGGATCTCGACGCCGCCGAGCACGAGCTTGCGGCCGGTCACCAAGGCATGCGTGTCCCACCCTTCGCCGATGCGCCACAGCGGCGGCTTGATCCGGGGGGTGTTCATGAGCGGCTCCTGAGCAGGCGTTCGGCGAGCGCGAAGTCCGCCGGGTACGTGACCTTGAAGTTCTCGAGCGATGCCGCGATCAGTCTGGGCGCGTGACCCAGCGCCTCGATCGCGCTCGCTTCGTCGGTGACCGCGTCGCCGGCACGATCGAGTGCGTCGACCAGCATGCCGATGCGAAACATCTGCGGCGTCTGCGCCTGCCACTTCGCCTCGCGCGACAGCGTGGCTTCGACGCGGCCGGCGCGCTCGGCCTTCAGCGTGTCGGCCACCGGCAGCGCGAGCAGGCCGCCGACCGGATCCGCCATGCACGCGTCGATCAGCGCATCGACCCACTCGGGTCGCACGAGACAACGCGCCGCGTCGTGCACGAGCACCCAGTCGCCGCGCCGCGCGCCGCGCTCGAGCAGCACGTCCAGGCCGTTGCGCACGCTGCGTGCGCGCGTGGCGCCACCGCAGGGCGCGACCGCGACACGATCGTCAAAACCGGCAACATGCGTCGCGAACTGCGTGTCGCCCGAACCCACGACGACCAGCACCAGGCTCAAGCGATGCACACCGGCCAACGCCGCCAGCGTATGGCCCAGCACGCTGCGTGCGCCCAGCATGCAGTACTGCTTCGGGCCCTCGGCGCCGGAGCGCGCGCCGATGCCGGCGCTCGGCACCAGGGCATACAGACGCGGCGCGTCGTCGCGTGGGACAGAATCGGCGGCAAGCGTCATGTGGCCGCGAATTCTATAATTCGCCCCGCTGTATCGCTCGCCCCGGTGGAACGCCTCGCGGGGCTTTTTTGTTCGGCCCTGGCCGCATGCAACTGCCCGTTCTCGCTCCCGGCAAACGCTACACCCTGCCCCGCCCGCTCGGCTCGGCCGATGCCTTGCTGCTCGCGCGCTTCGCGCAGGCGCAGGCCGCGCAAGGCAAGCTCACCGCGATCGTCACCGCCGAGCCGGCCGACACGCAGCGGCTCGAGGACGAGCTCGCGTTCTTCGCGCCGGGCCTGCGCATCGCGGTGTTCCCCGATTGGGAGACGCTGCCGTACGACACGTTCTCGCCACACCAGGACCTGATCTCCGAACGCCTCGCGACGCTGTGGCGCATCAAGCAGCAGCGCGATGTCGACGTCGTGCTGCTGCCGGCCTTGACCGCGCTGGTGCGGCTCGCGCCGCCCAGCTTCCTCGCGGGCTACACCTTCCACTTCAAGCAGAAGGAGAAGCTCGACGAAGCGGCGCTGAAGGCGCAGCTGACGCTGGCCGGCTACACGCACGTGAGCCAGGTCGTATCGCCCGGCGAGTACGCGGTGCGCGGCGGGCTCATCGACCTGTTCCCGATGGGCTCGGCGGTGCCGTACCGCGTCGACCTGTTCGGCGACGAGGTCGACTCGATCCGCACCTTCGACCCCGACACGCAGCGCAGCCTGTACCCGGTGCCCGAGGTGCGGCTGCTGCCCGGCCGCGAGTTCCCGATGGACGAGGACGCGCGCGCCGCGTTCCGCGCGCGCTGGCGCGAGAAGATGGAAGGCGACCCGACCAAGGTGCGCCTGTACAAGGACATCGGCACCGGCATCGCGACCGCCGGCATCGAGTACTACCTGCCGCTGTTCTTCGAGTCCACCGCGACGATCTTCGAGTACCTGGGCGAGTCGGCCGTGCTCGCGCTGCACGGCGAGGTCGACGAGGCGCTGAAGCGCTTCTGGACCGACACGCGCGAGCGCCATCGTTTCCTGCAGCACGACAAGGAGCGGCCCCTCCTGCCGCCCGAGGAGCTGTTCCTGCGGCCGGAGGACTTCTTCGCGCTGTGCAATGCGCATGCGCAGTTGGCACTGCGCGGCCCTCACCCTAGCCCTCTCCCGCAAGCGGGAGAGGGAACGCCCGCCTCTCTCCCTCTCCCGCTTGCGGGAGAGGGCCGGGGTGAGGGTGTTGCCTGGGCCCGCCCGCTACCTGATCTCGCGGCCGACCGCGGGGCGCCCGAGCCGCTGAAGAAACTGCAGACCCACGTCGGCACGACACCACATCGCGTGCTGATCGTCGCCGAGAGCGAGGGCCGGCGCGAGAGCTTGCTGGAATTGCTGCGCGACAACCGCATCGAGCCGCCCAGCGTAGCCTCGCTGGCCGAATTCGAGGCCGGCGACGAGCGCTTCGCGATCGCCGCGGCGCCGCTCGCGCAAGGCTTCTTCTGGTTCGAGCCCGACGCGAATATCGCGATCCAGTTCGTCACCGAGACCGAGCTGTTCGCGAGCACGCCGGCCACGCGCCGGCGCCGCAAGCAGGAGCAGGTCAGCGACGTCAACGCGCTGATCAAGGACCTGTCGGAGCTGAAGGTCGGCGACCCGGTCGTGCACGTGAACCACGGCATCGGTCGATACCTGGGGCTCGCGAACATCGACCTGGGCGACGGTCCGAGCGAGTTCCTCGAGCTCGAGTACGCCGACAAGGCGACGCTGAAGATCCCGGTCGCGCAACTGCACCTGATCGCGCGCTACACCGGCGTCAGCCCGGAAGAGGCGCCGCTGCACAGGCTCGGCTCGGGGCAGTGGGACAAGGCCAAGCGCAAGGCCGCCGAGCAGGTGCGCGACACCGCGGCCGAGCTGCTGAACCTCTACGCACGCCGCGCCGCGCGCGAAGGCTTCGCGTTCCGCTTCGCGCCCCACGACTACGAGGCGTTCGCCGCGAGCTTCGGCTTCGAGGAGACGGCCGACCAGCAGGCCGCGATCCATGCGGTGGTCCAGGACATGATCTCGCCGCGCCCGATGGACCGGCTGATCTGCGGCGACGTCGGCTTCGGCAAGACCGAGGTCGCGCTGCGCGCGGCGTTCGTCGCGGTCAACGGCGGCAAGCAGGTCGCGATCCTCGCGCCGACGACGCTGCTGGCCGAGCAGCACTACCAGAACATCGCCGACCGCTTCGGCAAATGGCCGGTCAAGGTCGCCGAGCTGTCGCGCTTCCGCTCGGCCAAGGAAGTGAAGACCGCGCTCGAAGGCCTGGAGGACGGCACGATAGACATCGTGATCGGCACCCACAAGCTGCTGTCCAAGGACGTCAAGTTCAAGCGCCTGGGCCTGCTCGTGATCGACGAGGAGCACCGCTTCGGCGTGCGCCACAAGGAGGCGATCAAGGCGATGCGCGCCGAGGTCGACGTGCTGACGCTGACCGCGACGCCGATCCCGCGCACGCTGGGCATGGCGCTCGAGGGCTTGCGCGATCTCAGCGTGATCGCGACCGCGCCGCAGCGCCGCCTCGCGATCAAGACCTTCGTGCGCAACGAGTCCACCGGCGCGATCCGCGAGGCGGTGCTGCGCGAGCTCAAGCGCGGCGGCCAGGTCTACTTCCTGCACAACGAGGTCGAGACCATCCAGGCGCGCCACGACAAGCTCGCCGAGCTGCTGCCCGAGGCGCGCATCGCGATCGCCCACGGCCAGATGCCCGAGCGCGAGCTCGAGCGCGTGATGCGCGACTTCGTCGCGCAGCGCCACAACGTGCTCTTGTGCTCGACCATCATCGAGACCGGCATCGACGTGCCCAGCGCGAACACCATCGTGATCAGCCGAGCCGACAAGTTCGGCCTCGCGCAGCTGCACCAGCTGCGCGGCCGGGTCGGGCGCTCGCACCACCAGGCCTACGCATACCTGCTCGTGCCGGACGTCGAAGGCCTGACCAAGCAGGCGGCGCAGCGCCTGGAAGCGATCCAGCAGATGGAGGAGCTCGGCTCGGGCTTCTACCTCGCGATGCACGACCTGGAGATCCGCGGCGCCGGCGAGGTGCTGGGCGACAACCAGAGCGGCAACATGATGGAGGTGGGCTTCCAGCTCTACAACGACATGCTCGCCGAAGCGGTGCGCTCGCTGAAGGCGGGGCACGAGCCGGACCTGCTGTCGCCGCTGTCGGCCGCCACGGAGATCAACCTGCATGCGCCCGCGCTGCTGCCGGATGCGTACTGCGGCGACGTGCACACCCGGCTCTCGCTGTACAAGCGCCTGGCCAGCGCGAACAAGGCCGAGCAGATCGATGCGATGCTCGAGGAGATCACCGACCGCTTCGGCAAGCTGCCGCCGCAGGGCCAGACGCTGTTCGACGTGCACCGCCTGCGCGTGCTCGCCAAGCCGTACGGCGTCACCAAGATCGACGCCGGCGAGAAGCTGATGGTGATCAGCTTCCGCCCGAATCCGCCGGTCGATGCGATGCGCATCATCGAGCTGGTGCAGAAGAACCGCCACATCAAGCTCGCCGGCAACGACAAGCTGCGCATCGAGCGCGACACCCCGCTGCCGAAAGACCGCGCCCAGTTGATCCGCGACGTGCTGCGCTCGCTGGGCACGCCGATTGCCACGACCCCCTCCGCCACGCCGGAACCCGCCTGATGACGACCACGACCCTGGAACTCGCCGCCGAGGAATACGCTGCCGGCCTGACCGTGCGCGGCTTCGTGCCGCCGCTGCGGCTCGCCGACTTCAAGCTGGTCGCGTTCGACATGGATTCGACGCTGATCAACATCGAATGCGTCGACGAGATTGCCGATGCGGCTGGCCGCAAGGCCGAGGTCGCCGCGATCACCGAGGCGGCGATGCGCGGCGAGATCGCCGACTACAAGGCGAGCCTGCGGCAGCGCGTCGCGCTGCTCAAGGGCGTGCCCGAGACCGCGCTGCACGGCGTCTACAACGAGCGGCTGACGCTGAACCCGGGCGCCGACGCGCTGGTGCGCGCCTGCCAGACCGCGGGCTTGAAGACCTTGCTGGTGTCCGGCGGCTTCACGTTCTTCACCGACCGCATCCGCGACCGGCTGTGCCTGGACTACACGCGCAGCAACGTGCTCGAGATCGTCGACGGCGTGCTGACCGGCCGCATGCTCGACCAGCCGTGGGGCGACATCTGCGACGGCGCCGAGAAGCGCAAGATGCTGCTCGAGACCTGCGAGCAGCTGGGCATCTCGCCCAAGCAGGCGATCGCGGTCGGCGATGGCGCGAACGACGTGCCGATGATGCTCGAAGCGGGCCTCAGCATCGCGTACCACGCGAAGCCGGCGGTGCGCGAGCGCGCGATGGTGGCGATCACGCAGGGAGGGCTGGATCGCGCGCTCGAGGTGCTGCAGGTCTGAGCCTGTCGAAGCCCCAAGTCCCCTCGAAACAGCCCTTCGACAAGCTCAGGGCGAACGGCATCCCAACCCGTTCGGGCTGAGCCTGTCGAAGCCCCGTGCCCCTCGAAACAGCCCTTCGACAAGCTCAGGGCGAACGGCATCCCAACCCGTTCGGGCTGAGCCTGTCGAAGCCTCGTGCCCCTCGAAGCAGCCCTTCGACAAGCTCAGGGCGAACGGTGCCCCAGCCCCGTTCGGGCTGAGCCAGTCGAAGCCCCGCGCCCCTCAAAACAGCCCTTCGACAAGCTCAGGGCGAACGGTGTGGCTGCCGCCTTACTCCGGCTGCGGCATCACGACGATCCCGTCCTCGTCCGCCACCAGCCACTCGCCGGGCAGTATCCAGACGCCGTGGATGTGGATCGCGATGTCGCGCTGGCCGACATTGCGCCGCTCGGTCGGCATCGGCACCAGCGCCAGCGCGCGGATGCCGATGTCGCACTCGGCCAGCTCGGCGCTGTCGCGCACGCAGCCGTCGACCACGATGCCGGCCCAGCCGTTCTTCGCGGCCGCCGCGCCGATGTTGCCGCCGACCAGCGCGCGGCGCAGCGAGCCGCCGCCGTCGACGACCAGCACGCGGCCCTGTCCCGGCTCTTCCAGCGCGGCCTTCACGAACGAGTTGTCCTCGTAGCATTGGACCGTGACGATGCGGCCCGCAAAGCGCGTGCGCTTGCCGTAGTCGCGAAACACCGGCGGCAGCACGCGGAAGTCGCTGTGCGCCTCGCTCTTGTGCCGGTCGCACAGGTCGCCCGTGACCAGGGTCGGCGTCGTCGTGGTCGTCGTCATGCGTTGATCACTTTCTTGATCGGGGGTTTGACGCTCTCGCGCAGCGGCGGCAGCATGGCCTGGTGCTCGCGCGCCGGGTTCAGGATGATCGAGGTCGCGGTCTCGGTCAGGATGCAGAACTTCGTGACGACGGCATCGAGGTGGGCCACGTCGATCACCGCGATCTCGAGCACCCAGCTGTCATCGCCGGTCACGTTGTAGGCGTTCACGCACTCGGGCGTCTGCTGCACGAGCTTGACGACCCGCGCGTACTCGGCACGGCCGACCCGGATCAGCGCGCGGATGCCGTAGCCGAGCTTGCCGAGGTCCACCGTCGCGCGGTAGCCGGTGATCACGCCGCTGGCTTCTAGCTTGCGCACCCGCTCGGTCACGGCCGGCTGGCTCAGGTGCACGCGGCGACCGAGCTCGGCCATCGTCAGACGCGCATCGGCCTGCAGCTCGGCAAGGATGCGCGTGTCATGGGCGTCGAGTTCGACCTTCAAGGTGCTGGCCATGAAACTCCTTCGAATCGACGGCATTGTGCGCTCGCAAGCTTGATTCGTGCATGGCGATTCGATCGCCGCGTTCATACGATCTCTGCCATGTCCGCATTGATCTCATCCGCTCCATCCGCGCCGCGCGCTGGGTCGCTCCCGCCGTTGCTGCTGCTGTGCCTCGCCGCAACCTGGCTGGTCTGGGGCTCGACCTACCTGGCGATCAAGTTCGCGCTGGCCAGCTTCCCGCCGTTCTTCCAGATGGGCACGCGCTTCCTGTTCGCCGGCGTCGTGCTGATGGCCTGGATGCGCTGGCGCGGCGCGCCGTGGCCATCGCCGCGCGAATGGCGGCATGCACTCGCGATCGGCACGCTGATGCTGGGCGGCGGCATGGGCGGCACCGCGTATGCCGAGGTCTCGGTGGGCTCTGGGCTGGTCGTCGCGTTCATCGCCGTCGTGCCGCTGCTGATCGCCGCGCTGAATCTGTTCTGGGGCGTGGTGCCGCGCCGCCTCGAGGTGGCGGGCATCGTGCTCGGGCTGATCGGCGTCCTGCTGCTGACCCAGGGCGCAGGCTTCGGCGCTTCGCCGGCCGGACTCGCCGCGATCGCCATCGCCTGCGTGGCCTGGTCGCTCGGCAGCGTGCTGAGCCAGCGCCGCTGGCCGCTCGCGCCCGGTGCGACCGGGTTTGCGAGCGAGATGATCTGCGGCGGCCTGGTGCTGCTCGCGATCTCGGCGGTCCAGCACGAACAGCCGCAGTGGCCGCCGCAGACGAGCGCGGTTGCCGCGTGGGTCTACCTGGTCGTGTTCGGCTCGCTGATCGCGTTCAACGCCTACATGCTGCTGCTCGCGCGTGCACCGGCGGCGCTGGCCTCGAGCTACACGTTCGTGAACCCGGTGATCGCGATGCTGCTGGGCGTCGCGGTGGCCGGCGAGACGGTCACGGCGTACGAATGGGGCGCGGTCAGCGTCGTGCTGACCGGCGTGCTGCTGCTACTCTGGCGCCGCTCGCGCGGCTGACGGTCAATCGGCTTCGTCGCCCGGCGCCGCCGTGCTCGGGTTCACCGCCTCGAGGCGATAGCCGACGCTGTAGATCGCCGCGAGCCGGTAGCCCTTCTCCGGCACCAGCCCGAGCTTCATGCGCAGCCGCGAGACATGCGTGTCGAGCGAGCGCGACGAGACCTCGGCCTCGATGCCCCAGACCGCCTCGAGCAGGTGCTTGCGCGAGAGCAGCCGGCCGAGGTTCTGGAACAGGAACAGCGCGAGGTCGAACTCCTTCTGCTTCAGCGCGATGGTCTGGCCGTCGGTGTGGATCTGCGCTGTGGCCGTGTCGAAGCGGTAGCGGTCGATCACGACCTCGCCGGCGCTCTTCTGGTGATAGGCGCGGCGCAGCAGCGCGTTGACCCGCGCGGTGAGCTCGCCGGTGCGGATAGGCTTGACCATGAAGTCGTCGGCACCGGCCGACAGGCCTTCGATCACGTCGGACTCGGCACTGCGGTTCGTCACGAACAGGATGGGCACGCGCTCCTCGAGATTCCCGCGCACCCAGCGCATCACCTCGATGCCGCTGACGTCGGGGAGCTGCCAATCGAGGATCAGCAGGTCATAGGTCTCGCGGCGCAGCGCGCGCAGCAGCGTCCTCCCGTCGGTGTAGGCATGGACGTCGTGGCCCATGGCCCCGACGATCTGCTGCACCAGGTCCAGCTGGGCCTGGTCGTCGTCCAGAACAACCACTCTCATCGTTGTGTCTCCCCTCTCCTGATGCGCCGCGTCTGGAGTTCTGCGGCTGCGTGCAATGGTCGGGCCGCTGCACGCGCTCAAGTGTAAAGGGCAGGCCGCCGCGGCGAATTCGCTCAGGAGCGGGGCAGGCCGAAGCGCAGCCGTACCCCCTTGGAGGGTTCGTTCCAGGCCTGCGCCGAGCCGCCATGGCCCTGCGCGACCAGCGTCACCAGCGCCCAGCCATGCCCGCTCGCGATGCGCGGCGGCGCGAAGCGCAGCGTGCCGGCATCGGGCGCCGCCGGGCCGTCGGGCGCCGGATTCGCGGCGACTTCGTCGACCGCCAGGTCCCAGGCCTGCGGCTGCTCGCGCAGCGTGCACACCAGGTCGGATCCGGGATGGGCCAGATCGAGCGCATGCTGCAGCAACTGCACCAGCGCGGCACGCAGCAGCCCGCGATCGGCCTGCACCGGTGCGGCCTCCGGCGCTGCACCGATCTGCAGGCGCAGGCCTCGTTCGGTGGCGGCCGGCCAGGCGTCGGCGACCGCATCGAGCAGCAGCTCGTGCAGGTCCAGCGCTTCGGGCTGCGGCGCCTGCTGGCGCGCCCGCGCGTAGACGACGAAATCGTCGATCCGCGTCAGCGCGCGCCGCGCGTTTCGCTCGATGCGTTGCGCGACCTCGCTGGTGGCCGCGCCGTCGGCGCGCGCGCGGTGCAGCTCGAGCAGCGCGAGCGTCGACGAGTGGCCCTCGCGCGCGTCGTGCGAGAGAAAGCTCAAGGCTTCGCGCAACTGCTCGGAGAGCTCGTCGTCGCGATTCACGTCCGCCCTCGGCTCAGCGCGATACGCCGGATCGCGCTCAACGTCGTGCGCGAGGTGCTGATCTCGGCATCGAGCTTCAGGTGCAGCAGGTTCGGCCGCTCGTCGGCCAGTGCCGCGGCAAACGCCGGCTCGAACTGCGCGGTCGTCTCGACGCGCTGCGCGTTCCAGCCGTATGCGCGCGCGAGCGCGACGAAGTCCGGGTTGAACAGATCGCTGCCGCTGACCCGCCCCGGGTACTCGCGCTCCTGGTGCATGCGGATCGTCCCGTAGGTCGCGTTGTCGACGACGATGCTGATCAGCTTGCCGCGGCCCCGGGCACCGGCCCGATAGCCGGTCGCGGTGGCGAGCTCCTGTCCGGTCATCAGGAAGTCGCCGTCGCCGGCGATGTTGATCACGGTGCGGTCCGGTTGCAGCAGCGCCGCCGCGACCGCCGCAGGTACGCCGTACCCCATGGCCCCGGCCGTCGGCGCGAGTTGCGTGCGCCCGCCTTGCTGCAACGCCGGGTATTGGTAGTAGCGGTGCAGCCAACCGCTGTAGTTGCCGGCGCCGTTGGTCAGGATGCTGTCGGCCGGCGCGAGCCGCTGGATCGTCTTGATCACGAGCGCCAGGTCCATCGGCTCGACCGGCGTCGCCTCCAGATTCGCTTCGTAGTCGGCATGCGCGGCGGCGGTCCATTCGCGCCACGGCAGCGGGCCGGCCGGCGCGGCAAGCGTCTCCAGCGCCTTGGCGGCACAGGCCATCGAGGCCTGCAGCATCAAATCGGCTGCGTAGACACGGCCCAGCTCCTCGGGCCCTGCATGCACGTGGACCAGCGTCTGGCGCGGCCGCGGTGCTTCGAGCAGCGTGTAGC
>DATCSE010000429.1:0-5337 GCA_036568605.1 Burkholderiaceae bacterium | reverse complement strand
GCTACCAGGACTTCGGCGCCGGCCAGTTCATCTGGCGGCTGGGCGATCCGGCGGTCGAAGGGTATGTCGCGGCCAGCGACTCCCGGCGCGACGGCCAGGTTGCAGCCTATTGAGTATTGAGGCGGCATCGGGACGTGGTCGCGTGCGGGAGGTCTTTTAGACGCAAAGGCGCGAAGGGGCGCAGAGGCGCAAAGAAAAACGGTCTTGCCTTTGCGTCTTTGCGCTCCTTGGCGCCTTTGCGTCCAAGAATCCTCACGCGTACACACCCCGCTGGGAGAACTGACGTGAAACGGCTCGGTGACCTCTGGCGCACCGACCTGATCTTTGTGCGCTTCGACGGCGAGGTGATCGAGCGCGACGACTGCATCGTCGTGCGCACCCCCGGCAACCCTGGCTTCTGGTGGGGCAACTACCTGCTGTTCGACCATGCGCCGCGGCCTGGCGATGCCGCGCGCTGGATGGCGGGCTTCGAGGCCGAGATCGGGGCCGGCCAGCCGGGCTCGCGGCATGTCGCGTTCGGAATCGATTCGCCTGCGCGCTTCGAGTTGCCGCGGGATTTCGTCGACGCCGGCTTCACGCTGTACGCCTCGACGGTGCTGACGATGCGCCGCCCCCAGCTGCGCGCGCCGCGTACGGGCTTCGACGCTTCGCGATTCACCATCCGGCCGCTCGTGTTGCCGGATGAAAGTCCGCAGGCGGTCGAACTGCAGGTCGCCGTCGATGCCGGCGAGCACCAGCCGCTCGAGGACTACCGGGAGTTCCGCGAGCGGCAGATGGCCCGCTACGCGGCGATGGAGGCCGCCGGGCTGGGCCGCTGGTTCGGCGTGGTCGCGCAGCGCGGCGAAGCGCCGCAAGAGCCGCTGCTCGTCGCCGATTGCGGACTGTTCACCGATGGACGTGGGACCGGCCGCTTCCAGCACGTCGGCACGCACCCGGCGTGGCGCCGCCGCGGTCTGTGCAGCGCCTTGGTCCACGCCGTGTGCCGGCACGGCTTCGAGGCGATGGGGCTGGACACTCTGGTCATCGTGGCCGACCCGGACGACGTCGCGATCGGACTGTACGAGGCGGTGGGCTTCCAGCGCGGCGCGAGTACCTGGCACATCGAGCGGCCGCCGCCGCGCTGACGGCGTGGTGCCGCGCGAGAGGCCCCTGCAGCGCGTCGAGTCTTTCGGTTACTTCGGTGTCACCACGTTGTGCACGTGCGTGGCGCGGCGTACGCTTTCACACAGTCATCGGCCCCGTCCGCGGGCACACTAGCCGCCGACCTTGCGTTGCGCCAGTTGCACCCCTACACAGACCTGACCGATGGCTGCCTCATCGCGGAAATCAGATTCCAATCGGAGACCTTCCATGCCTGCTTCCACTTCCAAACTCCGTGAAGTCCACGCCGACGCACAAGAGGCCACGTCGTCGGCGAAGGTGCCGGTAGTCCGCGCGATCGACGTCGGCTTCGGCCTGGTCAAGCTGAGCGTGCGCAGAGGCAATGGCACCGACATCATCAACTTCCCGTCGATGGCCATTCCGGCCGATGCGAGCGCGGTGCGCACGCTGGGCACGCGCCGGCGCGACACCTTCGACGTTCCGGTCAACGACGCGCTCTACGAAGTCGGCCGCGACGTCGGCCTGGCGCAGGCCGGCGGCAGCTTCGGCCGCGACGTGACCGACGAGTTCTACCGCGGCGCCATCTACGAGGCGCTGACCAAGGGCGCGCTGCGCTACATGCTCGAAGCCGGCGATTCGGTGATCGACGTGCTCGTGCTGGGCCTGCCGGTCAACCAGTACAACGACGCCAAGCGCCGCGACTATCTGCGTTCGCATTACGAGGGCGAGATCCCGGTCGGCGACGGCAAGACGGTCACGATCCGAAAGGTGATCGTTCAGGCCCAGCCGATGGGCGGCTACGCCGCGCTGGACGATCACCTCGAAGCGCTCAACGACTTGATCTCGAAGACCCCGGGGGCGTTGAAGCCGCTGCCCAGCGGCGAAGCGCTGGACGACCTCTCGGTGCTGATGGTCGACCCGGGCGAGCACACGCTGGACTGGCTGCTGATCCAGCAGGGCACGATCAACCCGCGTGCCAGCGGCGCCGCCTCGGACGCCGGCCGGCACCGTGTCGTGCGCGCGGTGCTCGAATCGCTGGTCGCCGAAGTCGGCCGGCCGCTCGGGCCGGCGGTGATGCCGCGCATCAACGATGCGCTGCGCTTCAACAGTCCGGTCAAGCTGGCCGGCGTCGCCCACGACCTGACCCACTTCGAGCCGGTCATCATGACCGTGGTCGAGGACTGCATCAACCGGATGGTCGACGGCCTGCGCGATGCGCCCGAGATCGTCGACCTGATGGTCGTGGTGGGCGGACACCCCGAGCGCTACCGCGACGTGCTCGCGAAGCGCTTCCCGGCCATCCCGGTGTTCATCATGCCGGAGCCGATGTCGGCCAATGTGCGCGGCTTCCAGATGATCGGCGAGGCCATCGCGGAGGAGCCCGTGCCGAACGCGTGACCGCCACGGCGTAGCGACGCATCATGGCCGTGCTTCATCTGGAGTTCGATATCGACAGCGAGGTGTACCCGGAACTCCATGACCTGCTGGCGGCCATCGGCAACGCGGTGTCGCGCGAGGAGCGGCTGCGCCAGCTGGCCGCGACCGGACTGATCTGGGAACGGACCCGCCTGCGCGCCCAGGCGGACATCGTCGTGGACGAAGCGATGCCGGCGTCGGTCGCCTCGGTCGCCTCGGTCGTATCGGCGGGCGGTGTGCCGGCGGCGCTGGCCGCCTCGGGGCCGGTGCGGCCGCTGCCGGTGCTGACCGACGTGGTCGAGCCCGCCGAGGTTGCCGGCCCGCCGCCTCAGGCCATCGCGCTGCATGGTGGCGCGGCGGACAGCGGCCGCGTCGGCGCCAACGACCCGGTCCACGATCTGCCGGAGGAGCGCCAGAAGGCGCACCGCTCGCGCCTCAAGCGCATGAAGGACAAGGGCCTGTTCAAGAACGAATGACGCGCGCGACCTGTAGGCCAGTGCCGCGCACCCGCCGCCGCGTCACAGCCCCATGCAGTTCGCGTAGTAGGTCACCGTGCCCGGCCAGTCCGAGAACAGGCCGATCACCTTCACCTGCTTGGCCAGCACGTCCAGCGCCTTGTACATGTCGCTGTCGCGCTTGATCGCGGCGCCGGTCGGGTCGAATCCATAGTAGCTGCCCTTGCCGGCGGCGCCCTTGGTCAGGTCGACGCGCTCGAACGACCACGAGATGATCTTCAGCCCCGCGGCGTTGATGTCCAGCGCGTACTGCGACGGCACCACCTGCCCGGCCGTGTTCACCGCCAGCAGCGCCTGGATCGGCGGCGCGATGATCTGCACGCCGGCAGCCTTCAGCGCGGCCAGCTGCGCGTTCGTCTGGCGCGGGACCGGCGGGTTCGCGTTCGGGTCGACCGAGTCCAGGTACACCGCCTGGCGGCCGAACGACGGCTCGTGCTGGATCCAGTAGAGGATGTCGTTCAGATCGAACGACTGCGCCCACACCTTCTTCGGGTCGACGCCGGCGGCCTTGTAGGTGTCGATCATCTTCTGCGCGTACTGCGCCTGGCCGCCGAAGATGGCCTGGATGCGCGCCGGGTCGCCGCTCTTGAGCTCGGGAGTCTGGCCGACGCCCCACTGCTTGATCAGCTCGATGTGCTCCTTCAGCGTCACGACGTTGCCGGCCGGCCGGCCGGTGTACAGGTCGGTGCGCCACGCCGGCGTGCCGCCGAGGTAGCCCTCTGCCGTGGTCGCCGCCGGGTTGCTCGCGTCCATCTTCGCCTTCAGGCTCTTGAACTCGGACAGCGTGATGTCGCTGGTGCAGCACTTCGGTGCCGGGCCGCCCTTGGTCCACGGCACCGTGCACGCGTTGTTCAGTGGCGTCGCGACGATGTTGGTCGTCGTGTGCAGGTCGCATTCGGAGTGGCGGCACACCAGCTCGCCGTCGCGCGTGAACGTGACGTCGCATTCGATGATGCCGGCGCCCATGCGGTGCGCGGCCTCGTAGCTCTCGTGCGAATGCTCGGGGAATTCGAGCGGCGCGCCGCGGTGGCTGATCGAGAAACGCGACGCGTAGAACGGGCCGGCCTCGCACTGCTTCAGGCGGTCCTTCAGCGCGCTGTCGTCCATTCCCTCGACGAGGTAGAACGGGCGCACGCCGACCTGCACGTTGACGCGTTCGCCGTGGCCATGGCGGTAGTAGTTGCTGTTGTCGTCGCGATCGCCGTCACGGTCGCCCGCGGCAGCGAGCAGGCTCGATGTCGACAAGACCAGCAGGGCGGCGAGCAGCCGCAGGGACTTTTGCATGTCGTTTCTCCGTCTCTCTCCAATGGCTCGCAATTCTTGGCCGGCGGCATGGCAGGCCTGTGACACCGCCTGCAGCGTCGGGCGACGCTCCGTAGAATCCAGCGAGATGTCTTCCCCCTCCGCCGCGACGACGGCATCGGCCGCCGTCGACAACGGCATCCCCACGATATCCGCATCCGCGCGCCCGGTCTGGCCCGGCCTGCTGCTCGCCACGCTGGGCGCGATCGCGTTCTCCGGCAAGGCCATCATCGTCAAGCTCGCGTACCGCTACGGCGTCGACGCGGTGACGCTGATCACCTACCGCATGCTGTTCGCGCTGCCGCTGTTCCTCGTGCTCGCGTGGTGGGCCGGGCGCGGCCAGCCGGCGCTGACGCGGCGCGACGGCATCGTGATCTTCGGGCTTGGCTTCACCGGCTACTACCTCGCGAGCTTTCTCGATTTCGCCGGGCTCGCGTTTATCAGCGCGAGCTTCGAGCGGCTGATCCTGTACCTCAACCCGACGCTGGTGCTGCTGCTCGGGCTCGTGCTGTTCAAGCGCCGGGTCACGGCGAAGCAGTTGCTTGCGCTCGCGGTCAGCTACGGCGGCGTGCTCCTCGTGTTCGGCCACGAGGTCAATTTCCAGGGCGGCAACGCGGCACTGGGTGCGGGCCTGGTGTTCGCGAGCGCGGCCAGCTATGCGGTCTACCTGGTCTACAGCGGCGAGGAGGTGAAGCGCCTGGGCGCGTTGCGCCTGACCGGGCTCGCGACGACGGTCGCGTGCCTGCTGTGCATCCTGCAGTTCATCGTGCTGCGGCCGGTCTCGGCGCTCGCGGTCGCGCCCGAGGTGATCTGGCTGTCGGTGCTGAACGCGACGGCGTGCACCGCGCTGCCGGTGCTGGCGGTGATGATGGCCATCGAGCGCATCGGCCCCGCGCTCACCTCGCAGGCCGGCATGATCGGCCCGATGAGCACGATCACGATGGGCGTCGTCTTCCTCGGCGAGCCCTTCACGCCGCTGCTGGTGGCGGGCACGGCCTTGGTG
>DATCSE010000428.1:0-4182 GCA_036568605.1 Burkholderiaceae bacterium | reverse complement strand
GGCCTCGAAGCGCTCGTGCAGGTACGGCAGCTGCGGCGGGAACTGCCACAGCATGGGCCCGAGCTTGGCGTGCAGTTCCAGCACGCCGCTCGCGAGGAAGTTCGCCAGGGCGGTGTCCACCTCCTTGAGGCGGCGCCGGTGCGTGATGTACTGCGGCGCTTTGACCGCGAACACGAAGTCATCGGGCGTCGCGTCGCGCCACGCGGCGTAGCGCTGCGGCGTCTGCAGCGAATAGAACGAGCCGTTGATCTCGATCGTCGGCAGTTGGCGCGATGCGTATTCGAGCTCGCGCTTCTGCGGCAGGCCGCGCGGGTAGAACACGCCGCGCCATGGCGCGTAGCGCCATCCGGAGATGCCGATGCGAACCGCGCCGTCCATGCCGCCGGACGGCAAGCCGCATGCCCGCTGCGGCGGATCGGATTAGGGCCTGTTAACGCTATGGGAGGGCTCGCGCCGGTGCCTGGCCGGGCGCAGGGCAAGGCGCACGCGAGGCCGCGTGCCTGCGGCACGCAACGAGCGTGCAACGCGGCCCTGCGCCCGGCCAGGCACCGGCCCTCCGGGTGATCTCAGCAAAGCGGCGCCTGCCGCGTTGCAAATGCTCGCCATAGCCACTGCTATGGCTGCGCTTTGCGCCTTGCAGGCGCCGCTTTGCTGAGTCACGCGAGCCCTCCCATAGCGTTAACAGGCCCTAGCGCGTCGCGCGCCGGCGCACGCACTCCAGGTACTTCTCGCCGTCCGGCGGTGCGCCGGTGCGCTGCGAGGCCCAGATCATCTCGCCCAGGCACTCCATGACCTCGTGCTGTGCCTCGTGCGCCGAACCCAGGCGCGCCGCGAGCAGCTCATAGGCCTGCTTGATGCCGCGCGGCTGGTCGATGCCGATCTGCTCGCTGATCGACAAATGCATCGAGAGGTGCAGGAACGGATTCGTGCGGCCGGCCTCGACGTCGTAGACCGCGGCCAGCGCCGCATCGACGTCGGCGAGCTCGGCGTGGTACTCGGGATGGGCGGCGATCCAATCGGCCGCGAGGCTGTCCATGGGCGTCAACGGCAGCCCGTCGCGCTGCTTGCGATAGGCGTCGCAGAAGAAGCGGCGGACGTCGTTCTGGGAAGGCGCGAACATGGGGCATTCTGGCATCGCCGCGGCCCGCTCATGGGGCGCAGGCTGTTCACGCCACGGCAGCGGTGGACGGCAATCGGACAGCCATTCAAATTTGCCGAATGCGATCGACGAATTGCGCGACGGCCGCGCGCCGCGCGGCTCAGAACAATGGCAGCCGTTGCAGCTACCTGTCGCCGCGCAGCGCGGCCCGACGTCATGAACATCACCACCGAGCAGCTTTTCGACAACGCCCGCACGCACAACGGCTTCACCGCCGAGGCCGTCCCCGAGGCCACGTTGAAGCAGCTTTACGAGCTGATGAAGTGGGCCCCGACCTCGGCCAACACCAACCCGGCGCGCATCGTGTTCGTCAAGTCGCCGCAGGCCAAGGAGAAGCTGCTCGCCGCGGTGTCGGCCGGCAACTATGACAAGACCAAGGCGGCGCCGGTGACCGCGATCATCGGGACCGACTACGAGTTCTACGAGAAGCTCCCCAAGCTGTTCCCGCACGCCGACGCGCGCTCGTGGTTCGTCGGCAACCAGGCGATGATCGACACGACCGCGTTCCGCAACTCGAGCATCCAGGGCGGCTACTTCATCCTCGCGGCGCGCGCACTGGGCCTGGACTGCGGCCCGATGAGCGGCTTCGACAACGCGAAGGTCGATGCGGCGTTCTTCGCCGGCACGCCGATCAAGTCGAACTTCCTGGTCAACCTCGGCTACGGCGATCCGAGCAAGCTGTTCGGCCGCAGCCCGCGCCTGTCGTTCGAAGAGGCGTGCCGCATCGAATGAGGCGGCTCCTTCATGCTCTCGCCTTGCGCGCGGGCATGACGTGACGATTTGTTCGTGAAGACCGCCGTCTTGCCGTCGTAAGAACGCGGTAAGGCGAGCGGGCCCAGCATGCGCGGCGTTGTCGTCGCCACAGGCTGGAGTCTTCATGAAGTTCTTGCGTACGCGCGGTCTGCCGCCGTTGTTGTTGTCGTCGTTCGGCGCAGCCGTCGCGCTGGTCTTGCCTGCGTGGGCGCTGGCCGATGAGCCTGCGGGCGACGGCATGTCCCCGGCCGCGTCGGGCTCGTCGTCCTGGGCCCTGGGCGTGGCCATCGGCATCAGCCAGCGCCCCTATCGCGACGCCGACAACAAGACTCTGGCGCTGCCGCTGCTGATGTACGAGAACCGCTGGGTGCGCTTCGGCGGCACCGGCCTCGATCTGAAGCTGCCCTCGGCCGGGCCCGTGTCGTTCGCGCTGCGCGCGCGCTATTCGTTCGACGGCTACGACGCCGACGACGCCCCCATCCTGAACGGCATGGAAGACCGCAAGAGCAGCTTCTGGCTGGGCGGTGCGGCGCGCTGGCACAACCCGGTGGTCGACGTGTCGGCCGAATGGGTGGGCGATGCGTCCAGCCACAGCAAGGGCCAGCAGTTCAAGCTGGTGCTGGAGCGCGGCTTCCGCGCCGGCGCCTTCGAGTTCACGCCGCGCCTGGGGGCGAGCTGGCTGGACCGCAAGTACGTCGACTACTACTACGGCGTGACCGCAGCCGAGGTCAGGGCCGACCGGCCGTTCTACGAAGGCAAGTCCACGGTCAACGCCGAGGTCGGCCTGCGCACCGTCTACGGCCTGGCGCCGCGCCATGCGCTGACGCTGGACCTGAGCACGACCCGGCTCGGCAGCGCGATCCAGGACAGCCCGCTGGTCGGGCGGCGCAACGTGAGCAGCGCGCGCTTCGGCTACGTCTATCGCTTCTGACCGCGCGGCCACTGGCTACGATTCCGGCATGAGCCGCATCGCGCTGATCGAAGACCACGAGCGCCTGGCCGCGCTGGTGCGCCAGGCCCTGAGCGCGGCCGGCATCGAGGCCGACATGTTCGGCCGCGCCGACAGCGCCTGGGCCGCGCTGCGCACCGCGCCGGATGAAGCGCCGCGCTACGACGCGCTGATCGTCGACCGCGGCCTGCCGGACGGCGACGGCCTCGCGCTGGTGCGCCGCATGCGCGAAGCGGGCCATCGCACGCCATGCCTGATGCTGACCGCGCGCGACGCGCTGCACGACCGCATCGAGGGCCTGGAGTCCGGCGCCGACGACTACCTCGCGAAGCCGTTCCCGATGGAAGAACTGGTTGCACGGGTGCGCGCGCTGCTGCGCCGCCCCGCACAGCTGCAGAGCCTCGCGCCGTCGTACGGCGACCTGCAGGTGCTGCCCGAGTCCGGCTGCATGCGCCGCGGCAGCGAGTCCATCACGCTCGCGCCGGCCGAACTGCAGATCATGCTGAGCCTGGTGCGCGCCGGCGGCCAGACGGTGCGCCGCGCCGCGCTGGAGGCGTCGGCCTGGGGCTTGACCGACGCGGTGACGCCGAATGCGCTCGACGTCGCGCTGCACCGCCTGCGCAAGAAGCTGCAGGCCATCGACTCGGCACTGCAGATCGTCAACACTCGCGGCCATGGATACGCTTTGCGTGAAGCCCTGGCGCCGTAGCCTGGGCGCGCGGTTGCTCGCGACCTACCTGGTCGGCCTGCTGATCTGCACGGCCGTGATCAGCGGCATCGTGCTGGTCAAGCTGTACCTGGCGACCGAGCAGAGCCCCGAGCGCAGGCTCGACGCGCAGGCCGAGTGGCTGATCGACCGGCTGGCTTTCGATGCCGCGGGCCGGCCCAGCGGCCTGATCAGCGAGGCTCGCGATGCGGTCTGGATCTTCGAGGGCCTGAACGACGACCTGAAATACCGCGTGCTCGATGCCGACGGCGCGGTGCTGTTGTCGTCGGAGCCGGGTGCTGCCGCGCTGGTGCCGCGCGGCGAGCGGTTCGATCCGCAGCGCCCGCTGTTCACACTGCAGCTCGACGGCGGTGAGCCGCTGCATGTGCTGACCAAACCGGTCGAGCACGGCGGGCGGACCTACTACATCCAGACTGCACGCAGCCAGCGTGCGGACCAGTTCATCCAGCGGATGATCAATCGCGGCGTGGGCCTGAAGCTGCTGAAGAGCGGCGTGATCTCGACGATCACCGTGTCGCTGCTGGTGCTGAGTGTCGCGGTCTACCTGACGCTGCGCCGCATGCTGCGGCCGTTGCACGAGGTGTCGGCCGCGGC
>DATCSE010000427.1:0-16128 GCA_036568605.1 Burkholderiaceae bacterium | reverse complement strand
GAAGAGCGCATCCAGTTCCTGCGCACACGCATTGCTCGCATCCCGTTCCTGGACCCGATCGACCTGCGCTTCCGCAACCGGGTGCGCGTGCCGGTGCCCACCACGCGCGCGGTGATGTTCTGCCTGATGGACGTCTCGGGCTCCATGGACGAGGCGCGCAAGGAATTGTCCAAGCGCTTCTTCATCTTGCTGTACCTGTTCCTGACGCGGCACTACGACAAGATCGACCTGGTCTTCATCCGCCACCACACGCAGGCGCAGGAAGTCGATGAAGAGAACTTCTTCCACGCGCGCGAGACCGGCGGCACGGTGGTGTCGAGTGCGCTCGTGCTGATGGACGAGATCATCCGGGCGCGCTATTCACCCAGCGAGTGGAACATCTACGGCGCGCAGGCCAGCGACGGCGACAATTGGCACCACGACAGCGGCCGCTGCCGCGAGCTGCTGACCGACAACCTGCTCCCGGTGTGCCGCTACTTCGCCTATGTGCAGGTCGCCGAGGAAGAGCAGAACCTCTGGGAAGAGTATTCGCGGCTGCAGGAAACGCATCCGCACTTCGCGATGCGCAAGGTCACGCAGGCATCGCAGATCTACCCGGTGTTCCGCGATCTGTTCAAGAAGGAAGGGGCCGCCGCATGACATACGAAGGTGGCGAACGCCGGGTCGACCCAGCCAACGCGACCCCGCCGATACCGCTGCGCGAGCGCCGCCGCGCGCCGCGCACCGCGCTGCAGGCCCCGCTGCCGGCGCCGCCGCGCGCCGCGCAACCGCTGCCCGACCCGAGCGACTGGAACTTCGAGCTGCTCGAGCAGTATCACGACGCCATCCGCGCCACGGCGCAGCGTTATGGCCTGGACACGTATCCGAACCAGCTCGAGATCATCACGGCCGAGCAGATGATGGATGCGTACTCGTCGGTCGGCATGCCGGTCAACTACCGGCACTGGAGCTACGGCAAGGAATTCATCGCCAACGAGAAGAACTATCGCCGCGGCCACATGGGCCTGGCGTACGAGATCGTCATCAACTCGGACCCTTGCATCAGCTACCTGATGGAGGAGAACTCCACCGCGATGCAGGCGCTCGTGATCGCGCACGCCGCGTACGGTCACAACAGCTTCTTCAAGGGCAACTACCTCTTCAAGCTGTGGACCGACGCGTCGTCGATCATCGACTACCTGGTCTACGCGAAGCACTACATCGCCGAGTGCGAAGAGCGCTACGGCCTGCTGCAGGTCGAAGAGTTGATCGACAGCTGCCATTCGCTGCAGAACTACGGCGTCGACCGGTATCGCCGGCCGAGCAAGCTCTCTCTGGCCGAGGAGCAGGCGCGCCGCAAGGAACGGCTCGAACACGCGCAGATGCAGGTCAACGACATCTGGCGCACGCTGCCCAAGCGCCCCGACAAGGCCGAGGACAGCAGCGACAGCAAGCGTTTCCCTAGCGAGCCGCAGGAGAACCTGCTGTACTTCATCGAGAAGAACGCGCCGCTGCTGGAGCCGTGGCAGCGCGAGGTCGTGCGCATCGTTCGCAAGGTCGCGCAGTACTTCTATCCGCAGCGCCAGACCCAGGTGATGAACGAAGGCTGGGCCACGTTCTGGCACCACAAGCTGTTGAACACGCTGTACGACGAAGGCAAGCTGACCGACGGTGTGATGATCGAATGGCTGAAGTCGCACACCAACGTCGTGTTCCAGCCGCCGGTCGGACATCCGGCCTACAGCGGGATCAACCCGTACGCGCTGGGCTTCGCGATGTACACCGACATCAAGCGCATCTGCGACGACCCGACCGACGAGGATCGCGAGTGGTTCCCGAGCTTCGCCGGCAAGCCATGGCTGCCGACGCTCGATCACGCGATGCGCAACTTCAAGGATGAAAGCTTCGTCGGCCAGTACCTGAGCCCGAAGGTGATGCGCGACTTGCGCCTGTTCGCGATCGTCGACGACGAG
This sequence comes from Burkholderiaceae bacterium, assembly GCA_036568605.1. Classification (GTDB taxonomy): domain Bacteria; phylum Pseudomonadota; class Gammaproteobacteria; order Burkholderiales; family Burkholderiaceae_C; genus DATCSE01. Next base: position 14,176 of record DATCSE010000427.1, on the reverse strand, counting down.
CATGCGGAGAACCTGACGGTCTCGGCGATCCACGACGTCTCAGGCTTCCGGCGCGTGCGCGAGGCGCTGTCGCGGCAGTACGACCTGAGCTCGCGCGAGCCCGACATCCAGGTCTGGAACGTCAACCTGCGCGGCGACCGATCGCTGACCTTGCGCCACACGCAGAACAACAACCGGCCGTTGCACGACAGCGCGCAGGAGGTGCTGAAGCACGTCGCGCGGCTGTGGGGCTTCGGCGTGCAGCTGGACAGCGTCGACAGCAGCGGCGCGGTGACCAAGCACTGGAGCGTGCCGGCACCGCCGCAATAGCGCCCCTGCTACCGTTCGCCCTGAGGTATCGAAGGGCGAACGGGCTTCGATGCCTGGGCCGACGGGCGTCAGCCCAACTCGAAGATCTTCCCCGGGTTCAGGATGTTCTTCGGATCCAGCGCACGCTTCAGCGTGCGCATCATCGCGACCGTGCCGGCGCCGGCCTCGTCGACCAGGAAGCCCTGCTTGTGCAGCCCGATGCCATGCTCGCCGGTGCAGGTGCCGTCGCAGGCGATGGCGCGGGCCACGACCGCATCGTTGAGCCGCTCGGCGGTCTCGCGCTCGGCCGGGAGGGTCGGGTCGATCAGGTACGCGATGTGGAAGTTGCCGTCGCCGACGTGGCCGACGATGTAGTGCAGCAGCCCGGCCGCCTCGGCCTCTTCCGACGCCTGCGTCACGCACTCCGCGAGCCGCGAGATCGGCACGCAGGTGTCGGTCGTCACGGTGCGAGAGCCAGGCTTCAGTTGCAGGCCGGCGAAATACGCGCGGTGCCGTGCAGTCCACAGCTTCGTGCGCTCCTCGGGCGTCGTCGCCCACTCGAACCCGGAGCCGCCGAACTCGTGGGCGATCTCCTGCACCGCCGCGGCTTGCTCCTTCACGCCGGCGTCGCTGCCGTGGAACTCCATCAACAGCATCGGCGCTTCGGTCAGCGTCAGTTTGTCGTGCCGGTTGACCGCGCGCACCGCATGCCGGTCGAGCAGCTCGCAGCGCGCAATCGGGATGCCCATCTGGATGATCTGGATCGTCGTACGCACCGCGTCGGTGATGCTCGGGAACGTGCAGACCGCCGCCGAGATCGCCTCGGGCAGCGGATAGACGCGCAGCGTGATCTCGGTCATCACGCCCAGCGTGCCTTCGCTGCCGACCATCAGCCGCGTCAGGTCGTAGCCGGCCGACGACTTGCGGGCGCGCGTTCCGGTGTGGATCACCGCTCCGCTCGCGGTCACGACGGTCAGGCCCAGCACGTTCTCGCGCATCGTGCCATAGCGCACCGCATTCGTGCCGCTCGCGCGCGTTGCGCTCATCCCTCCCAGGCTCGCGTCGGCTCCGGGGTCGATCGGGAAGAACAGCCCGGTGTGGCGGATCTCGTCGTTCAGCTGCTTGCGGGTGACGCCGGCCTGCACCGTGACGGTCAAGTCCTCGGGTTGCACCGCGAGGATCTTGTTCATCCGGCCCAGGTCGATGCTGACGCCGCCCTGCACCGCGAGCAGATGGCCTTCGAGCGACGAGCCCGTGCCGTACGGGATCACCGGCACCTCGTGGCGATCGGCCAGCGCCACGACCGCGGCGACATCGTCGGTGCTTTCGCAGAAGACCACCGCCTCGGGCGGCGGGACGTCGAACGGCGACTCGTCGCGACCATGCTGCTCGCGTACCGCGAGCGCGGTTGAGCAACGTTCACCGAAGCGCTCGCGCAATGCCTGAAGCATCGCCGCCGGCATCGGGCGCGGCGTCACGCGCGGCATCAGGTGGTTGAGCAGGGGGGCGTTCATCGTCGATCTCCCACGGCCGCGCCGGATGCGGGCGACCCTTCGATCATTGTGCATCGCCCTGCCCACGCCGGGTACCGTGGCCAGGAGCGCTGCGCTAGCATCGGCCTCATGTCGAATCGACTCACGCAGATCGCGACACGCACCGGCGACGATGGCACCACGGGCCTGGGCGACGGCACGCGCGTGCCGAAGGACCACTTGCGTGTCCAGGCGATGGGCGACGTCGACGAGCTGAACTCTCAGCTCGGCGTGCTGCTCGCCGAACCGCTACCCGAAGACGTGCGCGAGCTGCTGATCGTGATCCAGCACGAGTTGTTCAACCTCGGCGGCGAGCTGTCGATCCCCGGCTACGAGCTGCTGAAGGCCGATACCGTTGCGCGGCTCGATGCGGCGCTGGCCCACTACAACGCGACGCTGCCGCGGCTGAAGGAATTCATCCTGCCGGCCGGCACGCGCAGCGCGGCGCTGGCGCATGTCGGGCGCACGATTGCGCGGCGAGCCGAGCGCGCGGTTGTCGCGCTGGGTGCGGCCGAGACGGTGCGTGCCGAGCCGCGCCACTACCTGAACCGGCTGTCGGACCTGCTGTTCGTGCTGGCGCGCGTGCTGAACCGCGCCAACCTCGACGGGCTGGGCGGCGACGATGTCTACTGGAACAGCGAGCGCCTCGCGCGCGACGCAGAACAGCCCTGACCAGCCCCGACGACGGCAGCGTCGTCCGCTCATCAGGTCTCATCCAACGCGCCGGCGATGAACTCGTCGATGCTCAGGAACCCGTCATGGTTCGTGTCGAGCTGGTCGAAACGCGCTTCGATCGCCGGCAGACTCGCAGCTTCCGCCCGCGACAACTTGCCGTCGTTGTTCGCATCGGCGCGCGCGAGCACGGCCTCCATCGCGATGCGCTCGCGTGCCGACGGCTCCGAGCGCACCTTGACGGCCGCGGGTCGCAGCTGGACCCCTTGCGCCACGGCGACCGGCCCGGCAGTGCCACGGTCCTGCGCCGTGGCCGCGCAGCCGACACTGGCCCACAACAGAACCGCGCTGGTCAGGCGCCAGCGTTGCACACGGCTCTTCATCCGGGTCTCCGTATCCACGACAGGGACATTGAACCGCGTGGCCGCGCGCCGCTCCAGAAAACTTGCCGCGGCTTACCCGGCTTACACCTGGACTGGCCCGATGTAGCGGACACGACAAATCTCGGCGTACCGGGCGGACGCCCGGTGACGAAGACCGTCGTGGTCGTCAGTGGCCGTGTCCGTGCCGGGCATGGCCGGAGGCGGCGCGCCGCGCCTTGACCGCCTCGCTGAGGATCTCCAGCACCGACAGCGAATCGTCCCAGCCCAGGCACGCGTCGGTGATGCTCTTGCCGTACTCGAGCTTGGCCGGGTCGTCCTTGCCGGCGCTGAACTTCTGGGCGCCCGCGTTCAGGTGGCTTTCGACCATCACGCCGAAGATGCAGCGGCTGCCGGTCGCGAGCTGTGCGGCGACGTCGCGCGCGACGTCGATCTGGCGCTCGTGCTGCTTGCTGCTGTTGGCGTGGCTGCAGTCGACCATCAGCGTGCAGTCGAGCTTGGCCGCCTCGATCTCCTTGCAGGCGGCGGCCACGTGTGCGGCGTCGTAGTTCGGCGTCTTGCCGCCGCGCAGGATCACGTGGCAGTCCTTGTTGCCCTTGGTCTCGACGATCGCGACCTGGCCGTTCTTGTGCACCGAGAGGAAGTGGTGCGGCCGCGCGGCGGCTTGGATCGCGTCGATCGCGATTCGGATGTTGCCGTCGGTGCCGTTCTTGAAACCGATAGGCGCCGACAGCCCCGATGCGAGCTCGCGATGCACCTGGCTCTCGGTCGTGCGCGCGCCGATCGCGCCCCAGGCGATCAGGTCGCCGAGGTATTGCGGCGAGATCACGTCCAGGAACTCGCTGCCGGCCGGCATGCCGAGCCGGTTGATCTCGAGAAGCAACTGGCGGCCCATGCGCAGGCCTTCATCGATGCGGTAGGTCTCGTCCAGGTACGGGTCGTTGATCAAGCCCTTCCAGCCCACCGTGGTGCGCGGCTTCTCGAAGTACACCCGCATCACGATCTCCAGCGTGTCCTGGTACTTGTCGCGTTGCGCCTTCAGCCGCTTCGCGTACTCGACCGCCGCGACAGGGTCGTGGATCGAACAAGGCCCGATGATCAACAGCAGCCGGTCGTCCTTGTGCTGCATGATCTTCTTGATCGTCGCCCGGGTCTGGCCCACCAGCGCCTCGACCGGCGTGCCGGCGATCGGGAAGAAGCGGATCAGGTGCTCCGGCGGCGGCAGCGGCATCACGTCCTTGATGCGCTGGTCGTCGGTCTGGCTGGTGCGCTCGGTGCTCGCGATCCAGCTCTCGACATTGGGATTGGCTTTGCTGGTGGTCATGGCGTCGTTCGTCTTTCTGGCGGTGTGCCGGAGCGCATCGACCGGCGAAAAAAAACCGCCGGGCGGGGCCCGGCGGTTTCTGGAGATTCGTTGCGCTATCGTCTGCTTTGCCTTAAACGCTTGCCTCTCCGGCCGCCGAGCGGTGCGAGAACCAAAAGTACGCAAAGAAGAAGCCGGCGCGGAAAAGCATGGCGCGCAATGTACCACACGAAGGAAAACGTCATGACGAGCGTCGATCGCCGAAACCTGTTGTCGCGTGGTGCCGCGCTCGGCGCGGGAGCATTGGCCGGCTGCGCCGTCGGCGGCGCGCCAGGCGTCTCGGCCGCCGCGGCGCCCAGAGTGTTCGAGCTGCCGCAGCCCACCCTGCCGATCGCCGGCAGCACCGAGGTGTTTCCGGTGCGCCGCATCTACTGCATCGGCCGCAACTACGCCGCCCACGCCCGCGAGATGGGCTCGGATCCGACCCGTGAGCCCCCGTTCTTCTTCCAGAAGCCCAGCGACGCGATCCAGTACGTCGCCCCTGGCACGACGGCCGACCACCCGTACCCGCCGCTGACCAAGAACTACCACTACGAGATCGAGCTCGTCGCCGCGCTGCACCGCGGTGGCAGGAACGTGCCGGTCGAGCAGGCGCTGGACCTGGTCTACGGCTACGCGATCGGGCTGGACATGACCCGGCGCGACCTGCAGCGCGCGATGGGCGACGAGAAGAAGCCGTGGGAGATCGGCAAGAGCTTCGACCGGTCGGCCCCGATCGGGCCTCTCCACCGCGTCGCCCAGGTCGGGCACTTCCGCGACGGCGCGATCACGCTGAAGGTCAACGGCGCGCTGAAGCAGAACGCGAACCTGAACCAGATGATCTGGAGCGTCGCCGAGCAGATCAGCAAGCTCTCGCAGGCGTTCGAGCTGATGCCCGGCGACATCATCTACAGCGGCACGCCCGAGAACGTCGGCCCGGTCGTGCCGGGCGACGTGATGGAAGGCCAGATCGCCGGGCTGCCGGCGCTGAACGTGCGCGTCGTCTGAGCGCAGCCTGAATCGTCGTCAGGCGGTGCCGCCCACCGTGATGCGGTCGATACGCAAGGTCGGCTGGCCGACGCCGACCGGCACGCTCTGCCCTTCCTTGCCGCAGACGCCGACGCCGGTGTCCAGCGCCATGTCGTTGCCGATCGCGCTGACGCGGGTCAGCGCATCGGGCCCGTTGCCGATCAGCGTCGCGCCCTTCACCGGGTACTGGATCTTGCCGTTCTCGACCCAGAACGCCTCGCTGGCCGAGAACACGAACTTGCCGCTGGTGATGTCGACCTGGCCGCCGCCAAAGTTGGTCGCGTACAGGCCGCGCTTCAGGCCAGCGATGATCTCTTCCTTGGTTTTGTCGCCGCCCAGCATGTAGGTGTTGGTCATGCGCGGCATCGGCACCGCGGCATAACTTTCGCGTCGGCCGTTGCCGGTGGGCGCCACGCCCATCAGCCGCGCATTCATCGAATCCTGGATGTAGCCCTTCAGGATGCCGTCCTCGATCAGCACGTTGCGCTGGCTCGCGTTGCCTTCGTCGTCGATGTTCAGCGAGCCGCGACGGTCGGGGATCGTGCCGTCGTCCAGCACCGTGACACCCTTGGCCGCGACGCGCTGGCCGATCCGGCCGCTGAACGCGCTCGAGCCCTTGCGGTTGAAGTCGCCCTCGAGGCCGTGGCCGATCGCCTCGTGCAGCAGCACGCCGGGCCAACCCGGGCCGAGCACGACGCTCATCTCGCCGGCCTTCGCCGGGCGCGACTCGAGGTTGGTCAGCGCGGCGTTCACCGCATCGCGCACATAACCCTCGACGATCGCGTCGTCGTGGAAGTAGCCGAGACCGAAGCGCCCGCCGCCGCCGCCCGTGCCCATCTCGCGACGCGCCACGCCGTCGACCGTCTGCTCGGCGATCACCGTGACCGAAAGGCGCACCAGCGGCCGCACGTCGGCCGCGAGCGTGCCGTCGGCGCGTGCGATCAGCACCACGTCGTACTCGCTCGCCAGCCCGGCCATCACCTGCACGATGCGCGGGTCCTTCGCACGTGCAAGGCGTTCGACCTTCTCGAGCAGCGCGACCTTCTGCGTGCTGTCCAGCGTCGCGATCGGATCGGTCGGCGCATACAGCAGCCGGCTCGCGGCGAGCTTGGGCTTGCCGGCAACCTTGACCTGACGCGCCTGGCCGGCCGCGGCGATCGTGCGCACGGTCTGCGCAGCATCCATCAGTGCGGCTTCGGAAATGTCGTCGGAGTACGCGAACGCGGTCTTCTCGCCGGCGACCGCACGCACGCCGACCCCTTGGTCGATGCCGAAGCTGCCGCTCTTGACGATGCCTTCCTCGAGGCTCCAGCCTTCGCTGCGGGTGTACTGGAAGTACAGGTCCGCATCGTCGATGCGATGGGTCGCGATGGCGGCCAGCGCACGGCTCAGATCGGCTTCGCTCAAGCCGTAGGGCTCGAGCAGCAGCGAGCGGGCAACCGCCAGACGTTCGATCGTGGGTTCGCGGGAGATCATCGTGAATCCTTTCGCCGGCGCTGCGACGGTGCGCGCAGGAACAACAACGCTGCGGGCAATTGTAGGAGCGGCCTCCCGCATGCGCGCAACCGGCATCAGGATGTCCTTGCCGCGCCCTCCTTCAACGCCAATGCGCGCTCATACAGGCGATTGCGCGGCGCACCGCTGAGCTGCGCCGCGAGCGCGACCGCCTGCTTCAGCGGCAGCGCGGCCAGCAGCGTGCGCAGCAGCGTGTCGTGCGCGGCGGGGTCGTCGGCCAGCGCATCGTCGCGCGGCAGCGCGTGCACGACCAGCACGAATTCGCCGCGGCTGCGATTCGGGTCCGATGCGAGCCAAGCCGGCAGCTCGGCGGCCGGCAGCGTGACGATGCTTTCGAACTGCTTGGTCAGCTCGCGGCACAACGTGACCCGCCGCGCCCTGCAGGCCGCGGCCAGTGCCACGGCCAAAGCTTCGATGCGATGCGGCGCCTCGAACAGCACCTGGGCCGCGTGCGCTGCGGCCAGGTCGGCGACGGCGCGCGCCCGCTCGGCTCCCTTGGCCGGCAGGAAGCCGACGAACATGAAGCCGGTCGCCTGGTCATCGCCGGCCACACTCATGGCCGCGACCGCGCTGCTTGCCCCAGGCACCGGCACGCAGCTCACGCCCGCAGCCTGTGCGGCCGCGACCAGTACAGCCCCAGGGTCGCTGATCGCCGGCGTGCCGGCATCGCTGACATAGGCCACCCGCTCGCCGCGCGCCAACCGCTCCAGCACCGCCGCTGCCGCCTCGCGTTCGTTGTGCTCGTGCAGCGCGACCAGCGGCGTGTCGGCGATGCCGAGCTGGCGCAGCAGCGGCGCGGTGTGGCGCGTGTCCTCGCAGGCGATCGCGTCGACCAGCGCGAGCACATGGATCGCGCGCAGGCTCAGGTCCGCGAGGTTGCCGATCGGCGTCGCGACCACGTACAGTGCCCCGGTCGGATAGCGCTGCGCTCCGGCCGCATTCGCGGCCGCCTGGCGCAACAACGAGGCATCGAGGGTGGTCACGAACGTGTCGACTGGGAAAGAGGCGAAGGCGCTGACCGCAACGACAACCAAGGCGCGCGGCGACGCGGCCGAGGCACGGGCCCTGGCGCATCTGCAGCGCCACGGGCTGTCGCTGGTCCAGCGCAATTATCGGGTCGCGGCCGGCCCGCACGCGCGTGGCGGCGAAGTCGACCTGATCCTGCGCGATCGCGACGGCACGCTGGTGTTTGTCGAGGTCCGGGCGCGGCGCAGCGCGAGCCAGGGCGGCGCGGCAGCCAGCATCGTCGCGGGCAAGCGGCGCCGCCTCGTGTTCGCGGCGACGCACTACCTGAGCCGCCTGGGCAGCCGGCCGCCGCCGTGCCGCTTCGATGTCGTCGCGATCGACGGGGATGCCGTTGAATGGCTGCCGGCGGCGTTCGACGCCAGTTGATATTCGCGACACGGCCATCGGAACCAGAGCCGTCACAACCGTGTCTTATGATCCGTGACCATGCTTGAACAACGTATCCAACAGCAGTTCTTCGACAGCGCCGACCTGAAGTACGCCGCTGCCGAAGTGCTCGCGAAGCCGATCGCCGATGCCGTCAACGCGCTGGTCGGCTGCATCACCGCCGGCGGCAAGGTGCTCGCCTGCGGCAACGGCGGCTCGGCTGGCGACGCCCAGCACTTCGCGGCCGAGTTCGTCGGCCGCTTCGAACGCGAGCGTCCCGGCCTTGCGGCGATCGCGCTGACCACCGACACCTCCATCCTCACCGCGATCGGCAACGACTACGCGTTCGACGTCGTGTTCTCGAAGCAGGTGCAGGCCTTGGGCAATCCGGGCGACGTGCTGCTCGCGATCAGCACCAGCGGCAATTCGACCAACGTGATCGCGGCAATCGAAGCCGCACGCGCGAAGGACATGACCGTGATCGCGCTGACCGGGCGCAAGGGCGGCCGCATCCGCGAGTTGCTGACCGAAACCGACGTGCACATCTGCGTCCCGCACGACCGCACCGCACGCATCCAGGAAGTGCATCTGCTGGTGCTGCATTGCATGTGCGACGCCGTGGACTTGCAGCTGCTGGGCGAACAGGAGAACACATGATCCTTGGACCCTCGACCCGTTGGACCGTACTTGTCGGCGCGCTGGCCGGCGCGACGCTGCTCTCCGGCTGCGCCCCGCTGCTGCTGGGCGGCGCGGCGGTAGGCACCGCGATGGTCGTGACCGACCGGCGCACGTCCGGTGCGCAGGTCGACGACCAGGCTATCGAGCTCAAGGCGGTCAACCGCATCAGCGAGGTGCTGGGCGACCGCGGCCACGCCATCGTCACGAGCTTCAACCGCCTGGTGTTGATCACCGGCGAGGTGCCGAACGAGACCGACAAGGCGGCGGTCGAACAAGCGGTGTCGCGCATCGAGAACGTGCGCTCGGTCGTCAACGAGCTCGCGATCGCACCGCCCGCCTCGCTGAGCACGCGCTCGAACGACACGCTGATCACGAGCAAGATCAAGGCGAGCCTGATCGACGCGAAGGACCTTCAGGTCAATGCGTTCAAGGTTGTCACCGAGCGCGGCATCGTTTATCTGATGGGCCGCGTGACCGAGCGCGAAGCCAACCGCTCGTCCGACGTCGCGCGCGGCGTCAGCGGCGTGCAGAAGGTCGTGCGCGTGTTCGAGGTCGTCAGCGAGGCCGAGCTGGCCGGCACGCAGCCGACCACGCCGCCGGTGAAGTAGGCGCACAATCCCGTTCGCCCCGAGGTGTCGAAGGGCGCGTGCGCTTCGATCCCTCAGCGCGAACGGGGTGTCTCACACAAGGCGCTTCAGCAGGCTCGACGTGTCGAGCCGATTGCCGCCCTGCGCCTGGATGTCGGCATAGAACTGGTCGACCAGCGCCGTCACCGGCAGGCGCGCGCCGTTGCGCTTGGCCTCGTCGAGCACGAGGCCGAGGTCCTTGCGCATCCAGTCGACCGCGAAGCCGAAGTCGAACTTGTCGGCGAGCATCGTCGGTCCGCGGTTGTCCATCTGCCAGCTCTGCGCGGCGCCCTTGCCGATCACGTCGAGCACGGCCTGCATGTCCAGGCCGGCCTTGCGGCCGAACGCGATCGCTTCGGCCAGGCCCTGCAGCAGCCCGGCGATCGCGGTCTGGTTGACCATCTTCGCGAGCTGGCCGGCGCCGCTCGGTCCCAGCAAGGTCACCGCCTTCGCGTACGCGAGCGCGACCGGCTTGATGGTCTCGAACGCCGTGGCATCGCCGCCGCACATCACGGTCAGCGCACCGTTGATCGCGCCGAGGTTGCCGCCCGAGACCGGCGCGTCGATGAACTGCAAGCCGCGCTCGAGCGCTGCGGCACTCAGCTCGCGCGCGACCGCGGCCGATGCGGTCGTGTGGTCGACGAAGATCGCACCCGGAGCCATCCCGGCCAAAGCCCCCGCCTCGCCGAGCACGACCGAACGCACGTCGTCGTCGTTGCCGACGCAGGCGAACACGATGTCGGCGCCTTGCGCCGCCTCGCGCGGCGTCGCGGCGCTCGCGTGACCGTGCTCGGCCACCCACTGCCCGGCCTTCGCCGCGGTCCGGTTGTAGACGCAGACGCGATGCCCCGCGCGTACCAGATGGGCGGCCATCGGATAGCCCATCACGCCCAGCCCCAGGAACGCGACATGGCGCGGTGCGATCGGATCGTAGGTTCTGCTGCTCATTCCGGAACGGTCCTGCAAAAAAGCGAACGGCCTCGAACGAGGCCGTTGCGAGTGAACAATGGGCCCGACTATACGATCGTCAGGTGCTCGGTGCCGGCGGCGAGATCGGTCGAGCGCGCGCGCTGGCTGTGCAGCTTGATCTGCAGCCGGAGGTCGTTGACCGAGTCGGCGTTGCGCAGCGCGTCCTCGAACGTGACCATGTGGCTTTCGTAGAGGTCGAACAGCGCCTGGTCGAAGGTCTGCATGCCAAGCTCGCGCGAGCGCTTCATGATCTCCTTGATCTCGGCGACTTCGCCCTTGAAGATCAGGTCGGAAATCAGCGGCGTGTTCAGCATGATCTCGACCGCGGCGACGCGCCCGCGCCCTTCCTGGCGCGGCAGAAGGCGCTGCGAGACCATCGCCTTCAGGTTCAGCGACAGGTCCATCAGCAACTGCTGGCGCCGCTCCTCGGGGAAGAAGTTGATGACCCGGTCCAGCGCCTGGTTCGCGCTGTTCGCGTGCAGCGTGGCCATGCACAGGTGGCCGGTCTCGGCGAACGCGACCGCGTGCTCCATCGTCTCGCGATCGCGGATCTCGCCCATCAGGATCACGTCGGGCGCCTGGCGCAGCGTGTTCTTCAGCGCCGCTTCCCAGCCGTCGGTGTCGATGCCGACCTCGCGCTGCGTGATGATGCAGTTCTTGTGCGGATGCACGAACTCGACCGGATCCTCGATCGTGATGATGTGGCCGTACGAGTTCTCGTTGCGGTAGTCGATCATCGCGGCCAGCGACGTGCTCTTGCCCGAGCCGGTCGCGCCGACCAGGATCACGAGACCGCGCTTCGCGACCGACACGTCCTTCAGCACCTGCGGCAGGTTCAGCGAATCGATCGTCGGCAGCGTCTGCGGGATCGTCCGCATCACGAGACCGACGTTGCCCTGCTGCACGAACGCGTTCACGCGGAAGCGCCCGATGCCTTGCGGCGCGATCGCGAAGTTGCACTCCTTCGTGCGCTCGAACTCGGCGGCCTGCTTGTCGTTCATCACCGCGCGGGTCAGCGCGAGCGTGTGCTGCCCCGTCAGCGGTTGCGGCGAGACTTTCGTGACCTTGCCGTCGACCTTGATCGCGGGCGGGAAGTCCGCGGTGAGAAAGAGGTCCGAGCCGTTGCGCGACACCATCAGCCGCAGCAGGTCGTTGACGAACTTCGATGCCTGATCGCGTTCCATCGTATTGCTCCTGTCTGTGCGCGGGTCAGCCGGGGAAGTTCTCGGGGAACTTCGCCTTGTTGCGCGCTTCCGCAGGCGAGACCATGTTGCGCCGAACGAGGTCGGCGAGGTTCTGATCCAGCGTCTGCATGCCCATCGCGTTGCCGGTCTGGATGGCCGAGTACATCTGCGCGATCTTGTTCTCGCGGATGAGATTGCGGATCGCCGCGGTGCCCAGCATGATCTCGTGCGCGGCGAGGCGGCCCGAGCCGTCCTTGGTCTTGCACAGGGTCTGCGAGATCACGCCGATCAGCGACTCGGAGAGCATCGCGCGCACCATCTCCTTCTCGGCCGCGGGAAAGACGTCGACCACACGGTCGATGGTCTTCGCGGCGCTCGACGTGTGCAGCGTGCCGAACACCAGGTGGCCGGTTTCGGCGGCCGTCAGCGCGAGCCGTATCGTCTCGAGGTCGCGCATTTCGCCGACCAGGATCGCGTCCGGATCCTCGCGCAGCGCCGAGCGCAGCGCGTTCGCGAACGACAGCGTGTGCGGGCCGACCTCGCGCTGGTTGATCAGGCACTTCTTCGACTCGTGCACGAACTCGATCGGGTCCTCGACGGTCAGCACGTGGCCGAACTCGTTCTCGTTCAGGTGGTTGATCATCGCGGCCAGCGTGGTCGACTTGCCCGAGCCGGTCGGCCCGGTCACGAGGACCAGGCCGCGCGGCTTCAGCGCGAGCTCGGCGAAGACCTTGGGCGCATTGAGCTGCTCGAGCGTGAGGATCTTCGACGGAATCGTCCGGAACACCGCGCCGGCGCCGCGGTTCTGGTTGTAGGCGTTGACGCGAAAGCGCGCGAGGCCCTGGATCTCGAACGAGAAGTCGCACTCCAGCGTCTCTTCGTACGCCTTGCGCTGCGCGTCGTTCATGATGTCGTAGACCATCGCGTGGACCGACTTGTGGTCCAGCGGGTCGACGTTGATGCGGCGCACGTCGCCGTGCACGCGGATCATCGGCGGCAAGCCGGCCGAGAGGTGCAGGTCCGAGGCCTTGTTCTTGACCGAAAACGCGAGCAGTTGGGTGATGTCCATGAGTCCTGCAATGGGTACGACGACGTGGGCGGTGCTGGATGCCCGTAGGAGCCGGGCCGTCGAGAGGGCCGGGCCGGTTCCTCGCGCTCGCGCTGCGGGATACTCTGCCGACGGATTATGGCGATGATCGCAGACAACGTACAACAAGTGCTCGGGCGTGTTGCGAACGCTTGCGCGGCTGCCGGACGGCCCGTGCAAAGCGTCACGTTGCTCGCCGTCACCAAGACCTTCGACGCCCACGCGGTGCGGGACGCCTACAACGCCGGGCTGCGCCGCTTCGGCGAGAACTACGTGCAGGAGGCGCTGGACAAGATCGCCGCACTGGCCGACCTGCGCGCGCAGCTCGAGTGGCATCTGATCGGCCCGCTGCAATCGAACAAGACACGCCTCGTCGCCGAGAACTTCGACTGGGTGCACAGCCTCGACCGCTTGAAGATCGCGCAGCGCCTGAGCGAGCAGCGTCCGGCCGCGCTGCCGCCGTTGAACGTCTGCCTGCAGGTCAACATCAGCGAGGAGGCGAGCAAGAGCGGGCTCGCGCCGGCCGAGGTCGCGCAAGTCGCACAGGCCGTCGCGACGCTGCCGGGGCTGCGGCTGCGCGGTCTGATGGCGATCCCGGAGCCGGCGGCCGACTTCGAACGCCAGCGCGAACCGCATCGTGCGCTGCGCAAGCTGTACGAGTCGCTGCGTTCGACGGGGCTTGCGCTGGACACGCTGTCGATCGGCATGAGCGCCGATCTGGAGGCGGCGATCGTCGAGGGGGCGACGATCGTTCGCGTCGGCACCGCGTTGTTCGGCGCTCGTTAGGACCCGTCGGAGGCGTCCGTCGCAGCCGACTGCGGCGTCAGTGCCAGCGTCATGAAGACGCTGTTCGGATCCTCGGCATAAGAGCCGAACGGGCCGGTTCTCGTGAAGCCGGCGCTCTCGTAGAGCCGGTGCGCGGGCACGAAGGCCTGCGCCGACCCGGTCTCCAGGCTCAGCCGCTCGTAGCCGCGCGCACGCGCGACGTCGATGATGTGCATCAGCAGCGCCCGTCCAGCGCCGGTGCGGCGGCGCGCTGCGGGCGTGCGCATGGACTTGACCTCGCCATGCTGGCGGTCCAGCTCCATGAGCGCACCGCAGCCGAGCAGCACGTTGCCGTCGTCCCAGGCCGACCAGAACGTGATCTCCGGCCGGCGCAGCTTCTCGAGGTCCAGCGCGTGCACGCTCTCCGGAGGCCCGAGCTCGTGCATGTTGCGCAGATGCTCCTCCAGCAGTGCGTGGATGGCCGGGCGGGAAAGGTCGTCGATCTCGATCTTCATCGTGGCAGCTGTCGATTCAAGACCCGGTTCGCCGGGGCGGTCGCGATCACGACCGCATACCGCGCCGTGCGACGCGTGGGGTTGTGGAACTCGATCGGCCCGTCGACATGCAGCGCCAGGCAGTCGCCTGCCTTCAGTTCATGGCTGACATGCCCCAGCGTCAACGTCATCGCGCCCTCGAGCACCCAGACCTGCTCGTCGA
>DATCSE010000426.1:0-14320 GCA_036568605.1 Burkholderiaceae bacterium | reverse complement strand
CCGACGCCGATCTCGATGCCGGGCCGCGCGGCGCTGCTGGCCGCGGTGCGCCCCGACGCGACCAAGGCGCTGTATTTCGTCTCGCGCGGCGACGGCAGCAGCGAGTTCAGCGACAACCTGGCCGATCACAACCGGGCGGTGAACCAATACCAGCGTGCGCCGCAGGCGTCGCAGCCGGGACGCAGCAGATAGCACGGCCCCACACGACCCCCGCGGGCGCGGCACGGGTCCGGCGGTGGTTATCCTTGTCTTTCCATGACCGCACGTTTCATCACATTCGAAGGCATCGACGGTGCCGGCAAGTCCACCCACATTGCTGCGGTGGCCGATCGGCTGCGTGCACGCGGCGCGACCGTCGTCTGCACGCGCGAGCCGGGCGGCACCCCGCTGGCCGAGCGTTTGCGCGAGCTGTTTCTTAGCGAGAGCATGGACATGCTGACGGAGTGCCTGCTGGTGTTCGCGGCACGCCGCGACCATCTGCGCGCGGTGATCGAGCCAGCACTGGCGCGCGGCGACACGGTGCTGTGCGACCGCTACACCGATGCGACCTTCGCGTACCAGGGCGGGGGCGGCGGCGCCGACGTCCGGTGGCTGGCCACGCTCGAAGACTGGGTGCAGGGCGGCCGCCAGCCCGACCTGACCTTCCTGTTCGACCTGCCCCCGGCGCTGGCCGCGCAGCGCCGCGCGCAGGCCCGCGCGGCCGATCGTTTCGAGCAGCAGGACCTCGCGTACTTCGAGCGCGTCCGCGCGGCGTATGCCGCGCGTGCCGCCGCGATGCCGCAGCGCTTTGCGCACATCGATTCGGCGCTGGAACGCGAGGCTGTCGCGCGCCAGATCGAGGCGGCGCTGGAGGCCCGCGGATGGTAGGCGCGGACGGCGCGATCCCGCTACCCTGGTTGGCGGAGCCGCTGCAGCGCGCGCTGCGCGAGCAGCGCTCGCATGCGCTGCTGGTGCACGGCCCCAGCGGGGTCGGCCAGTTCGAGCTGGCGCTGGGCCTCGCGCAGGGCTGGCTGTGCGAAGCAGCGGAGGACGGCGCACCGCGGCCATGCGGCCGCTGCGCCGCGTGCCATCTGGTGCGTGCCCGATCGCACCCCGACCTGCTGGTGCTCGTGCCCGAAGCGTTGCGCGCCGCGCTCGGCTGGGAGCCGGACGGCGACGCCGACGACGGCAGCGACAAGGCCTCCAAAGCCAAGCCCAGCAAGGACATCAAGGTCGAGGCGGTGCGCGCCGCGGTCGCGTTTGCGCAGACCACCTCGGCGCGCGGCCGCGGCAAGGTCGTCGTGCTGCATCCGGCCGAGCGCATGAACGGCATCTCCGCCAACACCTTGCTGAAGACGCTGGAGGAACCACCTGGCGCGGCGCGCTTCGTGCTGAGCAGCGCCGCGCCCGATGCGCTGCTGCCGACGATACGCAGCCGCTGCCAGGCCGTGACGCTGACCTGGCCCGAGACCGGTGCGGCGACGGCCTGGCTGCAGGCGCAGGGCGTGGCCGATCCGGCCTTGCTGCTGGCCGCCGCGGGCGGCCAGCCGCAGGACGCGCTGGCCTGGAGCCGCGACGGCCTGATCGATGCCAAATCGTGGGCGCAGCTGCCGCTGCAGGTGGCCCGCGGTGCCGTCGGCACGCTGGCCGGGTGGCCTCTGCCGCTGCTGATCGAGTCGCTGCTCAAGCTCTGCCACGATGCGCTGTGCGGGGTGGCCGGCGCCGCGCCGCGTTACTTCCCGGCCGATGCGATCGCGCAGCTCAGACTAACGCCGGATGCGGCCACGGCGTTGCTCGCCTGGCAGCGCGAGTTGCAGCGCACTGCGCGCCATGCCGAGCACCCGTGGAACCCGTCGCTGCTGGCCGAGTCGCTGATCGAGCAGGGCCGCGCCGCACTGGCGTCGCCACGCCTGCGCGCCGCATGAAACCGCGGCCGATTCGGTAAACTGCCGCGCCATGAGCGAACCCACAGGACGCAGCCTGCCGCCGGTCAACACGCCACCCGTGGCCGCCGCGCGGCCAAGCGTGATCCAGCTGGTGTTCCGCGAGAAGAGCGCGCTGTACGCGGCGTACATGCCGGTGTTCTCCGACGGCGGGCTGTTCGTGCCGACCACGCGCGAATACAAGCTCGGCGAGGACATCTACCTGCTGCTGTCGCTGCCCGACGATCCGCAGCGCTACCCGGTCGCCGGCAAGGTCGGCTGGATCACGCCGGCCAATGCGTCGGGCGGGCGCACCCAGGGCGTCGGCGTGCGGTTCCCGACCGACGAGAAGACCCGCGCGCTGCGCATGAAGATCGAAGAAGTGCTCGGCACCTCGATCTCGTCGGCCAAGCCCACGCAAACGATCTGACCCTGCTGTCGTCGCTGTTCCCGTTGTCGTGTCCGCGGCTCGTGTGCCGACGGGTGCACCATCGCCGGTCCGCATGTACGTCGATTCCCACTGCCACCTGAGTTTTCCCGAGCTGAGCGCGCGCATCGACGAGATCCGCCGCGACATGGCCGCCGCGCACGTCGACCGCGCGCTGTGCATCTGCACGACGCTCGAGGAGTTCGACGCGGTGCACGCGCTCGCGCAGCGCTACGACAACTTCTGGTGCAGCGCCGGCGTGCATCCGGACGAGGAGGGCGTACGCGAGCCGCAGGTAGATGATCTGCTCGCGCTCGCAGCCCGACCGAAGGTGGTGGCGATCGGCGAAACCGGACTCGACTACTACCGGCTGAACGGCCGCAGCGTCGAGCAGATGGCGTGGCAGCGCGACCGCTTGCGCGTGCACGTGCGCGCCGCGCGGACGGCCAGGTTGCCGCTCGTGATCCACACCCGCAGCGCCTCGGCCGACACGCTCGCGATCCTGCGCGAGGAGGGCGCCGACGAGGCCCACGGCGGGTACGGCGGCGTCTTCCACTGCTTCACCGAAACCGAGGCCGTCGCACGGGCCGCGCTGGACTTGGGCTTCCATATCTCGTTCTCCGGCATCCTGACCTTCAAGACCGCGCACGAGTTGCGCGAGGTCGCGCGCTTCGTGCCGCTGGACCGCTGCCTGATCGAGACCGACAGCCCCTACCTCGCCCCGGTGCCGTTTCGCGGCAAGACCAACAGCCCGGCCTACGTGCCGTACGTGGCGCAGCAGATCGCGGCCTTGAAAGACGTGCCGGTCGAGGCCGTGGCCGAGGCGACCAGCCGCAACTTCGAGCGGCTTTTTGGTGTGCCGCCATTACCTTCGCCAGGCGCAACAATCTAGGTTACAAGTCCGAAACAGCGCTTATGACCTGCGTGAAGAAGATTCTCTATCTCCTTGTCCTCACAGTGACTTTTGGTGCAAGCGCCGGCTCGTTCGAGGACTACTTCATCGCGATCCGGAACGACAACCTCAGCATCCTGGGCGATCTGCTGCGGCGCGGGTTCGACCCGAACACCGCGAACGAAGCGGGCCAACCTGGGCTGACGATCGCGATGCAGGAGCATTCGTTGCGGGCCGCAAAGATGCTGCTCGCGCAGCCGGGGCTGAAGATCGACGCGCTGAATGCGGCGGGCGAATCGGCGCTGATGATGGCGGCGCTGAAAGGCGAGACTGAAGGCGTCAAGCTGCTGCTCGAACGCGGCGCGACGGTCAACCAGCCGGGCTGGTCGGCGCTGCACTACGCCGCGAGCGGCCCCGAGCCGGAGATCGTGCGCACGCTGCTCGGGCACGGCGCGGAGGTCGACGCGGTGTCGCCCAACGGCACGACGCCGCTGATGATGGCGGCCCAATACGGCAGCGAAGACAGCGTGAAACTGCTGCTCGCCCGCGGTGCCGATCCGAGCAAGCGCAACCAGAAGAATTTGAACGCGGCCGACTTCGCGAAGCTCGCAGGCCGCGATGCGCTCGCGGCGCAGTTGCAGAAGCTGCTGCGCTGAAGCACGGCCTCGTGGGGCCCGAGCGGCGTGCGCTTTCGCACGAAACATGCGCAGCCCCCTCATAAGGTGTAGGAAGCCGCCTGACGCGGCCTTTGGCTATGCGCCGACTACTGCGGCCTGCCGTCGAAGCCTACAGTGGCAACGTCGCATAGCGCAGCCCTCAGGAGTCTTCCATGTCGCAGACCCAGCTCGAGATCGCTTCGAACCCGTTCGCGTTGATGACCGATCCGGCCGCGGTGCTGGCAGCCGTGGAGCGCTCCGAGCGTCTCGCACGGCTGCACAGCCGAGTCTGTCGGCCGCTGGACAAGCCGCAGCTTGCCGCGAAGACCCCCGTGGCCGACGAGACCGCCGCGTTCGACGACGCCGTCGACGCTGCCGCTGCGGCCGACGAGTGACCACCACGGCGCCACGGCAATGACATTCGCCTGTGTCGCGGTCATGACGGCCGCCCTGGCATTCTTGGGGATGGCGAGCCTACGCCGCCCACGTTCTACTCCCGCCCAGGTCGTTGTACGACGGAGGCGGGGGCCATGCGAACGGAGATAGTCGCCCACGGCGGCGTGAGAGTTCGAGCGATCGCAGGCACGCACTCGGTGCTGCTCGCGTTCGACGTCACCGACCTGGTACTGCGCCGGCAACTGCTGGGCTTTGCGATCCGGCGCAGCGGCCCCACTGAAGCCGACCAGCCGTTCTGGTTCGAGGGCACGAAGGTCTTCAAGAGCGTCGTGCCGAACCCCGGCAACACCGCACGGTACTCGACGCTCAAGCACCCGATCCAGAGCCTGCTGTGGGGCGACTACACGCCCAAGCCGGGCAAGACCTACGAGTACGTGATCCGCCCGATGCTGGGTGACCCGGCCGATCCGCAGCCGGGCACCGACGTCACGCTCACCGTCAAGACCGAGCGCGAGCGCAACGGCAAGGACGGCGTCTGGTTCAACCGCGGCGCGATCGCGAGCCAGACTTTCGCGGGGCGCTACGGCAACCGCGCCCCGAAGAATCCCGACAACCCGAAGGACGAGACGACGAAGTGGCTCTCGCGTGGGTTGCTCGAGGCCTGCCTCGCCTTCATCGCCGATGCGCAGGAGGGCGATGGGCTGCTGGTGGCCGCCTACGAGTTCACCTACAAGCCGGTGCTCGATGCGCTGAAGGCCGCGCTGGGCCGCGGCGTCAAGGTCCGCATCGTCTACGACCACTCGACCGAGAAGGCCCAGGACGGAACGCTCAAACTGACCTCCACCGCGCAGGACAACCAAAGCGCCGTGCGCGACTGGCGCTTTCCCAGGGGCACGCTGTTTCCGCGCGACCATAGCGGCGCCATCCCGCACAACAAGTTCATCGTGCGCGTGGACGGCGACGGGACACCGGTCTCGGTATGGACCGGGTCGACCAATTTCAGCGCCTCGGGCTTCCTGGGGCAATCGAACGTCGGGCACCTGGTCGTCGACGGTGTCGTCGCGGCGGCCTACGCCGCGTACTGGAACCTGCTGCGCCGCGACCTCGACCGCGACGCCTTGCGCCCCAAGCTCGCCACGACGAGCGCGTTCGAGGACGAGCTCGGCGCGCATGCCGTGAACCCGCCGATCGCCAAGGGCGTCAGCATCGTGTTCTCGCCGCGCGACACATCGAAGATGCTGAACTGGTACGCCGAGCGCGTGACCGGCGCGGTGAACGGCGTGATGTGGACCGGCGCGTTCAGCGTGGACCCGAAGATCGCGAAGGCGGTCTCGGGCACTGCCGAGCACCCGCGCTTCCTGCTGCTCGAGAAGCCGCCGTCGAAGAAGACGCGCGCGATCTTCGCCGGCTCGAAGAACCTGCAGACGGTCTATGGCAACGTGCTCGGCCAGGAGTATGTCGAGGACCGCGACGGCGAGCTGACCGTGCGCCGCAAGATCCCCGAGTTCGAGCTCGAGAAGTGGTACCTCGAGGAAGAGCTGTTCCGCAAGAAGAACGAAGGCCATGTCTTCTTCGTCCACACCAAGTTCCTGCTCGTCGACCCGTTGGGCGACGACCCGCTGGTCTTCAGCGGCTCGGCCAACTTCTCGTCGAACTCGCTGCTGAACAACGACGAGAACATGCTGCTGATCCGCGGCAACAAGCGCGTCGCCGACATCTACCTGTCCGAGTTCGACCGGCTGCTGCGCCACTTCCTGTTCCGCGACATCGCCGCCGAGCAGCACGGCGGCGGCGACCCGGAGCGCGGCAAGTTCCTCTACGAGAAGCCCGAGCAATGGGTGCCGCTGCAATACAGCGGGTTCAAGGAGACGCGGCGGCGGATGTTCTTCCCGGCGTGACGCAGGCCGACGCGCTCATTCGCAGCGCGCGACGCTCCTCATCACGGCACCGTCGAGTGCGGATGCAGCGGATGCTCGATGGTTTCCGACACCAGCCGCAGCGCGTTCTCGCACTCGGCCAGCGTCGTCGGCCCGCCCAGGCACACGCGGACCGCATCGGGCGGGTTGCCGTCGGTGCAGAACGCGGCGCTCGCGACCACGGCGACACCTTGCGTGCGCAGGTACGACGCGAACTCGACCGGGCTCCAGCCCGACGGCAGCGCCAGCCAGAGGTGGAACGCTTCGTCGGGCGCCGCGACGCGGTACGGCGCCA
Source organism: Burkholderiaceae bacterium (assembly GCA_036568605.1). Taxonomy (GTDB): domain Bacteria; phylum Pseudomonadota; class Gammaproteobacteria; order Burkholderiales; family Burkholderiaceae_C; genus DATCSE01. The sequence continues at coordinate 7,837 of DATCSE010000426.1, read as the reverse complement.
GGTGCCGTCGCGCCAGCGCCTGGCGCGCGGCGTTCGCCGCGCGGATCGCATCGAGCACGCGCACCGCAGTGCCGTCCTCGACCCAGCATGTCACCAATGCGTTGGTGACCGGCGAGGCCATCACCGTGGTTGCGCGCAAGGCGCCGGCCAGGCGCTGCGCCTGGCGCACGTTGGGTGCGCAGACGTACGCGCTGCGCAGCCCGGCGCCCAGGCACTTCGAGAAGCCGGTGATGTAGTAGGTCAGCTCGGGCGCGTAGGCCGCGACCGGCGGCAGGGTCGTGCGCGGCAGCATCGCGTAGGCGTCATCCTCGATGATGGGCACGCTGTGGCGCAGTGCGGCGTCCGCGAGCGCCTCGCGGCGCGCGATCGACATCGTCGTGGTCGTCGGGTTCAGCAAGGTCGGGTTGCAGTACAGCGCCTTGGGCGACAAGGTTTTGCACGCGTGCTCGAAGGCTTCGACGTCCGGCCCTTCGTCGTCCAGCGGCAGTGCGTGCAGCTGCACGCCCAGTTGCGTCGCGATCGCCTTGAGCCCCGGGTACACCAGCGCATCGGCACAGATCAGCTCGCCGGGCCGCGCGAGCTGCGAGACCAGGGCCGCCAGCACGCTGTGGATGCCGGGGCAGACGAGCACGCGGTCGGTGGCCGCGGTCTTCAGGCGGCGCCGTATCCACTGCGTGCCGGCCTCGCGGTCGGCCGGCGTGCCGCCGAAGTCCTGGTAGCGCAGCAACTCATAGATGTCGGCACGCGCGAGGATCTCGGCCGCGCTGGTGCTCAGGTGCTCGACCAGCTCGGCATCGTCGGGCTCGGGCGGCAGGTTCATCGTCATCTCGGCGCCGGTGCCGCCGCGCAGCGGCAGCGCCGGGCTCTTGCCGCGCACGAAGGTGCCGGTGCCGGTGCGCGAGTCGATCAGGCCGCGATGCCGTGCTTCTGCATAGGCGCGCGCGACGGTCGTGTAGTTCAGGCCGAGGTCTGCGGCCAACTCGCGCAGCGTCGGCAAGCGGTCGCGCGCGTTGAGCCGGCCATCGCGCAGATCCTCGGCGATCAGGTCGGGGATCAGCAGGTAGGCCGGGCGCTCGCTCGTCGCGAGCCGGCGGCGCCAGTGCTGGGTCTGCTTGTACATCGCGGTCGCCTCGTTGATCGCATGGGTCGTCCGAGTTGATTGCATGCCGCGTGCCCGGGCCATCAGGCCATGGCGCCCGCCCGTGGTGCGATCAACCCGTTTGATCGCGTGCATTGATCGCATCGCCGGCGCCCCGCGCCGGTGCCTGTCGCCAGCCCCTTGGGCGGATGTCGCTCGCGGCGCGGGGACGGTTCGGTCAATCGCCGCGCCGTTGATCGCGGATTGATCGCATGCACAGCAGCGCGCGTGGCATATCGCATGCGAAACACCGCGGGCCCACATCCACCGCCAAGGAGAACCGCGATGCCCAAAGTGACCCGCCCCGCCAACGAAAAAGGCGAGTACCTCGTCGACTATGAAGAGAAGGTGTTCGAGGACGTGAAGGCCGAGCCCGGCGAGAAGGCGCTCGTCACGTTCCACACCGTCGCGTTCGAAGGGTCGATCGGCTTCGTCAACCTGCTGCAGGCGACACGCCTGCAGCGCAAGGGCTTCGAGACCTCGGTACTGCTGTACGGGCCCGGCGTCACGCTGGGCGTCAAGCGCGGCTTCCCGACGTTGGGCGATGCAGCGTTCCCGGGCCACCAGAACTTCAACGAGCAGATCACCAAGTTCATCGCCGAGGGCGGCAAGGTCTATGCGTGCCGCTTCGCGCTGCAGGCGCTCTATGGCCATGGCGAGGGTGCGCTGATCGAAGGCATACGCCCGATCAACCCGCTGGACGTGCTGGACCTCGTGCTGCTGCACCGCAAGGCCGGCGCGTTCATCCTCGACACCTGGACGCTGTGACATGAAGACGGTGCGTGCCGCGGCCGCGCAGATCGCGCCCGATCTCGAGAGCGCCGACGGCACCATCGCGCGCGTGCTCGAGACCGTGCGCGATGCCGCGCGCCGCGGTGTCGAGCTGATCGTCTTTCCCGAGACCTTCGTCCCGTACTACCCCTACTTCTCGTTCGTGCTCCCGCCCGCGCAGCAGGGACCGGCGCATCTGCTGCTGATGGAGCGCGCGCCCGCCGTGCCCGGCCCGATGAGCGACGCGATCGCCGCCGCGGCGCGCGAGGCCGGCATCGTCGTCGTGCTGGGCGTCAACGAACGCGACCACGGCAGCCTCTACAACACGCAGCTGCTGTTCGATGCCGACGGCGCGCTGAAGCTCAAGCGCCGCAAGATCACGCCGACCTACCACGAGCGCATGATCTGGGGGCAGGGCGATGCCGCGGGCCTGCAGGTGGTCCCCACCGCGGTCGGCCGCGTCGGCGCGCTGGCCTGCTGGGAGCACTACAACCCGCTCGCGCGCTACGCGCTGATGGCGCAGCACGAAGAGATCCACTGCGCGCAGTTCCCCGGCTCGCTGGTCGGCCCCATCTTCGCCGAGCAGATGGCGGTGACGATACGTCACCACGCCCTCGAGGCCGGCTGCTTCGTCGTCAACGCGACCGGCTGGCTGACCGACGCGCAGATCCAGGCGATCACGCCCGACCCCAAGCTGCAGCAGGCGCTGCGAGGCGGCTGCCACACCGCGATCGTCTCGCCCGAAGGCAAGTACCTGGCCGAGCCGCTGACCGAAGGCGAGGGCATGGTGATCGCCGACCTGGACCTCGCGCTCGTGACCAAGCGCAAACGCATGATGGACTCGGTGGGCCACTACGCGCGCCCCGAACTGCTGAGCCTTGCGATCAACGACCGGCCCGCGGCGACGGTGATGCGCATGCCGCCCGCCGGGGCCTACACCCCCCATCCAACCCCGACGGAGCCACGCGATGACACCGCAGACCCGCCAGTTGATGACCGAGTTGCAGTCCTTCGGGCTGCGGCTGGCTGATCCGAACGCCGGCGCCGCCAGCCGCCGCGGCGGCGCCGGTCCGTCGGACCACAAGGCCGTGACGGTCGACGGCCACACGATCATGGTGCCGGTGCACACCGCCGGCGCGTGGCACTCGCCGTTCGTCGCCGACGCGCCGGACGCCGACGGCACGAGCGCACTGCGCCGCGGCGCGATCCCGATTGCGCAGATCGCGTTTCCGAAGCAGCCGCGCTTCTACGCGATGCAGACGCTGGACGGCGTGCCGTACTCGCACATCGCCACGCTGCACGGCGCCGACGTGCTCGCGACCACGGTGCTGCAGACCTGCATCCGCTACGAGAGCCGGCGCAAGGCGTGCAAGTTCTGCGCGATCGGCCAGTCGCTCGCGGCCGGCCGCACCATCGCGCGCAAGACACCCGAGCAGCTCGCCGAGGTGGCGCGCATGGCCGTGCTGCTCGACGGCGTCAAGCACATGGTGATGACCACCGGCACGCCGCCCGGCGACGACCGCGGCGCACAGGTGCTCGCCGACAGCGCGTTTGCGATCAAGGCCGCCGTGAACCTGCCGCTGCAAGGCCAGTGCGAGCCGCCCGACGACGACCGCTGGTTCGAGCGCATGAAGGCGGCCGGCATCGACACGCTGGGCATGCACCTGGAGGCGGTGACGCCGGCGGTGCGCGAGCGCATCATGCCCGGCAAGGCCACGGTGCCGGTCGAGCGCTACCTGTCGGCGTTCGAAGCGGCGGTGCGCGTGTTCGGGCGCGGCCAGGTCAGCACGTACATCCTGGCTGGTCTGGGCGACACGCGAGAAGACATCCTCGCGATGTGCGAGCGCCTGGTCGGCCTGGGCGTGTACCCGTTCGTCGTGCCGTTCGTGCCGATCTCCGGGACGCCGCTGGAAGACCATCCCGCACCGGACGCCGCGTGGATGCGCTCCATCCTCGAGCCGCTGGGCGCGATGGTCTCGGCCGCGAAGATGCGCTCGTCGGACATCAAGGCCGGCTGCGGCAAGTGCGGCGCGTGCTCGTCGCTCTCGCAGTACGAGAACTGAGCCACGCAGGAGACACGCGATGGACACGCTGATCGCCCTCGAGTCCGACGCGGCACTTGCGTTCGCGCCGTGCGAGTTCCGCGTGCAATGGGCCTCGACGCCGTGGGAGCGCGAGCAGGCGCACGCGCTGCGGCGCGCGGTGTTCTGCGTCGAGCAGGGGATCTTTCCCGGCAGCGACCGCGACGCGATCGACGATGCAGGTGCCCAGCTCATCGTGGCGGTCTCGCAGGTCGGCGGCGCGCCGGACCAGGTGGTCGGCACGGTGCGTATCCACGAAGAGAGCCCAGGCCTCTGGTGGGGTTCGCGGCTGGCGGTGCACGCGGCGTTCCGCCACCACGGGCGCATCGGCGCGACGCTGATCCGCCTGGCCGTCTGCAGCGCCCATGCGCTGGGCTGCGAGCGCTTCCTGGCGCACGTGCAGAGCCAGAACGTCGCGATGTTCGAGCGCCTGCAGTGGCGCTCGCTGCGCGGCGAGACGCTGCATGGTCGCGCGCATCGGCTGATGGAGGCGTCTCTCGCCGCGTACCCGCCGTGCTCCGCCCCGTATGCCGGCTTCGTGACCTGCAGTGGCGGGCGCAGCAGCGGGGCGGGGCGATGAACTTGCAGCGCCTGTGCGAGGGCCTGCGCGCGAGCCGCGGCTTCGCGCACAAGCGCGACATCGCCGAGGTGATGGGCACGCTGACGCGCTCGCTGCCGGCGATGGCGCAGTCGACCGTTCGGGTCGGCGACGACTGCGCGGCGATCCCGCTGGACGACGGCAGCGGCCACCTGCTGTTCGCGATGGAAGGCTTCGTCGAGGACTTCGTCGAGCGCATGCCGTGGTTCGCCGGCTATTGCGGCGTGATGGTCAATGTCAGCGACATCGCGGCGATGGGCGGGCGTCCGCTTGCGGTCGTCGACGCGCTGTGGAGCGCCGGCGCCGAGGCCGGGCGGCCCATCGTCGAAGGCCTCGCGGCCGCGTCCGAGCGCTACGGCGTGCCCATCGTCGGCGGGCACAGCAATCACCGCAGCGAGCGCAGCCAGCTCGCGGTCGCGATCGTCGGCCGGGCGAAACGGCTGCTGACGAGCTTCGACGCCTGTGCCGGCGATGCGCTGGTCGCAGCGATCGACCTGCGCGGCGCGTGGCAGGAGCCGTGGCCCTACTGGAACGCGTCCACCGAAGCGCCGGCCGAGCGGCTGCGCGGCGACCTCGAGCTGTTGCCGCAACTCGCCGAACAAGGCCTGTGCCGCGCCGCGAAAGACATCAGCATGGCCGGCGCGCTGGGCACGCTGCTGATGCTGCTCGAGTGCTCGGGCGTCGGCGCACGCGTGAGCATCGATCGAATCCCGCGGCCGGTTGCCATCCCACCTGGGGACGACGGCGCGCTGCTGCGCTGGCTCACGGCGTTTCCGAGCTACGGCTTCGTGCTGTCGGTCGATCCTGGTGCGGTCGACGATGTGCTCGAGCGCTTCACGGTCCGCGGGATCGCCGCGGCGGAAATCGGTTGCATCGCGCCGGGCTCGCGTCTCGTGCTGGAACACGACGGCGCGAGCGCGCTGCTCTGGGACCATGCGATCGATCCGTTCATCTGCGCGCCGCGGACTGCGACTGTCGGCGAGGCTGCGCATGCGTGAACTTCGCATCGCGCTGCTGACCCATTCGCTGAATCCCCGCGGCGGGGTGATTCATGTGCTGGAACTCGGCAGGGCGCTGACTGCGCTCGGCCACCGCGTCACCATCGTCGCGCCGGCCTCGCCAGGGCAGCGGCCGTTTCGCGAGACGCCGTGCGAGCTGGTGCTGGCGCCGTTGCCTGCATCCGCGGTCGGTGCCGGGCTGTACGAGAGCGTGTGCGCGCGCATCGCGGCGATGCGTTCCACGCTGGCGTCGCGGCCCGAGCTAGCGGACTTCGACGTGCTGCATGCGCACGACGGCATCGGTGGCAATGCGCTCGCCGACCTGCACGAATGCGGGCTGATCCACGGGTACCTGCGCACGGTCCACCACATCGACCGCTTCGCCGACCCGCGTGTGCAGGCGCTCGAGGCCCGCTCGATCCGCGCCGCGAGCGGCGTGCTGTGCGTCAGCGAGGTCTGGCAGCAGCGCTTGCGCGACGAATTCGGCATCAGGGCTGCCCGGGTCACGAACGGCGTCGACCTCGCGAGGTTCGTGCCCGAGCGCTCGTCGCGCGATCAACAGCTTGCGCAGCGCCTCGGCCTGCGGGCGCACCCCGTCGTGCTGACGGTGGGCGGCATCGAGGCGCGCAAGAACACGCGCGCGTTGCTGCAGGCCTTCATCTCGCTGCGACGGAGGCTGCCGTCCGCACAGCTCGTCATCGCCGGCGGCGCGAGCCTGCTCGATCACGATGCCGAGACGCGCCGCTTCGCCGATGAGGCGTTGGCAGCGGACCTCCCCATCGGCATCGGCCAGCCCATCGTGCCGGCCGGTGTGCTCACCGACGACGAGATGCCCGCGCTGTACCGGCTTGCCGATGTGCTGGCGATGCCGTCGCTGCTCGAAGGCTTCGGCCTCGCCGCGCTCGAGGCACGGGCATGCGGCACGCCGGCGGTGGTCTCGGAGCGGCCGCCGTTCACCGAGCACTTCGGCGCCGGCGACGTGCACTGGTGCGACCCGCAGGAGGTCGAGTCGATTGCGCAGGCGCTGCTGCGCGCGGTCGCGCAGCGCGAGCGGCAGCGGCCCGCGGTCTGCGCGCGATTCGGCTGGCTCGCGAGTGCCGCGCGGCATGTCGAGCTGTACCGAGCTTTCCAGGAGGAGAAGGGCGATGCCCGAGATGCACTACCGGCTGCGCTGGCCGGATGAGAGCGAGACCACCTGCTACTCACCGTCGCTGGTGATCCGTGACTACTTCGAGCCGGGCGCGGACTACGCGCTTGCCGAGTTCCTGCGGCGAATCCGCGAGGCCACGCAGACCGCATCCGAGCGCGTGCGCGCCAAGTTCGGCTTCGCGTGCTCGCGCGCGAGCGACCAGCTCGCCGCGATCGAGGCGAACGCGGCGCGCTTTGCGGGCGATGCCGCGGCCCGCGTGCACGTCGTCGGCTTCGACGACGACGCGACCTCTGACTGAACGGAGAACCTTCGAATGACCGCCCATCACCGCGTCGCCATCGTCGGCGGCGGACAAGCCGGCCTGTCGCTGAGCCACTACCTGAAGCAGCGCGACATCGCGCACTGCGTGTTCGAGAAGGAGCGCGCGATGCACGCCTGGCGCCAACAGCGCTGGGACACGTTCTGTCTCGTCACGCCCAACTGGCAGTGCCGGCTGCCCGGCTGGGAGTACCGCGGCCACGATCCGCACGGCTTCATGAAGAAGGACGAGATCCTCGACTACCTCGACGGCTTCAAGCAGCATGTCGATGCGCCGCTGCTCGAAGGCGTCGCGGTCGAACGCGTGACCTTCCGCGACGGCGTGTTCCATCTACAGACCTCGCAAGGCGACTGCACCGCCGACCAGGTCGTCGCCGCCTCCGGCGGCTACCGCGTGCCCATGGTGCCGCGCTATGCCGAACGTCTGCCGCGCGACATCGTGCAGGTGCATTCCGAGCAGTACCGCAACCCGCAGTCCCTGCCGGAGGGCGCGGTGCTGGTGGTCGGCTCGGGCCAGTCGGGCGCGCAGATCGCCGAGGACCTGCACCTCGCGGGCCGCCGGGTCGTGCTCGCGGTCGGCGACGCGCCGCGGTGTGCGCGCTTCTACCGCGGCCGCGACGTCGTCGACTGGCTGGCCGACATGGGCTACTACGACATGCCGGTGGGCCAGCATCCGCTGCGCGAAGGTGTGCGCGACAACACCAATCACTACGTGACCGGCCGCGACGGCGGACGCGACATCGACCTTCGCCGCTTCGCCACCGAAGGCATGCAGCTCTACGG
>DATCSE010000425.1:0-2847 GCA_036568605.1 Burkholderiaceae bacterium | reverse complement strand
CTTCGACAAGCTCAGCGCGAACGGACTCGGGTGCCGTTCGCCCTGAGCCTGTCGAAGGGCTGCCGCGCGGCGATCCACCGTCGGACCTGAGCTCTCGGTACGGCGCTTCGACAAGCTCAGCGCGAACGGACACGTTGTCATCTCACCCTTGCCTCTTCTTCATCGCCCGCGTGTCGACGCAACATGCCTGCCCCGGCAAGACCCGCGCCAGCTCGCGCAGCTGCCCGCGCTGGATCTTCTGCGACGGCGTCAGCGGCACCTCGTCGACGAATGCGACATACCCCGGCGCCTTGTAGTACGCGAGCCTTGCCAGCGCATGCTCGACGAGGCTTGCGGCCAGCGCGGCGCGTTCGTTCGCGGCGAGCGGGTCGCGCGTGATCACGCAGGCGAGCACCTCGTCGCCGCGCAGCGCGTCGGGCGTCGCGGCCACCGCCGCGCTCTTCACCGCCGGGTGCTGGTTCAGCACGCTCTCGACCTCGACCGCCGAGATGTTCTCGCCGCTGCGCCGGATCACGTTCTTCTTGCGGTCGACGAAGTACAGGGACCCCGCGTCGTCGCGCCGCACCATGTCGCCGGTGTGGAACCAGCCGGACTGCCAGGCCTCGTCGGTGGCCGCATCGTCCTTCAGATAACCGGAGAAGAAGTGGCGCCGCGGGTTGTCACCGGCCGAGCGCACCAGCAGTTCGCCGGGCGTGCCGTTCGCGACGTCTTCGCCCGCATCGTCGACGAGCCGGACCTCGACGAACGCTTCGACTTGGCCGAAGCAGCTCGTGCCGACATGGCGCGGCCCGCGGTTGGCCATCACGCAGGCGGCGGCGCCGGTCTCGGTCATCGCCCAGGCTTCGACCAGCGGAAAGCCGAAGCGCTCTTCGAACGCCGCGTGGTTCTGGCGGTCGACGCCGGCACCGAAGCCCCAGCGCACGCGGTGCGCGAGGTCGTCCGCCGACGCCGGCGCGGCGAGCAGCATCGCCGGCATCACGCCCAGGTAGTGCACGATGGTCGCGCGGCTCGCGCGCACGCTGGTCCACCAGCTCTTCGGATGGAAGCGGTCGAGCTGGATCAGGCAGCCGCCGGCGGTCAGCACGACCATCGTCGAGAACGCCATCGCGTTGACGTGGTTCAGCGGCAGCGGCGTGATCACGCGCTCCTCGCCGGGCCGGACCCGGCAGATGCCGTCGAGCTCCGCATACCACTGGCCGGCGCGCAGGAAGTAGTCGTTGGAGAGGCGGCAGCCTTTCGGGCGGCCGGTCGTGCCCGAGGTGTAGAGCAGCGCGCATTCGGTCTCGCCGCCGAGGTGCGCGTGAGCGATCGGCGCGTCGTACGGCGCAGCCAAAAAAGCCCCAGCGCCATCGATCGCCGCGATCTGCATGCGCACACCCGCCGCATCGGCCGCGGCCCGCAGGTCGCCCGCACGCTGCGGCAATGTGACCGCCAGGCAGATCTCGCTGTGGGCGATCAGGTACTCGAGTTCGGCCGCGCGCATCTCGGCGTTGATCGGCACGACGCTCGCGCCGAGCGCGTTCAGCGCGAACCAGTGGAACAGGAACGCCGGGCGGTTCTCCAGCAGCAGGCCGACGCGGTGCCCGTGCCCATACCCGGCGGCGGCATACGCGGCGCGCAGCCGCTCGACTTCGCCGGCCGCCTCCGCCCACGTGATCGGTTCGGCCGGAATGCCGTAGACCTGCGCCGTCACCGCGTCGACGTACAGGAACTCGCTGCCGAGCGAGCGCGCGGCCGTGGTGATGAAGCAGTCGTGGACGGTCTTCATCGCGATGCCGCGTTCAGATGAAGAGCTGCACGGCCGGCAGCGCCGCGTCCGGGTTCAGCAGATTGACGCGCTTCAGCGTCAAGCGCAGCGCGCCGTTCTGGACCGTCAGGTGGTGGAAGCAGGTGCCGACGTAGAACTGCAGCTCGTCGCCCTGCGATTCGGTGTAGTGGAACTCGCTGCGCACGACGTAGCGGTTGGCGTCGGCGTCGAAGCTCTCGACGGTGGGCGTCTGCAGCAGGTGGTGCGAGCGGCTGGGCGGCTGCTGCGAAAACGCGCGCGGGCTCTTCAGCCGCTCGATGCGCAGCTCGCGCAGCAGCTTGTCCTCGTACAGGTGCGAGGTATGGTGGATGCCGTCGGGCTGGTCCGGCACCAGCGGCACCCAGTAGTAGGCGTCGTCGGTGAACAGCGCGTTCCACTCCTCGTACTGCTTCGCGTCGAGCAGCCGCGCCTCGCGCACGACGAAGTCGATCAGGTCCTGCTTCGTGATGGTCGTGGTCATCGCGGCCCCTCACATCGTCAACGTCATGTAACGAGCCCAGGCCCGGTACTGGTTGCGCATCGAGATCTCGCTGGTGCCGATCGCGGTGACCTCGCGCTGGCCGATTTCCGACTCGTCGAAGTTGCGGTGCAGGCTGATCCACGGGTTGCCGCTGGCGTGCAGCCCGGCCTGGATGCCGCGGTACGCCTGCAGGTCGTCGTGGCCGACGACCGAGAACGGCGAGTTGATCAGCCGGTTGTACATGCAGGTGCGCTGCAGCAGCTCGGGCGGCGCGCCCTTGAGGCGGAAGGTCCAGCTCTCGATCAGCGTCTTGTCGACCGCGATCGGCTTGACGACGCGGATCGACTGGATCGCCCCCTTGATCGTCAGGTTCGGGTAGTAGACCGTGTTGTGGCGCGCGAGCCCGAGGATCTGCGCGGTGCGCTCGTCGCCGTAGGCAGCCTTCATCGCCGCGTCGTATGCCGGGATCGCCGAGTACTTGCTGTGGATCGAGTAGTGCACGCCGGAGAAGCTGTGGCCGTTGTCGAACACGCGCACGCCCATGTCCTCGAAGAACTTGTAGTCGGACATGAACGGCACG
>DATCSE010000424.1:0-3349 GCA_036568605.1 Burkholderiaceae bacterium | reverse complement strand
CGCGCGCACCGAGTCGCTGGCGCTGGTTGCGCGGCTGACCGGCCGCCGCTTGCCGCCGGAGATGATCGACGAGATCGTCGCGCGGACCGATGGCGTACCGCTGTTCGCCGAAGAGCTCACCAAGGCCGTCCTGGAAAGCGGCGACACGAGCGTGCCGGCGTCGCTGCACGACTCGCTGAAGGCGCGGCTGGACCGATCGTCGGCTGCGAAGGAGGTTGCGCAGATCGCCGCGTGCATCGGCCGCCAGTTCGACCAGCCGCTGCTGGCCGCGGTGTCCGGCAAGCCGCCGTCCGAGCTGGAGACGGCGCTGGACGCACTGGTGCGCGCCGAGATCATCTTCCGCCGCCGCACGGTGCCGGTCGCGCAGTATTTCTTCAAGCATGCGCTGGTCCAGGACGCCGCCTACGAAAGCCTGCTGCATGCCCGCCGGCAGCAGCTGCATGCCCGCATCCTCGAGGCGTTGGAAACCCAGCCCGCGGACTGCCCGCCCGACACCCTCGCGCATCACGCTACCCGGGCCGGCATGTCCGGCAAGGCCATCGACTACTGGCAGCACGCCGGCGATGCGGCGGTGCACGCGGCGGCGTTCCAGGAGGCGGTCAGCCACTTCAGCAACGCCATCGAACTCATCGAGGCGGGCGTCGACGCGCCGGATCGTCGAGAGCGGGAGCTGGCCATCCAGCTGCGCTTGGGCCACGCGTCGGCATTCGCCCGCGGCTCCGGGTCGCAGGCCGCGAAGACCGCGTTCGACCGCGCCTACGCGCTGTATGGGACGGTGGACGATCGCTCGGTCCGGATGCCGCTCTTTCACGGCGTGTGGTCGCAGCACTATGCGCGTGCCGAGCTGCCGCGCAGCCTGGAGGTGGCGCAGGAGTTTCTCGCGGCGGCGCAGGGCAGTAGCGATTCGGATGACGCCGCGCTGCTGGCGCTGGCGGCGTATCGCGCGCTGGGTTCGTCCTGCCTGACGCTGGGCAACTTGGCGCAGGCGCGGCGGCACTTCGATCGCGCCCTCGAGATCTACGATCGCGGGTTGCCCGGTGCCCCGGCCGATGCGCTGAGCGCCGAGATCGGCGTGGCGGTCTGTTGCCAGCTGGGCTGGACGCTCTGCCTGCTCGGCCATGCGGCGCAAGGCGCCGCGTTCGTCGCGCGGGCGCAGTCGCTGTCGGGGGCGGCGGCCAACGTCAGTGCGCTGGCATCCGGCCATGTGTACGGCGTGTTGACGGCGGTCTGCATGCGCGACGTCGCTGCGGCGTCGCACCATGCGGAGTCGCTGATCCTGCTGGCGGAAAAGCACCGGCTTCCGCAGTACCTTGCGTTGGCCCGGGGCTGCCGGGCTTGGACGCTGTTTCACGAGGGCCATGCGCGGGATGCGGTGCCGGCTTTCGAAGAAGCGCTCGCGGAGCTTGCCGTGACCGGCCTGCGCCTGTGGGCGCCGTACCTCACGATGGGCCTTGCGTCCGCGCTGGCCGCCTGCGGGCGCGACGAAGACGCGCGCTTCATGATCCGGCAAGCGATCGCCGAGTGCGACCAGACGTCGCAGCGCTGGTGCCTGGCCGAAGCGTGGCGCGTGCGTGGCGAGCTGCTGCTGGGAGGCTCGCCCCCCGAGCCGGCCGAGGCGGTTCGCTTCTTCGAGCGGGCCATGGCGATGGCCCGCTCGCAGCAGGCGCGGCTGTGGGAGCTCCGCGCCGCGGTGAGCCTGGCGCGGGCGTGGCGCCATGAAGGCAGGCGCGCCGAGGCGCACGCCGCGCTCGCGGCGCGATGCGCCTCGTTCACCGAGGGCGCCGTTTCCACCGATCTCGCCGAAGCCGCGGCACTGCTGCACGAGTTGGCGGCGTGACACGCCGGTCCGCGCAGGCCGGGATGCTATGCTTGGCTAAGTAATTCTGATTGTTGCCGCGGGCCCTCCGCGGTCTGCCCTCGAATGCCCGTTGTCGCCAAACGCGCCTCGCGGCCGGACGCAGCCACCTGCGCGGCGCAGATCATCGCCGTCGTGCCGGGTGTCATGGACGCGCTGCGCGCCAGCATGCGCCGCAACATCGGCGATGCGCTGTCGGTGCCGCAGTTCCGCTGCCTGGGATTCATTGCCCGCAACCCGGGCTGCTCGGTCAGCGATGTCGCGGCCTTTCTCGGCGTGACCCTGCCGACCGCCTCGGCGATGGTCGATCGGCTGGTGCGTGCGGCGCATGTCGTCGCGATCACGTCGGCCGCCGATCGCCGGCGCAGCGAGTTGCGCGTCAACGCGCCGGGCAAGGCGCTGCTCGACCGCATCCGCGCCGGCGCGCGGCACGACATGGCTGCCGCGCTGCGCGGTGCCGATGCCGACGAGCTGACGGCGCTGCTGCAGGCGTTGGACCTGTTGCACCGCGTGTTCGCAAACGACCGCGAGCCCGAGGTCGGGGCGACGCTGTGAACTCCCGATCGGGAAATCGGTCGTTGTTGAACCGGGCGCGATGCCGCCCGAGAATAACAAGCGGTAACAAATTTCAGCGGCGCGATGCCGCGATGGAAGGCTCATGAAAAAAGCAGTAGTGGGCGGCGTGGTCGTGGCCTTGCTCGCGGTGGCCGGCGGCGCCTATTGGCTGACGCGTGGCCCGGCCGGCACCGGCTCGCCCGCCAACGCGGCAGCCGGCCCGGCCGGCGCGGCCTCGGGCGCTGCCCCGGCAGGCGCGATCAGCGTGACGACGGTGCGCGCGCAGAAGAAGAACATCGACGTGGTGCTCGAAACCACCGGCACGGTCGCGGCGCTGAACACGGTGGATGTGCGCTCGCAGGTCTCGAGCATCATCATGAAGGTCAACATCCGCGAGGGCCAGTTCGTCAAGGCCGGCGAGCTGCTGTTCACGCTGGACTCGCGCAACGACGAGGTCAACCTCGCGAAGGCCAGGGCCCAGCTCGCGAAGGACGAGGCCGCGCTCGCCGATGCCCAGCGCCAGCTGCAGCGCAGCAAGGACCTGATGGCGCAGAACTTCATCTCGCAGGCCGCGGTCGACACGAACCAGACGCTGGTCGAGTCGCAGAAGGCGGTGGTCGCCGCGTCGCGTGCGGCGATCGACGCGGCGCAGGTCGCGCTGTCGTACAACCGCATCGTCGCGCCCGCGGCCGGCCGCGCCGGGGCGATCAACGTGTACCCGGGCACGACGGTGCAGCCGGGCGGCGCCGTGCTGGTGACGATCACGCAGCTCGACCCGATCGGCGTCGCGTTCAACCTGCCGCAGCGCAACCTGAACGATGCGCTGCGGACGCTGCGCAGCGGCGGCGGCAAGGTGCTCGCGGTACTGCCCGAGCAGGCAGGCAAGAAGGGCGGCGCGATCGCCGGCAAGCTGCAGTTCGTCGACAACATCGTGGACCC
>DATCSE010000423.1:0-4901 GCA_036568605.1 Burkholderiaceae bacterium | reverse complement strand
CTCCCTCTCCCTCTGGGAGAGGGCTGGGGTGAGGGCAGCGAGCACTACCATGCCCCCATGAACACCTCCACCCTGATCGCCTTCCTCGTCGCCAGCCTCGTGCTCGCGATCACGCCAGGCCCCGGCGTGATCTACATCGTCACGCGCACGCTCGCGCAAGGCCGCATCGCCGGCGCGAGCTCGGTCGCCGGGGTCGCGTGCGGGAACATGCTGAACGCAGTGGGCGCGGCGGTCGGGCTGGCGGCGTTGTTCGCGGTGTCGGCGCTCGCGTTCACGGTCGTCAAGCTCGGTGGCGCGGCGTATCTGGTCTGGCTGGGCATCAAGATGCTGCGCGGCGGCGCGAGCTCGAGCGCGTCGACCTCGTCGACCGCGACGACGACAGCCCCGGCCGTCGCGCGCGTGCGTGCCGGCCGCGTGTTTCGCGATGGCCTGCTGGTCGCGCTGCTGAACCCGAAGACGACGATCTTCTTCGCTGCGTTCCTGCCGCAGTTCATGCGGCCGGACGCGCCGGCGTTGCCGCAGGCGTTGCTGCTGGGCGCGATCTTCGTCGTCGTCGCGGCGTGCAGCGACCTCGCGTACGTGACGCTCGCGACCTGGCTTGCGCCGCGCCTGGCCCGTGCCGGCGGCGCGGCGCGTGCCGGCCGCTATGGCCGCTATGCGAGCGGCGGCGCGCTGATCGCACTGGGCGTGGCGAGCGCGCTGGCTGAGCCGCGCGGCGCAAAGTAGGCAGCTGCGTTCGCGCTGATGCTTCGATACCTCGGCCCAGGGTGCCGCCTGCGGCGGGACCGAAGCGCTCGTGGGCTTCGATACCTCCGCCCGAACGGGCATGCAGTGTGCTCGCTCAGCCCGAACGGGGTGTCGTCACGCATGTCAAGCCTGTGACACACTCGCGCCGCTGTTGCTGAATCCGCCTCCCGCCACGTTCCCATGCTCGAAGACCTGCTGTCCGGCTACTCCGCGCTCGAAGGCCGCTACGACGAGCTGCTGACCGGGTCGAACCAACCGCGGCCGCATTGGGATGCGTTCCTTCGTTCGCTCGCGGCGCGCGAGGGCGCCGAGATCGGCGACACGCTCGCGCTGATGGAGCGCGAGATCCGCGAGCACGGCATCACCTACAACGTCTACGCCGACCCGAAAGGGGCCGACCGGCCCTGGGAGGTCGATCCGCTGCCGCTGATCCTGTCGTCGCAGGAGTGGGAGACGATCGAAGCCGGCATCGCGCAGCGCGCCGAGCTGCTGAACCGCGTGCTGGCCGACATCTACGGCCCGCAGGAGCTGCTGCGCTCCGGCGCGATCCCGGCGCCGGTGGTGTTCGGCCACGGCGGCTTCCTGCGCCCGGTGCAGGGCATACGGCCGCCGGGCGGCGTGCACCTGTTCCACTACGCCGCCGATCTCGCACGTTCGCCCGACGGCCACTGGTGGGTGGTCGGCGACCGCACGCAGGCGCCGTCGGGCGCCGGTTATGCGCTGGAGAACCGGCTCGTGGTCTCGCGCGTGTTCCCGCAGATGTTCCGCGACCTGAACGTGCAGCACCTGGCGTCGTTCTTCGGCGCGCTGCGCGATTCGCTGCTGCGCTGGGCGCCGCGCGGCCACGGTCCTGGCGAAAGCAATCCGCTGGTCGTGCTGCTGACGCCGGGCCCGTACAACGAGACCTACTTCGAGCACGCACTGCTCGCGCGCTATCTCGGCTTCCCGCTGGTCGAGGGCAGCGACCTGACGGTGCGCGGCGGCGTCGTCTGGATGAAGACGGTCGACGGCCTGAAGCGCGTGCACGCGATCCTGCGCCGCCAGGACGACGACTACTGCGATCCGCTCGAGCTGCGCTCCGATTCGGCGCTGGGCGTCCCGGGGCTGACCGATTGCGCGCGGCGCGGCACGGTGCTGATCGGCAACGCGCTGGGCTCGGGTGTGCTGGAGTCCGGCGCGCTGCTCGGCTATCTGCCGAAGCTGAGCGAGCAGTTGCTCGGCGAGCCGCTGAGGCTGCCGTCGGTCGCGACCTGGTGGCTGGGCGAACCGGCGGCGTTCGACGATGCCTGGCAGCGCCTCGACTCGCTGCTGATCAAGCCGCTGGAGCGCTCGACGCGCGAACGAGCCGTGTTCGGCGCCGACCTCCCGCACGACGAGCGGGTGCTGCTGCACGCGCGCGTCGCGGCGCGGCCGCAGCGCTATGTCGCACAGGAGTGGGTGCATGTGTCGCAGGCGCCGGTGCTGCTGCGCGATGCGCACGAATCCCGCGACGGCGGCGGTGCCCTCGGCGCACGTACCGTCGGGCTGCGCGTGTTCGCGGTCGCGACGCCCGACGGCTACCGCGTGATGCCGGGCGGGCTGACCCGCGTCGCATCGGACATCGAATCGCGCGTGATCGCGATGCAGCGCGGCGGCCGCTCGAAGGACACCTGGGTGCTCTCGGACGCGCCGGTCAACGCATCGTTCTCGCTGCTGTCGACCACCGTGACGCCGGACGACCTGGTCGGCGCGCGCGCGAACCTGCCGTCGCGCGCGGCCGAGAATTTGTTCTGGTACGGCCGCTACGCGGAGCGCTGCGAGTGCACGGTGCGCGTGCTGCGCGTCGCGATCGAGGCGCTGCTGGAGCACGCCTCCGAGCCCTCGGAAGGCCTGGAGCCGGCGCTCGCGCTGGCGCGCCGGCTCGATATCGTCGAAGGCGAGGCGGACGCCGCGATCGAGCTGCTGCGCGCTGCGACCCATCCGGACGAGGCGCTGAGCCAGCGGCTGCGCCAGATGGCGCGCACCGCGTTCAACCTGCGCGACCGCATGTCCGCCGACAATTGGCGCACGCTGAACCAGCTGACCGGCGACCCGGTGTTCCGCCGCGGCGCATCGCTGCCGACCGCGCTGGCCTGGCTGGACCGCGCGGTGACCTCGATGATCACGCTGTCGGGTTTCGTGCTCGACGGGATGACGCGCAACATCGGCTGGCGCTTCCTGTCGATCGGCCGGCGCATCGAGCGGCTGCAGCAGCTGTGCATCGCGCTGCAGATCGCGACCGAGGAGGGCCGCACGCACGGCCTCGACTGGCTGCTCGACCTCGCCGATTCGACCGGCACGTACCGCTCGCGCTACCTGGTCGCGCCCGAGTGGCTGCCGGTGCTGGACCTGCTGGTGCGCGACGAGACGAATCCGCGCTCGCTCGCGTTCCAGGTCAAGGGCATGAGCGACTACATCGCGAAGCTCGAACTCAGCCACGGCCGCTTCGCGAGCGACGTGCTGGCGCCCGGCCAGACCGCGCTGGCGAACCTGACGCCGGCCGACCTGCACCCCGAGAGCCCGGCGGTGGCCGAGGTGCTGGAGCTGCTGCGCCGCGGCGCGGGTGCGGTGTCGGACGAACTTTCGCTGAAGTTCTTCTCGCACGCCGCGTCGCGCAGCGTGCTGTCGCTGGTGGCGTGACGTGGCGGCCGCGACGAACAACGTCCTGCAGCGCTACGCCGTCGAGCACGAGACCCGCTATGCGTACACCGCGCCGGTGTCGCAGTCGTGGCAGCTCGCGCGGCTGACGCCGCGGCCGCTGCCGTGGCAGCGGCTGGTCTCGCATTCGCTGCAGATCGAGCCGGGCGTCGACGAGCGCCGCGACGAGCTGGACAGCTTCGGCAACACGGTCACGCACTTCGGCCTGCACGGCGCGCACCGCGTGCTCAGCGTGCGGATGAACTGCCTGGTCGAGGTCGGCCAGCGCGCGGCGGCGCCGCAGCCGGCCGATGTCGGGGGGCAGGTGGCGTGGGAAGCGGTGCGCGATGCGATCCGCGTCGACCCGCAACAGGACAACCTCGTGCCCGCGAGCATGTGCGAGCCGACGCCGCTGGTGCCGTACTCGGAGGCGGCGCTGGTCTACGCCGCGCCGTCGTTCGCGCACGGCCGGCCGTGGTTCGACGCGGTGACCGAGCTGATGCACCGCATCCACGCCGACTTCGAGTTCGAGCCCGGCGCCACGACCGTCAGCACCTCGGTCGACGAGGTGCTGTACCAGCGGCGCGGCGTCTGCCAGGACTTCGCGCACCTGATGCTCGCGTGCCTGCGCGGCATGGGGCTGCCGGCGCGGTATGTGTCGGGTTACCTGCTGACCGACCCGCCGCCCGGCCAGTCGCGCCTGATGGGGGCCGACGCGTCGCACGCCTGGGTCGCGGCGTACCTGCCGGGGCACGGTTGGATCGAGTTCGACCCGACCAACGACCAGCTCGCCGACGTCCGCTACATCACGCTGACCTGGGGCGCCGACTTCGCCGACGTGGTCCCGCTGCGCGGCGTGATCCTCGGCGGCGGGGAGCAGCGCATGGAGGTCGAGGTCAGCGTGCTCCCCGTCTGAGGGACGCCCGCGGCGCGATGCGTGGCCCCCGTGCCGGGGTGCCCCTGCCGGGTGGTGCGATAGGCCCCGGATCCCGCACGCAGCGGGGATGTCTGCGAGCCCTGCGGACCGGAACACTGCGCGCACGGCCCGGAAGACACGGGCCGATCACGCAGATCGACACGCAGGGAGACATCCGCATGGCACGCATGAACGGCCCGCGCGAGCGGGCGCCGCAGCAGCGTCATCACCCGACGATCGCCTTCGACCCCGACGCGCCCCGCGGCCCCGGCTGGTTCGACTCGAGCTGGGAGCTCGGCCACGGGCTCGAGGTGCACGAGGGGCTGCCGGCCGATGCGACCTGGGTGGAGTGGCTCGAGGTGCATCTGCGCATGTAGAGCCAAGACGGCATAGCCAGCCCGCACGTCGCCCAATCCGTTCGGGCTGAGCCTGTCGAAGCCCTGGTGCCCGTCGCTCCAGCCCTTCGACAAGCTCGGGGCGAACGGGGATTGGGACGACGCAGGCCAGCCCGCACGTCGCCCACTCCGTTCAGGCTGAGCTTGTCGAAGCCTGGTGCCCGTCGCTCCAGCCCTTCGACAAGCTC
>DATCSE010000422.1:0-3670 GCA_036568605.1 Burkholderiaceae bacterium | reverse complement strand
GGATGCAGGCGGTGCGAGCGCCCCAGTCGCACCCGCCGACGATGGCCTGGCGAATGCCCAGCGCATCCAGCAGCGCGATCGCGTCCGAGGCCAATGCGGCCTGCTGCCCGTTGCGCGGCGTGTCGGCGGAAAGGAAGCGCGTCGTGCCGCAACCGCGCACGTACGGCACGATGACGCGCAAGCCCGCGGCCGCGAGCCGCGGCGCGACCTCTTCGTAGCAGTGGATGTCGTAGGGCCAGCCGTGCAGCAGCAGCACCGGCGGGCCGTCGCTGGGGCCGGCTTCGGCGTAGCCGATCTCGAGATCGCCGGCGCGCACGGTCTTCAGCGTCCACGGAGCACTGCCGCGCGTCGATGCTGCAGGGCTGGCGTCGGCGGCGCGGACGTCGAATGCCGCGAGCAGGCCGAGCTGCGATGCCGCGGCGGTGGCGACGCCGAGGAAGCGGCGCCGGCTGGAGAGCGTGTCGTGTGTCATGTCGGTGGCCTTTGTCGTGTGATGGCGGTGTCGGGATCGCGGCGTCACGTGGACTGTCGCGACACCGTCAGTAGACCGGCCCGATGTATCCCGGCGGTGTCACCGACAGGCCCGTTTTGCATGCGCTTGTCGCCGGGCGCCGTGCAGATACACAGCGGTACAAAGAGGCGCCCGGCGGGGTCGGGTCAGTCGTCG
Organism: Burkholderiaceae bacterium; assembly: GCA_036568605.1. Lineage (GTDB taxonomy): Bacteria > Pseudomonadota > Gammaproteobacteria > Burkholderiales > Burkholderiaceae_C > DATCSE01. The sequence continues at coordinate 3,003 of DATCSE010000422.1, read as the reverse complement.
GCGGGCCGCACCTGCGCCGAGAACACATAACCCTCGCTGCGCACCGTCTTGATGTACATCGGCTCGCGTGCATCGTCGCGCAGGCGCTGGCGAAGGCGGCTGATCAGCAGGTCGATCGAGCGCTCGAAGAGCTCGGCATCGCGGCCTTGCGTGAGGTTCAGCAGCTGATCCCGGCTGAGGACTTTCTGCGGATGGTCGAGGAACACGCGCAGCAGCCGGTACTCGGCGCCGCTCAGCGGCACGACCACGTCGTCGGCGTCCACCAGCTGGCGTGCGACGGTGTCGAGCTGCCAGTCGCCGAACGTGATCCGCAGCGCCTCCTCGTTCGAGCGCATGTTGGGCGGCAGCATGCGCGTGCGGCGCAGCACGGCGCGCAGCCGCGCGAGCAGCTCGCGCGCCGCGAAGGGCTTGGCGAGATAGTCGTCCGCGCCCATCTCGAGGCCGAGGATGCGGTCGGCCTCGTCGCCGCGCGCGGTCAGCATCAGGATGGGCGTGGCCTTGTGCTTGCCGGCCCGCAGGTCGCGGCACAGCGCGAGGCCGTCCTCGCCCGGCAGCATCAGGTCGAGGATGATCAGGTCGAACGGGCCGTCCTGCTCCAGCGCCGCGCGCATGTGACGGCCGGTGGGCACCGCGACCACGCGCACCCCGTTCTTGCCGAGGTAGGCGGTGATCAGTTCGCGGATCTCGCGGTCGTCGTCGACGAGCAGGATGCGGTCGCTGGCTGGGGCGTTCATCGGCGTCTCATGTTTCGGGCACGAGGCTAACCGAACGTGAAGGCATAGGCGCGTGCGCCCGGATCGAGGAACTCGATCTCGAACAGCCGCTCGCGCCCGCTCTCGGGTTGGCGCACGAGCTGGTACAGGCGCTGCGCATCGATGCGCCCATAGCCATCGGCATCGACATCGCTGCCGTGGCTCGCGCCGGGCGGCTGGCCGTCGACGCGCACGCGAAAGCGGATCGCCATCCCGTCGCGCGGCGGGCCCAGCACCAGGTGCAGATCGCGGGCGTGGAAGCGGTACGCGATGCGCCCGCCGGGCTGGGCCAGCTCCACGCGTTCGTCCTCGACCTGCCAGGTGCCGGCCAGCGTCCACTGGTTCAGGCCCAGATGACCGGCGGGCGCGTAGGCCTGCGTGCGCCCGGCGCGCAGTGCGCCGCTCGCCGAGACGAACCCGTCGGCGCGGGACGCGCCCAGATACGTCTCGTCGGAGCGCGCCGGCAGCGGCCCGGCGGCCGCCTGCGTGCCCGACCCTTGCGGGGCCACGAGGTCGTCGGGCACGCCGGTTCGGCCAGCCTCGCGAAGCAATTGCTGGATCATGCGCTCGGCCTGGTCGTAGCGGCCTTCGCCGAGCTGGCGCGAGCGGATGCGGCCTTCGGCGTCGACGAAGTACAGCGTCGGCCACGCCCGCGTGCCGAACGCCTGCCAGAGCGTCTGGCGGCTGTCGACGGCGACCGGGTAGTTGATGCCCAGATCCTTCACGGCGCGGTACACGTTCTCGACCTTGTGCTCGAAGTCGAACTCGGGGGTGTGCGCACCTATCACCACCAGCCCGTACGGCCGGTACTTCTCCGACCAGGCCCGCACGTACGGCAGCGTGCGCAGGCAGTTGATGCACGAGTAGGTCCAGATGTCGACGAGCACGACCTTGCCGCGCAGCGCCGCGCGGTCCAGCGGCGGCGAGTTGATCCAGGCGGTCGCGCCGTCGAGTGCCGGCAGGGTGGCCGTGTTGCTGTCGAGGTTGCCCAGCCAGTCGCCGCCGGCGCTGGCCCAGCGCGCGCAGGTGAACGCGAGCATCGCGGCGGCCAGCCAGGCGGCCGATTGCGTCAGACGCCGACGCCAGCGTGAAACAGAGTGATGCATGGGAATCCGATCGGTGCGACGCGAGGTCGCGTCATGTCATGTCATGTCAAATGAGGGGCAGCGTCATCCGCGCTTCCAGACCGCCTTCGTCGCGGTTGTGCAAGCTCAGCTGCGCGCCCATCGAGAGCGCGAGCTGGTGCGCGATCGCGAGACCCAGGCCGGTGCCGCCGGTGCCGCGGTTGCGCGAGCCTTCGACGCGATAGAAGGGCTTCAGCACGGCTTCCAGCTCGTCCGGCGGGATGCCGGGGCCGTTGTCGCGCACCGCGATGCGCAGCTGCCGCTCCGCGACGTGAACCTGCACGTGCGCCTGATCGCCGAACTTCAGCGCGTTGTCGATCAGGTTGGTCAGGATGCGGCGCAGCGCGTTCGGCCGTGTCGTCAATGGCGACTCGGCACTGCCCTCCAGCGTCAGCGCGTGCCCGGTGTCCTGGTAGTCGCTGACGATGGACTCGAGCAGCGCGTCCACGTCGAGCCGCCGCGGTGCTTCGGCCGCGCCGTGCAAGGTGCGGGCGTAGGCGACGCCTTCCTTCACCAGCGCTTGCATCGCGTCCAGGTCCTGGCGGAACTTCTCGCGGTCTGTGCCATCGTCCATCATCTCGGTGCGCAGCCGCATGCGCGTGATCGGCGTCTGCAGGTCGTGCGAGATCGCGGCGAGGATCTCGACGCGCTCGTCCATGTAGCCGCTGATGCGGCGCTGCATCGCATTGAACGCCTGCGCCGCCTGCGCGACCTCGGCGGGCCCATGCTCGCGCAAGGTCTGGCCGCGCAGATCGGGGCCGAGCCGGTTCGCGGCCGACGCGAGATCGGCCAGCGGCCGCGTGACCCCGCGCACGGCCAGCCAGGTGCACAGCGCGAGCACCGCGAGCTGCAGCAGCAGCGCCCACGAGACCCACTCGGACACCGGCATCTCGACGCGGCGCGCGCGGATCACGAGGTCGTGGCCGTCGTGCAGCCGCACCTGCAGCAGCACCGTTTCGCGCACGCCCGCGACCTGCGCGAGGCGCGTGACCTCGAACGGCTTCAGCGCCTGCACGATCGCGTCGGTGAACTGGCGCAGCGTCGGCGTGCCCGGCGCGTCGCCTTCGACGCTGCCGGTGAGCTCGAAGCGGTAGTTGCGCCGCTCGAGCTTGTCCAGCCACGCGGCC
>DATCSE010000421.1:0-2150 GCA_036568605.1 Burkholderiaceae bacterium | reverse complement strand
GTCGCATCGAAGATCGCGTTCGCGATCGCCGCCGTCCCCGGCACCGACGCCGACTCTCCCGCCCCCAGCGGCGCCTCGCCGGGCCTCGGCATCAGCATCACCTCGACGACCGGCACCTCGCGAAAGCTCAGGATCGGGTAGCTGCCCCACTCGCGCGCGACCGGCGTGTTCATCGTCGTCGCGACCGGCACACGCTCCTTCAGCGCGCGGCTGGTCGTCTGCAGCACGTTGCCATGCACCTGGTGCTGCACGCCGGCCGGGTTGACCATCGCACCGGCGTCGTGGCCGACGACGACGCGGCGCACGTGCACGTCGCCGGTCACGCGGTTAACTTCGACATCGGCGACCCACGCGGCCCACGCGGCGGAGAAGCCGGGGAACTTGCTGTGCGTGTAGCGCGCGTAGGCGAAGCCCTGGCCCTTGAGCCACTCGCCATCGGCCGGCTGCTGCTTCGGCTGCGTGTGCGCGATCCAGCCGGCGCGCGCCGCGGTCGCGCGCACCAGCTCGGCGGCACGCTCGTCCTTCAGATGCCGCAGCCGGTACTCGACCGGATCGGCGCCGGCCGCGGTCGCGAGCTCGTCGACATACGACTCGTGCGCGAACGAGTTCGGCAGCGCCGAGACGCCGCGCAGCCACGACGCCCGCAGGATGGGCGCCATGTCGTTCGCGACGACGCGCAGATTGCGCACCGCATACGGCGGCACCGCGGTGCGGTCGCCCATCTCGTAGGCGGTCGCAAGCGGCTCGACCGCGCGCGTCAAGAGCAGCGCGAGCGTGGTCGCACCGTTGCTCGGGTACGAGGTCTGGAAGTCGTAGGCCGCGAACGAGCCGTCCGCCGCGAGCGCACCGTCGACCTGCATCAGCTGCGCCGCGCCCTTGGGCTCCCACAGGTGCTCCTGCTCGCGCGTGAGCTGGACGCGCACCGGCGCGCCGACCGCGCGCGCGAGCAGCGCCGCATCGGCCGCGACATCGTCGGCGCCGTTGCGGCCGTAGCAGCCGGCCGCTTCCATGCGGATCACGTCGACCGCGCGGTCGTCGAGCGCGAGCAGCTTCGCGATGTCGGCGCGCAGCACATGCGGGTTCTGCGTGCCGGCCCAGACGGTGAGCGCGACGTCGTGGTCCTCGCCATGCCAATCGGCCAGCGCACACGACGGGCCGATCGAGGCATGCAACTGGTACGGCCACACGTAGTCGCGCTTGAACGACTGCGCCGCGCCGGCGATCGCCGCACCGACGTCGCCCTGCTCGACCAGCACGCGCCGCGTCGCCGGGTTCGCACGCAGCGCGCTCTTCAGGTCGTCCAGCGGCGGCATGCCGGGCCATGGCTTCCACGCGACCTTCAGCGCACGCATCGCGGCGTCGGCCTGCTCCTCGCGCTCGGCGACGATGCCGACGAAATCGCGGATCACGACGACCGCGCGAATGCCCGGGATGTGCGCGATCGACGACTCGTCGACCGCCTCCAGCGTGTTGCCGACGAACTCGCCGGCATCGACGCCGGCATATGGCGGCCGCACGACGCGGCCGTGCAGCATGTCGGGCAGGCGCTTGTCGTGCACGAAGACTTCGCGGCCGGTGGCCTTGGCCGGGATGTCGACACGCGGCAGCGGCTGTCCGACGAGGCGGTAGTGCGCCGGGTCCTTCGTGCGCACGCTCGCGAGATCGGCGGGAAGCTTCAGCTCGATGTGGCGGCCTTCGAGCAGCGCGGCATAGTCGATGGCCACGCCCTCACCGCCCGCGGCCTCGACCAGCCACGCCCGGGCCATGGCCGCCGCAGCGCGCAGCGGCGCCGCATGGATCTGGATCGATGCGCTGGCGATCGTCGCGCCCTGGTTCGGCACGCTGGCGGTGTCGCCCAGCCGCGTCTGCACGCAGCGCAGCGCCATCTCGAGCTCCTCGGCGACGATCTGCGCGAGCGCGGTCGCGAGGCCGGTACCGAGGTCCACATGACCGTGCAGCGCAGTGGCGCGGCCATCGGCCCAGACGGCCAGCAGGATCTCGTCGCCCTCGGCCGGGTTCGCGGTCACGGCCGCCGGCTGCCCGGGCGATGGCGGCGCCGCCGGCGGCGGGTCGCGCAGCACCAGCAAGACGCCGGTGGCCGCGCGGAAGTCGGCACGGGAGTGCGGCGCCACCACCCTCACCCCAGCCCA
>DATCSE010000420.1:0-23301 GCA_036568605.1 Burkholderiaceae bacterium | reverse complement strand
CTTCGAAGACGACAAGCGCGGCACCAACCCCGAAGAGCTGATCGCCGCGGCGCATGCCTCGTGCTTCTCGATGGCGTTCTCGTTCGCCTGCGACAAGGCCGGCTTCGCGACGCAGGCGATCGACACGACGGCCTCGGTGCGACTGGTCGCGAAGGATGGCGGCTTCGCGATCGATCGCATCGCGCTGGAGATGAGTGCGACGGTGCCGGGGATTGATGAGGGGAAGTTTCAGGAGTTGGCGCAGGGGGCGAAGGCGGGGTGTCCGGTGTCGAAGGCACTCGCCGGAGTGCCGGAGATCACGTTGAGGGCGACGTTGCGCAAATAGTTTTGTGCCGCTTGCGCGAGCTGCTTCGCCACTGGGCGTGGCAGCCCGGCGGTCTCGCCCGGCAGGCGAGTTCCTTTCATTTGCGGGCCCAAATGAAAGGAACCAAAGCAAAGGGCCTCACACCCCGCTCATTCAGCACGTGGTGTGGCCACAAGAAGTCGGTTGATGGCGAGCCGTGCGGCTCCACCATTACTCGGCCATCCCAGAAGACTTGCGACGAGAGCGCGGCCCCGCGAGGGGTCGAGCTACGCTCACATCAGCCGGACCTTCTTGCCGAAGCGTTGGGCTCAAATCGTGTTAGGCCCTTTGCTTTGGCTACTTTCATTTGGGCCAGCAAATGAAAGTAGCTCGCCTGCCGGGCGAGACCGGCGGGCTGCCGCCCCAGGCACAAGCCCAACGACGAATCCAAAAAACAAGGGGCGCCGAAGCGCCCCTCGCAATTCAATCAAGAAAAACTCAAATCACCGAACAACGGCAATCTGTTCGCGCTTGTCACCCTTGTACGTGTACAGCGTCAGCGCGCCATTCTTGATGTCGCCCTTCTCGTCGAACGCGATCACCCCGGTCACGCCCTTGTAGCCCTCGGTCTTGGCCAGCACCGGCAGGTAGACCTTCGGATCGGCCGAGCCGGCCTTGACCATCGCCGCGACCATCACGTTGACCGCGTCATAGACGTATGGCGCGTAGATCTGGACGTCCGCGTTGAACTTCTTCTTGAAGTCCTCCTTGAACTTGTCCATGCCGGCCTTCTGCGCGCCTTCGACGCCGCCCGCCTCGGCGCAGATCACCTGACCGTCACCCATCGCGCCGGCCGACAGCTTCGGCAGCTCGCTCGAGCAGATGCCGTCGCCGCCCATCATCTTCGCGTTGATGCCGAGCTGCTTCATCTGGCGCAGCATCGGGCCGGCCACCGCGTCCATGCCGCCGTAGAAGACGATGTCCGGCTTCTTCGCCTTGATCGCGGTCAGGATCGCGGTGAAGTCGGTCGCCTTGTCGGTCGTGAACTGCTGTTCGGCGATCGCGCCGCCCGCTGCCTTCACGGCCTTCGAGAACTCTTCGGCGACGCCTTGGCCGTACGCGGTACGGTCATCGATCACGGCGATCGACTTGCCCTTGAGCTCCTTGACCGCATAGCGGCCCAGCGTGCCGCCCAGGTGCACGTCGTCAGCGACGACGCGGAAGGTGGTCTTGAAGCCCTGGCGGGTGTACTTCGGGTTGGTCGCCGACGGCGAGATCTGCGGGATGCCGGCATCGCTGTAGACCTTGGACGCCGGGATCGACGTGCCCGAGTTCAGGTGGCCGACCACGCCATTGACCTTGGAGTCCACCAGCTTCTGCGCCACCGCGGTGCCCTGCTTCGGATCGCCGGCATCGTCTTCGGCGATCAGCTCGAGCTTGACCTTCTTGCCGCCGATCGTCACGCCCTTGGCATTGAGCTCGTCGATCGCCATGCGGGCGCCGTTTTCATTGTCCTTGCCCAGGTGTGCAATACCGCCGCTGGTGGGGCCGACGTGGCCGATCTTGACGACGGCGTCTTGCGCCGACGCGGCCCCTGCCAACAGGACCACGGCTGCGCCAACGATCGCATTCAGTTTGACTCGCATTCAAAAACCTCCAGGTGGAATTGCTTGAAAAGAATGGGTTGATATCTCAACGCGGGCGACACCATACCCCAAAACAAACGGCGCCTCCATAGTGATTGCTCGGGTCATCAATGACTGCAAACCCGCATCACCAAAGCGTTGCCGCTTGCCGCAGCACGCGCCGTCTTTCAGAGTCGGCTCGCCTGCCGGTGAGCGCTCAACGCGCACGTCGACGAACGCGATGACCGGGTTTGCACCGGCTCTCGAAACCGCGCGCCGACGACGCCGCGCGCTATCGACCGCGGAGGCGGGCCAACTCCTGCGCGACCGCGCGGGCCACCGCCTCACGCAAGGTCGATGCCAGCGCATGACGAGCGTCGCGCACCAGGTTGTCGGTCATGCGCGCGAGCAGCGGCGTCAGCGCCTCGCGCATGCGGTACTCGATCATCAGGTCGAGCTGATGCTGCACCTCGGCGAGCACCTGCGCGGTCAATTCGGATTCGCTCGGCAGCTTCGAGAGCGATGCCTGCGGCGCGCTCGCGATCGGCGCGGGATCGGCGGCGACCGCCGCTTCGTCATCCGGCGGCACGGGTTCGGCCGGCTGCGCCGCTGCGCTGCGATCGGACCAGTCGACCACTTCGGTCAATGTCGGCACGCCGCGCGGCGGCCCGTCCGTCGGCACGCTGCTCATCCCGCCGTCCTCCGCGTCATGCCGCCACCTCGTGCTTCTGGATCTCATACCCGCGAACGGCGTAGTGCTTCCAGCGCAGCCGTGCGGCTTGGCGATCGTCGGCATCGGCCGAGACGATTTCGATCACGCGCTCGAAGCTTTCGAACCCTTGTGGGACTTCGCGCCCCAGATTGACGAGCACCTGATGGTGCATCGCGTCCAGCGGCTCCTCGCTGAGCCAGATCGGCGTCGTGCGCAGGTGGGGCGGCACCGCCGTGCCGCGGCGCTGCAGCAGGTGCGGCAGGAACTCGGTCGGATCGAAGGTCCAGAGCAGCCGGTCGAACCCGGCGAGCTCCGCGGCCGGCGCGGTCACGACGAGCAGCGCACCGGCGCGCGCCGCCTTGCGCAGCAGCCGGCACGCGTAGCCGGCCCGGTCCGGCACGTTGAAGTGAAACGTGATCTCCGTCAATGGAGCCCCTCGTCGAACGAGTACGTTCGCCGATCCCCAGGGGCCACGTACGGCCCCTTCGTGGCCCTGGGGATGCGGGCCGACGAGGTCCACCCAATGGGCCTCTTCGTGGCCCATGGAGCGGCCCGGCGCTCGGCCCGCCGAATCATCCCACCTCAGGCGAGTTGCGACAGCACGAAGTGCGTCAGCAGCGGCACCGGCCGGCCGGTCGCGCCCTTGGCCGCACCGGTCTTCCATGCGGTGCCGGCGATGTCCAGGTGCGCCCACGGGTACTTGCCGGTGAAGCGGCGCAGGAACATCGCCGCGGTGATCGCGCCGCCGGCGCGCCCGCCGATGTTGGCCATGTCGGCGAAGTTGCTCTTCAGCCCTTCGTCGTACTCGTCGTCCAGCGGCATGCGCCAGCACGGGTCCAGCGCCGCCTTGCTCGCATCGACCATCTGCGCAGCGATCTTGTCGTCGGCCGTGAAGAGGCCCGAGTGATGGTGGCCCAGCGCGATCACGCAGGCGCCGGTCAGCGTCGCGATGTCGACCACCACCGCCGGCTTGAAGCGCTCGGCATAGGTCAGCGCATCGCACAGGATCAGCCGGCCCTCGGCGTCGGTGTTCAGGATCTCGATGGTCTGCCCCGACATGCTCTTGACCACGTCGCCCGGCTTGATCGCGCGGCCGTCGGGCATGTTCTCGCAGGTCGGGATGATGCCGATCACGTTGAGCTTGGGCCCGAGCTCGGCGATCGCGCGCAGCGTGCCCAGCACGCTGGCCGCGCCGCCCATGTCGAACTTCATCTCGTCCATCTCGGCACCCGGCTTCAGCGAGATGCCGCCGGTGTCGAACGTGATGCCCTTGCCGACCAGCACCACAGGCGCCTGCGACTTCGCCGCGCCGTCGTAGCGCGCGACGATGAAGCGCGGCGGCTCCTCGGAGCCCTGCGCGACGGCGAGGAACGAACCCATGCCGAGTTTCTCGCAGTCCTTGCGATCCAGCACCTCGACCTTCAGGCCATGGTCCTTGCCGAGCTTCTTGGCCTGGTCGGCCAGGTAGGTCGGCGTGCAGTGGTTGCCGGGCCGGTTCGCGCATTCGCGCGCCAGTGCGACACCCGCGGCGATCGCCTGGCCGCGCGCGATCCCCTGCTGCACGGCCTTCGCGTCGGCCTTGCTGCACAGCACCGTGACCTTCGCGATCGCCGAGTCCGGCGGCGCGCTCGGCTTGGTGTGGCGGTACAGGTAGGTGGCCTCGCGCACCGCCGCGACCGCGGCTTCGGCATGCGCCGCGGTCAGCACGCCGGTGCCGGCCAGGCCGATCGCGATGTGCTTCGCGCCGCTGGACTTGAGCTGCTGCACGGCGTTCGCGACCGCCGCCTTGAAAGCCTTCGTGGTGGCGCCGCCCGCAGCGGCGAACACGACGCGCGCCGCCTTCACGCCGGGAGGACGGTGCAGGTACAGGCTCTTGCCGGCCTTCAGGGCGAGGTCGCCTTGCGCGATCGCATCGCTGAGCGCGCCGGCCAGCGGCGCACCCAGCGTCGTGTCGACGCTGTCGCCGGTGGCGACGAGCACCAGCGCATCGCACGCGACGCTCGAGAGCCCATCCGGGGAAGAGATCTGGTGTCGAAAGTCCATAATCGGCGGTCCCAAGTCTGCAGCCGGCGCTGCAGTTCATTTGACAAGCGGGCGATGTTATTCGATTCCACTTTGCGCCGAGAGCTGGCGCGCAACTTCGGCGCGACGCTGGTGGTCATCCTGACCATCGTGCTGACGATGATGCTGATCCGCACGATCGGTCAGGCCGCGATCGGCCAGGTCGCGCCGCACGACGTTGCGCTGCTGCTCGGCTACGTCGCGCTCGGCCATCTGTCGACGATGCTCGCGCTGTCGCTGTTCATCGCTGTGGTGTCCACGCTGACCCGGATGTACCGCGACAGCGAGATGTCGATCTGGTTCGCCAGCGGCGTCGGGCTCACGCGCTTCGCGCGGCCCATCCTGCACACCAGCTGGCCGGTGCTGCTGGTGATCGCGCTGCTCGCGCTGTTCGTGTGGCCGTGGCAGAACCAGAAGAGCGTCGAGTTGAAGGAGCGCTACGAACGGCGCTCCGATCTTTCGCGGGTCGCGCCCGGCCAGTTCCAGACATCCAGCGACGGCACGCGCACCTTCTTCATCGAGCGCGACCCGGTCGACAGCAGCGTCGGCCGCAACGTCTTCATCCTCGCGACGCTGCCGGAGGCCGAGTCGGTCACGTCGGCGCGCAGCGGCCGGGTCCAGGTCCTCGGCGATGATCGTTTTCTCGAGCTGACCCGCGGCCAGCGCAACGAACAGAACCTGAAGACCGGCGAGAAGACGCTGGCGCGCTTCGAGACCTTCCAGCAACTGGTCGGCGAGCGCATCCTGTCGAGCCTCGACAACCTGCCGCCGAAGGCCCGCTCCACCTTCGACCTGCTGACCGACCCGACACCGCGCCACCAGGGCGAGCTCGCCTGGCGGCTCGGGCTGGTGTTCGGCGGCGGCAATCTGGTGCTGCTGGGCATCGGCCTGTCGGCTTCGAACCCGCGCCGCGCGAGCAACTGGAACCTGCTGTTCGCGCTGCTGACGTTCGTCGTCTACTACAACATGATCAACCTGACGCAGGCCTGGGTCGCCGGCGGCAAGGTCGGCATGGGTGCGGCGCTGCTCGGCGCGCATGGCGGCGCGCTGCTGCTCGCGCTCGGCCTGCTGTGGTGGCGCGAGCATCGCAACAGCCGCTTCGGACGCAGCCGTTCATGACGAACAAGTTCACCGGGTAAATCGAATCGAACCCATGCGCACCGTACGCCGCCTGTTCTACGTCGACATCGTCACGGCCGTGCTGTTCGTCGCATTGGCGTTCCTGTCGCTCTCGTTCTTCATCGACTTCGTCGACGAGCTGTCCGATGTCGGCCAGCGCGGCTACACGTCGCTGCTCGCGGCCTTGTATTCGCTGCTGCTGGTGCCGGGGCACATCTACGAGGTCGCGCCGATCGCGGTGCTGATCGGCACGATCTACACGCTGTCGCGGCTCGCACAGTCGTCGGAGTTCACGATCCTGCGCACCGGCGGGCTCGGGCCGGCCCGCGCGCTGTCGCTGCTCGCGGTGATCGGGCTGGTCTTCGGCGTGCTGACCTACCTGGTCGGCGACTACCTCGCGCCGCTGTCCGAGCGCCAGGCCAGCCTGCTGGAAGCGCGCTACAAGGGCGGCATCCGGATGGGCCGCTCCGGCGCGTGGCTGAAGAAGGAACACGCGATGACCCCGGACGGCGAACGCAGCTATTCGATCAACATCGGCTCGGCCGGACCGAAGGGCCTGCTCAACGACGTGCGCATCTTCGAGTTCGACGCCGACGGCCGGCTGCTGCGCCGCATCTCGGCCGCGACCGGCATCGTCGAGCCGAACACGAACTGGGTGCTGAGCGACGTCGACATCACGCGCTGGGTCGCCGACAGCGGCCGCGCCGAGGTGCTGGAGCAGAAGCGCCCGACGTACGAGTGGCTCAGCAACCTGTCGGCCGGCGTGGTCGGCGCGGCCGTGCTGCCGGTCAGCACGATGTCGACGATCGACCTGTTCCGCTACATCGGCCACCTGAAGAACAACGAGCAGGCCGCGCAGACCTACCAGATCCGGTTCTGGAAGCGCGCGCTCTATCCGTTCGCGTGCCTCGTGATGGTCGGGCTCGCGCTGCCGTTCGCGTACCTGCATGCGCGCTCCGGCGGCATCGGGCTGAAGGTGTTCGGCGGCATCATGCTCGGGATCAGCTTCGTGCTGCTGAACAACGTGGCCGGGCATCTCGGCTTGTTGCGCGACTGGACACCTTGGGTGGCCGCCGCGGCGCCGAGTGCGCTGTACCTGCTGATGTCGCTGGCCGCCTTCAGCTGGCTCGTCAGGTATCGATGAAGCGCGGTGTCCTGCTGTTTGCCCACGGCGCGCGTGACCCGCGTTGGGCCGCGCCCTTCGAAGCAGTCGCGGCGCGCGTGCGCGAGCGCGATGCATCGCTGGAGGTTCGTCTCGCCTATCTCGAACTGATGGCCCCGAGCATCGCCGACGCCGGTCGGGACCTGGCGCTCGCCGGTTGCGACCGCGTCGACATCGTGCCGCTGTTTCTCGGTGCCGGTGGCCATGTGCGCCAGGACCTGCCGGTGCTCGTGCGCACCCTCGAGGAGGCGCACCCGCTGGTGCAGTGGCGGCTTCACCCGGCCGTCGGCGAGCTAGAGGCGGTCATCGCAGCCATGGCCGAATCCGCATACAAGCTGGCCACGGAACATTCGCTGGAATAATCCAGGGGCCTGTCGACATATGAATCACCCCTGCGTAGCGCCCCACAGCGGGCGCAATCTAGGCGCCAAGCGGAACCGGGGTCGGGCCCCGGTGAGCATTGGCAACGACGAGTGCGCCCGCTGTGGGGCGCTACCTGAAGGGCCGGAGCTGCAAGGGGCGCATCGCGTCGTTGCAGGCCTTGGCCGGGGCCCGACCCCGACCGGCGGCCTGCGCCTAGCGCTGCACCCCTTGCAGCTCCGGCGCAGGGGTGATTCATATGTCGACAGGCCCCTTGCATGAATCTGCACCAGTTCCGTTTCGTCCAGGAAGCCGTCCGCCGCGACTTGAACCTGACCGAAACGGCGAAGGCGCTGTTCACGTCGCAGCCCGGCATCTCCAAGGCCATCCTCGAGCTCGAGGCGGAGCTGGGCGTCGACATCTTCGCGCGCCACGGCAAGCGGCTGCGCCGCGTCACCGAGCCGGGCCAGCAGGTGCTGCGCGCAATCGAAGTGATCATGCGCGAGGTCGGCAACCTGAAGCGCATCGGCGAGGAGTTCTCGAAGCAGGACGCCGGCACGCTGTCGGTCGCGACCACGCACAGCCAGGCCCGCTACTTCCTGCCCGAGCCGGTCGCACAACTGCGCAAGCGCTTTCCGAAGGTCAACATCGTGCTGCACCAGGGCTCGCCCGGCGAGGTGGCGCGCATGGTGATCGAGGAGGTCGCCGATATCGGCCTGGCGACCGAGGCGCTGACCGGCCGCGAGGAGCTGGTCACGATGCCATGCTACGAGTGGCAGCACTCGGCCGTGATGCCCGGCGGGCATCCCCTCACGCAGATCGAGCACATCACGCTCGAGGACCTGGCGCGCCAGCCGCTGGTCTCGTACCACCCCTCCTTCAGCGGACGCACGCGGGTCGACCACGCGTTCGCGACGCGCCAGCTGAAGCCGAACTTCGTGCTCGAGGCGATCGACGCCGACGTCATCAAGACCTATGTGCGCATCGGCCTGGGCGTGGGCATCGTCTCCGAGCTCGCGACCCGCGACGACCCGCCGGGCGGCGAGCTCGTCGCGCGCCCGCTGGGCCACCTGTTCGGACAGAACGTCACGCGCATCGCGTTCAAGCGCGGCGCGTACCTGCGCAACTTCGTCTATGCCTTTGCCGAAATGCTGTCCGACCGCCTCAGCCGCGCGCTGATCGTGCAGGCGATGGAAGGCAGCGGCGGCTTCGACTACCAGCTCTGATCCCCATCCGCTTAGCCTCGAGCCTCCCATCATGAGCAGCATTGCCAGAACGCCTCCGATCACGAGCCGCCTGCCGGAAGTCGGGACGACGATCTTCACGGTGATGTCGGCGCTGGCGCAGGCGCACGGCGCGGTCAACCTCGGCCAGGGCTTCCCGGACTTCGACTGCGACCCGCGCCTGGTCGCCGCGGTCGACGCGGCGATGCGCGGCGGCCTGAACCAGTACCCGCCGATGACCGGCGTGCCGGCGCTGCGCGAGGCCGTCGCGGTGAAGATCGCGACCCTGTACGGCCATGCCTACGACCCCGGCAGCGAGATCACGATCACCGCCGGCGCGACCCAGGCGATCCTGACCGCGATCCTCGCGATCGTGCACCCGGGCGACGAGGTGATCCTGCTCGACCCGTGCTATGACAGCTACGAGCCCAACATCCTGCTGGCCGGCGGCGTGCCGGTGCACGTGCCGCTGACGCCGGGCACGTTCGAGCCCGACTTCGACCGCATCGCCGCGGCGCTGACGCCGCGCACCCGCGCGATCCTGGTCAACACGCCGCACAACCCGAGCGCCACGGTCTGGTCGGCGGCGCAGATGCGGCGCCTCGCCGAACTGCTGCGGCCCACCGACGTGATCGTGATCGCCGACGAGGTCTACGAGCACATGGTGTACGACGGCGCGCAGCACCAGAGCGTCGCACGCTTTCCCGAGCTCGCGCAGCGTTCGGTCCTGATCTCGAGCTTCGGCAAGACCTACCACGTGACCGGCTGGAAGGTCGGCTACGCGGCCGCGCCGGCCGCGCTGACCGCCGAGTTTCGCAAGGTGCACCAGTTCAACGTGTTCACGGTCAACACGCCGATGCAGCACGGCCTGGCCGCCTACATGGCGGATGCATCGCACCACCTCGAGCTGCCGGCGTTCTACCAGCGCAAGCGCGATCTGTTCCGCGAAGGCCTGGCCGCGACGCGCTTTCGGCTGCTGCCCAGCCTGGGCAGCTACTTCCAGTGCGTCGACTACTCGGCCATCAGCGATCTGCGCGAAGAGGACTTCTGCCGCTGGCTGACTGCCGAGGTCGGCGTCGCCGCGATTCCCGTGTCGGCGTTCTACCGCGGCGGGTTCGAGCAGCACTTCGCGCGTTTCTGCTTCGCGAAGAAGGACGAAACGCTGCAGCTCGCGCTGGATCGGCTGGCCAAGCTCTGACGACTGCCCGCGCCGGCACGTTGCTCGTACCGACAGGAGCGCTCAGCGCTTGCCGCCGCCGCGGCCCGGATCGCCGAGTTCGTTCAGGTTGATGAAGCCGGAGTCCGGCGCATACCGCTTCGCGCCGGAGCCGGCGCCGGTCCCATGGCCGAACGACACGTCGACATCCAGCGGCAGCGTGCTCGTGTGCAGCGGCCGCGCATCCAGCGAGCTGGTCGCCGTCATCAGCTGCGAGATCGGCCCGTGGTCCGGCTCGCCGATCGGCAGCAGCAGGTCGACGTCGGCACCGGGGCGGCTCGCGTCCTGCTCGGCCAGATCGCGCGCGATCGAATACAGGAACAGCAGCTCCCGGTACGCCGGCAGCTCGAAGGTCTCGCCGTCCTGCGTGCGCCGGAACAGCAGGCCGTCGAGGTGCTCCATCGTGCGCTCGGGGCCGGACCACAGCGACGTCAGCTGCTGCATCACGGCCGGGTAGTCCTCGAGCGAACGGCCCTGCTGCAGGTCCGACTCCCAATCGGGCGCGTAGGCGTTGAAGCGGCGGTTGAAGCGCTCGCGGATGCGCTGGTAGGCCTCGACATCGCCGCGGCGACGGTAGATCTCCAGCAGCTTCAGGTGCGGCAGCGGGCTGATGCCGCCGCTGCTGCGCACATGGCTCATCAGCAGCTCGATCGCCGCATCGTCCTGGCCGAGCACGATGAAGAACTCGGCCTGCTGCTCCAGGTCGATCAGCTCTTCGACCGACAGCTCGCGCGCCTCGCGATCGGGCACCGGCGACGGCACGGCGGCCATCACGGGCGCGACGACCGGTGCCGCGGCAGCGGGCGCCGGCCGCGGCGGGTCGAACACCGGCGAGGCTTCGTACGAGGCACCGGCCACATCGGGCCCGGTCGCGAACACCTGCGGCGCCGAGATCGGCTCGCGCAGGATGCCCTCGCCGGCGCGCGCCGGTCGCTCGGGCTTGCCGGCATTCGGCGCCGGCGCGCTCCACCATTGCGCATTGCCTTGCTGCCGCGACTGCCGCCACCACAGCGCAGCGACCGCCACGGCCAGCAGCGCCGACAGCCAGGCCAGCGCATAGACCAGCGGGTTCGCGTAGCGCTCCGACTCGGCCTGGTTCAACCGCACCTGCAGCGCCGCGAGGGCCTTTTGGCTCGCCTGCGATTCGCTGCGCAGCTGCGTGATGCCGTCTTCGAGCGCCTGCAGGCGGGCCCGCTCCTTCGCGAGCTGCTGGCCCGCGGCGTCGGCCGCGGAAGCGGCACTGGCCGCGGCGGCAGCGAACGCCGCCTTCACCGCGGCGTCGACGATGGACGATGACGCCACGCTCCCCATCGCGGAATCCGAAGCCGCGGCCGCCACGCGTTCCGCGACGCTGGGCGCAGCCTCGAGCTGCAGCCGCGGCCCGCGCGTCGCAGGCCGCGGCGCAGCCGCCATGCGATTGGCGCGGGCCAGGCGTTCCGCGGCCGGCTTGGGCGCCACACTCGAAGCGGCGACGCCCGCGCGGCCGGACCCGCCAGGCGCGGCGGCGGCCAACGCGCGCGAGCGCGACGGTCGGGGCGGCACTCGCATCCCGCCGCGCGACTCGGGCGGAACCGCGGTGCTGCCGCTGCTGTTGCCCGGCACGATGTCGGTCAGCGGCGCGACCTGCGAGTCGACACGCTGCGCCGTCAGGTTCGGTGCCGGCTCTGCGGCGGCACCGCCTCCTTGCGCGAGGTTGATCAGCGGCGGGTCGACGAACGCGACGAACTTGCGCGTGATGTGCGAGCCGCAACCGATCGAGACGTTGACGGTCACGACCGGCTCGTCGACCAGCGTCGAGCTCGTGATGCGCACGTTGCGCTCGCCGGGCTCGGCACCAGGCTCCAGCGTCACGCGCAACTGGTTCGGTTGCAGCCGGTTCTCGCCGACGAGGACGTCGGCGGTCACGCATTCGCGCGCCAGCGCTTCGTCGCCCTCGAGCCGCAGCGTCGCCGCGAAGTTCAGCGGCTGGCCCAGCTGAGTCGCGTTGACGACGCGTCCGAATCCGAGGGCATGTGCGGCAGGAGCGGTCAGCCACAGCACGAGGCCGGTGGCGATGACGGTCGGTGCAGCGCGCATGCGTGGGTGGAACTTCCCGGTTTTGGCTGCGGCGACTCTAGCATGGCAGGGTGCGCCTGCCCCTCTGGGACGACCCTGGGTTCCCCATGGGCTACGTGACACAATTCTGCGGCCTGTGGCAGCCCCTTGGCCGCTGCCTTCCCGTCGTCACCGCCACCAGTCGATTCCGATGTCTTCAGAACTCCTGACCGAACGCGACGGCGCCGTGCTGGTGCTGACCTTCAGCGACCCGGCCACGCGCAACACGCTGTCTCCGCAGGTGCTGACCGCCGCGATCGAGATGCTCGACAAGGCCGAGTCGGACCCGGACCTGCGCTGTGTCGTGCTGCGCGGCGACGGCGCCCACTTCTGCGCCGGCGGCAACGTGAACGGGCTGATCGAGCGGCGCCAGATCGGCCCGCCGGCGCAGGTGCAGCAGCTCGGGTTGCTGCACCAGTTCGTCGAGGTGCTGCGCGCGTTCCCGAAGCCCATCATCGCCGCGGTCGAGGGCGCCGCGGCCGGTGCCGGCTTCTCGATCGCGCTGGCCTGCGACCTGATCGTCGCGGCCGAGGACGCACGCTTCGTGCTCTCCTATGCCCGCATCGGGCTGACGCCGGATGCCGGTGCGACCTGGCACCTGGCGCGCGCGCTGCCGCGGCCGCTCGCGCAGAAGCTGATCTGGCTGGCCGAGCCGGTGTCGGCGCGGCAACTGCAGGCCTGGGGCCTGGTCACCGCGGTGACCGACAGCGGCCGGGCGCTGCCCGAAGCGCTCGCGCTCGCGGGCCGGCTCGCCGAGATGGCACCCAACGCGCTGGCCGGCGCGAAGGAGCTGCTGCAGAACGCGCCGACCGCGACATGGCCGGAGCAACTCGCAGCCGAGCGCGACCAGTTCGTCTCGAACCTGTTCCATGCGAACGGCGACGAGGGCTTGAAGGCGTTTCTCGAGAAGCGGCCGCCGAAGTTCCGTTGAAGGGGGACGCGCGTCAACTGCGATAACTCGGATCGGCCCGGTCCAGTCGCCGCAGCAGCCCCGGCCACGTCAGCGCCCCGCCCCCGACGCCGCGCGTCACCTGCTTGGCCTGCGCCTGCGCGCCGGCGATGATGCGCGGGTCCACCGGGATCAGCTCGCCGCCGCCCGCCTGCGCGCGGACCTGGATCGTGCAGACCGACTCGAACAGGTACATGTTGAGGAACGCGTCGGCCACCGTCGCGCCCACGGTCAGCAGGCCGTGGTTTCGCAGCATCAGGAACTGGTTGTCCGGCCCGAGATCGGCCACCAGCCGCGGCTTCTCGTCGTCGCGCAGCGCGACGCCTTCGTAGTCGTGATAACCCAGGCTGGACAGCACGAAGATCGACTGCTGCGAAATCGGCAGCACCCCGCCCTTCTGCGCCGACACCGCAATGCCGTTCAGCGAATGAACGTGCAGCACGCACTGCGCATCGTGGCGCGCCGCATGGATCGCACTGTGGATCACGAAGCCGGCCGGGTTCACCGGGAACTCGGACTCGTCGAGCTTGTTGCCGGCCGCGTCGACCTTGATCAGGCTGGACGCGGTGATCTCCTCGAACATCAGCCCGTACGGGTTGATCAGGAACTGGTCGTGCCGCCCCGGCACGCGTGCGCTGATGTGGGTGAACACGAGGTCGTCCCACTTGAACGCGGCGACCAGCCGGTAGGCCGCGGCGAGGTCGACGCGGACCTGCCATTCCTCGGGGCTGACTTCGTTCCGGCGGCTCGGAATCTTCAGGGCGGGCGTGCTCACGATGTCGTCTCCTGGCGCTATCACACTCGTCCACAATAGGCCGGTGCGAGACACGCATGCTGTCACATCAGCGACTCAACATGAATAGCCCCGTCCTGACAATTCCCGAGCGCGCCAGCATCGACGCCGGCTCGTGGTTCTCGAAGCTGTCGCCGGGCCTGCGTCACGACATCCTCGCGCGCGCGGTCGTGCGGCGGCTGGCCGACGGTGCGATGCTGTCGGCACGCGGTGCGCCGGCCGAGGAGTGGTGCGGCGTCGCGAAAGGCGCGGTGCGGGTCAGCTCGGTCTCGCTGTCGGGCAAGCAGGTGACGCTGACCTACGTCGAGCCCGGCACCTGGTTCGGCGACATCTCGCTGTTCGACGGCATGCCGCGCACGCACGATGCAAACGCGCATGGCGAGACCACGCTGCTGGTGGTCCGCAAGGCCGACTTCCGCGAGCTGCTGGGCATGCACACGGAGCTGTACGACGCGCTGCTGCGCCTGAACTGCCGCCGCCTGCGCCTGATGTTCGACGCGATCGAGGACTTGAACACGCGTCCACTCGCGTCGCGCCTGGCCAAGCAGATCCTGCTGCTCGCGCGCAGCTACGGCATCGAACAGGGCGACGAAACGCGCATCGGTCTGCAGCTCGCCCAGGAGGATCTGGCGCAGCTGCTCGGCGCGTCGCGCCAGCGCGTGAACCAGGAGCTCAAGGGCTTCGAGCGCGACGGCGCGGTGCGCATCGAGCCGACACGGCTGGTCGTGCTGTCGAAGGAGAAGCTGCTCGCAATTGCGGGTCGGTAGAGAGAACGACGCGCCCAACACGTCACGCAGGAGACAACGTCGAATCATGGAAGCCAACGTCGGCACCAAACCCGTTTCCGAACAACACGCCTTCGACATCGCGGCGCTCCAGTCCTACCTGGAAGCACGACTGCCGGGCTTTCGCGGCCCGCTGGCGGTCGAGCAGTTCAAGGGCGGGCAGTCGAACCCGACCTACAAGCTGGTCACGCCAGGTGCGGCGTATGTGATGCGCTCCAAGCCGGGGCCCGTCGCCAAGCTGCTGCCCTCGGCGCACGCGATCGAGCGCGAGTACGCGGTGATGGCCGCGCTGCACGGCACCGACGTCCCGGTGCCGCGCATGCTGCTGCTGTGCGACGACGAGAGCGTGATCGGCCGCGCGTTCTACGTGATGACGTTCGTCGAAGGCCGCGTGCTGTGGGACCAGTCGCTGCCGGGGCTGGCCAACGCCGAGCGCGCGGCGATCTACGACGAGATGAACCGCGTGATCGCGGCGCTGCACAGCGTCGACGTCAAGGCTGCCGGGCTCGAGAGCTACGGCAAGCCCGGCAACTACTTCGAGCGCCAGATCGGCCGCTGGACCAAGCAGTACCAGGCCTCGATCACCCAACCCATCGAGGCGATGGACCGCCTGATCGACTGGCTGCCCGCGCACATCCCCGCGAGCGCACGCGACGAGAGCCAGGTTTCGGTGGTGCACGGCGACTACCGGCTCGACAACCTGGTGTTCCACGCCAGCGAGCCGCGGGTCGTCGCGGTGCTCGATTGGGAGCTCTCGACGCTGGGCCATCCGCTGGCCGACTTCAGCTACCACTGCATGTCGTGGCACATCCCGCCGGGTTCGTTCCGCGGGCTGGGCGGCGTCGATATCGCAGGGCTTGGCATCCCCGACGAGAAGACCTACGTGCGGCGCTATTGCGAGCGCACCGGCCGGCCGGATCCGGACGCGGTGATGCGCGACTGGAACTTCTACCTGGCCTACAACATGTTCCGCCTGGCCGGCATCCTGCAAGGAATCGCCAAACGTGTCGAGATGGGGACAGCGTCGAGCGCGCAAGCAAGGCAAGCTGGCGCCGGTGCTCGACCGCTTGCCGAGATGGGCTGGGCGATCGCGCAACAAGCGTGAAAGAGGCCTGACCGAGGCCGCCCTGCCCCCGACCCCTCCACCGGAGAGACACGATGGACTTCAACTACTCGCCGCGCACGCAGGAGCTGCAAGCCAAGCTGCTGCGTTTCATGGACGACTACATCTACCCGGCCGAAGCCCGCTATGAAGCCGAGCTCGAGGCCAATACCAAGGCCGGCAAGCGCTGGACGCCGCTCAGCGTGATCGAGGAGCTGAAGCCCAAGGCGCGCGCACAAGGCCTTTGGAATCTGTTCCTGCCGCCGACCGCCGGGGGCTCCCACTCGGCGCACAGCGGCCGCGAGTTCGGCCTGTCGAACGCCGACTATGCGCCGCTGGCCGAGATCATGGGCCGCGTGATCTGGTCCTCGGAGGTCTTCAACTGCTCGGCACCCGACACCGGCAACATGGAGACGATCGAGCGCTACGGCACCGCCGAGCACAAGACGAAGTGGCTGGAGCCGCTGCTGGACGGCAAGATCCGCAGCGCGTTCGCGATGACCGAGCCGGCGGTGGCTTCGTCGGACGCGACCAACATCGCCTCGCGCATCGAGCGCCAGGGCGACGAGTACGTGATCAACGGCCGCAAGTGGTGGATCAGCGGCGCCGGCGACCCGCGCTGCAAGGTCTACATCTTCATGGGCAAGACCGACCCCGACGCGCCCAAGCATTCGCAGCAGTCGATGCTGCTGGTGCCGGCGGACACGCCCGGGATCACCGTGCTGCGCCCGCTCTCGGTGTTCGGCTACGACGACGCGCCGCACGGCCACATGGAGATCACGTTCGACAACGTGCGCGTGCCGGCCAGCAGCATCCTGCTCGGCGAAGGCCGCGGCTTCGAGATCGCGCAGGGCCGCCTCGGCCCGGGCCGCATCCACCACTGCATGCGGCTGATCGGGCTGGCCGAGCGTTCGCTCGAGCTGATGTGCAAGCGTGCGACCTCGCGGGTCGCGTTCGGGCGCACGGTGGCCGAGCAAGGCGTCACGCGCGAGCGCATCGCCGAGGCGCGCTGCCGCATCGACCAGGCGCGGCTGCTGACGCTGAAGGCGGCCTGGATGATGGACATGGCCGGCAACAAGAGCGCGAAGGCGGAGATTGCGATGATCAAGGTCGTCGCACCCACGATGGCGCTGCAGGTCATCGACTGGGCGATGCAGGTGCACGGCGGCGGCGGCGTCTCGGGCGACTTCCCGCTCGCGTACTTCTACGCTGCCGCGCGCACGCTGCGCTACGCCGACGGGCCGGACGAGGTGCACCGCAACGCGATCGCGAAGCTGGAGCTCGGCAAGTACGCCTGAGCGGCGCTGCGCTCGTACGCTGAGCGACCCCGCGCTCGCGTGCTCAGCGCCGCCGCTTGGCCTCGGGCGGCGGCACCGAGTCGCCGCCGTGGATGCTCTGCCACGCCGTCGCGCCGCTGCTGCTCGGGTTCCACTCCGAGGGGTGCTCGTGGCCGGCGTGGCCGGCGAGGCGCAACGCCTGCGCGACTGCGGTTTCGAACAGCGCGATCGCGGCGGCGATCGCCTGCGGCGTCGGCGACACGAGCTGCAGTCGCAGGTAGACGCGGCCGCGCAAGGTCATCAGCACGAACGCCGGATCGCCGTTGAGCAGCTCGCCGAGCTGCGCCTCGAGCTGATTCGCGAGCGGACCCTCGATCCATGCAAGACCAACGGCTGGCGCGCTCGCGACGCCGCCGAAGCGGCCACGCAGCATCTTCAGCGCCCCGAGGGTCAGCTTCGGGAACATCACGAGCCAGCGCATCTCCTCGGGCGTCGCGGTGCCGATCTGGGTTTGCACGCTGTCGGTGAAGAGCTCGTAGGTACGGCGCTCGAGCGCGTCCATCAACGGGCGCGACAACAGCAGCATCTGCATGTCCGGCGGCAGCGCGAGCTCCATGCGCAGGCGCAGCTCGCGACCGTAGATGTAATCGCGCTGCGGCGCACCCCATTCCAGGCGCCACGGCTTGCCGTCGAGCACGCCGTCGATCACGAAGCCGTCTTCGCCGCGCACCCGCTTGAAGCCGTAGGCGCGCCGCTCGGCCCATTCGGCGACGGCGGCGTAGTCGCGCTCATGCCCCTGCTTGCCGAACAAGCGCTTGAAGGACTCGAGCATGGCGGCCATCAATGGACTACAGTCCCGCCCCATCGAATCCGCAGATCGACGAAGAGGAAAAACGACCGATGGGTGACAAGAACAGCGATGCCGGCATGATCGAAGTGTATTCGTGGGCCACGCCGAATGGGCACAAGGTTCACATCATGCTGGAGGAGTGTGGGCTGCCCTACCGGGTTCACCCGATCAACATCGGTGCCGGCGACCAGTTCGATCCCGAGTTTCTCGCGATCAGCCCGAACAACAAGATCCCGGCCATCGTCGATCCGAACGGGCCGGATGGCGCGCCGATCTCGCTGTTCGAGTCCGGCGCGATCCTGCTCTACCTCGCCAGCAAGACCGGCAAGCTGCTGCCCGACGACACGCGCGCGAGGTTCAAGGTGCTGGAGTGGCTGATGTTCCAGATGGGCGGGGTCGGCCCGATGCTGGGGCAGGCGCATCATTTCCGCCTCTATGCGCCGGAGAAGCTCGACTACGCGATCAATCGTTACACGAACGAAGCGAAGCGCCTGTACGGCGTGATGGACAAGCAGCTGGGCAGCCGCAAGTACATCGCCGGCGATGCCTACTCGATTGCCGACATCGCGATCTTCCCGTGGCTGCGCTCGTGGAAGAACCAGGGCATAGACTGGGCCGACTACCCGCACCTGAAAGGCTGGTTCGACGAGATCGCCGCGCGGCCCGCGGTGCAGCGCGGCGTGGAGGTGCTCGCGGGGCAGCGCAAGCCGTTGCAGGACGACAAGGCGCGGGAGATGCTGTTCGGGTCGACGCAGTATCGGCGGCATTGACAAGGCCTGGGACCGCTCGGGCTGAGCTTGTCGAAGCCCTGCCTCGAATCTGCGCCGGCGCTTCGACAGGCTCAGCGCGAACGGGGTGGCGGCCGTGGCTATCGTTTCCTCGCCAACGTGATCCCATCCTCCAGCGGCAGCAACGCCAGATCGATGCGCTCGTCGCGGTGCAGCTTCGCGTTCAGTGCCTGCAGTGCGAGCGTCTCCGGCTTGTCCGATGGCTGCGCCACCTCACCGCTCCACAGCGTGTTGTCGAGCACGATCAGGCCGCCGGGGCGCAGCAGCGTCAGGCAGCGTTCGTAGTAACTGTCGTAGCCGGACTTGTCGGCATCGATGAACGCGAAGTCGTAGCGGCCGGCCTCGCCGGCGGCGATGCGCGCGTCCAGCGTCTGCACGGCCGGCGCGAGCTGCAGGTCGATCTTGTGGGCGACGCCGGCGCGCTCCCAGAACGGCCGGCCGATCCGGGTGTACTCGTCGCTGATGTCGCAGGCGAGCACGTAACCGTCGTCGGGCAGCGCGAGCGCGATCGTCAGCGCGCTGTAGCCGGTGAACACGCCCACCTCGATCGTGCGCCGCGCGTTGGCCAGGCGTGCCAGCAGCGCCATCAGTTGCCCCTGCTCCGGCGCGATCTGCATGCCGGCATGCGGATGGCTTCGAGTGGCTTCGCGTAGCGCCGTCTGCGCGGGGTGCTCGCGCACCGAGTGGCTGGCGACGTAGTCCTCGAGCGCCGCATCGAGAACGAGCGTATGGCGAGACATAGGCAAGGCTCCAGGTCGTTCGTCATCCGAATGCAGGTACGCTCGCGCATCCTGCATCCGGAGGTCCACACATCATGATGAGCAGATCGGTCATCGCGGCAGCCTGTACGCTCGCCGTCGGAACGTTCGCGGGCGGCGCGCGGGCTGACGCCATCGGCGAGGTCGACACCGTGTTCAAGCTGATCGGCCCCGATCACAAGATCGTAGTCGACGCGTATGACGACCCCAAGGTCGGCGGGGTGACCTGTTACGTCTCGCGTGCGAAGACCGGCGGCATCTCGGGTGCGGTGGGCCTGGCCGAGGACAAGGCCGAAGCCTCGATCGCCTGCCGCCAGGTCGGCGCGATCTCGTTCGCGAAGCCGCTGCCGGTGCAGGAGGAAATCTTCAACGAGCGCCTGTCGGTGCTGTTCAAGAAGCTGCGTGTCGTCCGCATGGTCGACAAGAAGCGCAACACGCTGGTCTACCTGACCTACTCCGACCGCGTGATCGAAGGCTCGCCGAAGAACAGCGTGACCGCCGTCGCGGTCGACCGGGACACGCCGATCCCGCTGCGCTGAACGCTCAGCGCGCGGGCCGCGCGTAGCTGACCGTCAGCATCTCCCACTGGTGCCCGTCGGGCTCGTTCCAATACAGGCCGCGGCCGCCGAACTGCGTGTCGACCTGGTAGTCGACCGGGCCGCGCACCGTGCTGCGGTACGGAATCTCGGCGGCCTGCAAACGCCCGAGGATCGCGTCGAACTCCGCGTCGTTCACGCGGAAGCAGAAGTGGTAGACCGGAAAGTCCTCGTCGGTCTCGATGAAGTCCAGCGTCAACCCGTCGTTGACGTAGACCGCGGAGAACGGCCCCAGCGCCGTCTCGGCCCATTCGACGCCGAGCAGCTCGGCGAGGCGCCTGGCCGAGGCGACCTTGGTGCGCGACGGCACGATGGTGTGGTCGAGGTGGATGGTCATGGCAGCTCTCCCCAGCATGGGTCTGCGACACGACCATTCTGTCAGCCCGCGCGACACATCCGGCTACGGCAACCGCGTGATGCGCGGCTCCGCGATCGGCGCGCGCTGCGCCGGCGGCTTCAGGTAGTCGAGCAGCGCGTCGAGATCCTGCCCCCCGCCGCGCCGGTCGGTGCCGTTGATCAAGGTGACGAAGGCATCGCCGCCCTCGGCCAGGAAGCTGTTGACGGTGACGCGGTACGGCTTCTCGGCGACGATCGGCTCGCCGTCGAGCTTGAGGTCACGCACATGATCGCCGACAAGCGCGTCCGACTGCCATGTGTAGGTCAGGCCTTCGGACGGCTGCAGCATGGTGGTCTCGGCACCCTTCTGCTGCGACTCGAGCAGCTTCTTGATCTGCGCGCCGGTCAGCGTCATCGTCACGAGGCTGTTGCCGAACGGCTGCATCGTGAACACCTGGCCGAAGGTCACGGTGCACGGCGGCGCGCCCTTGCATTCGAGGTCGCTGCGGATGCCACCCGGGTTCATGAACGCGATCTGCGCGCCGCCGACCTCGGGCGCGCGGGTCGCGGCCAATTGCGCGTCGGCGATCAGCCGGCCGGCAGCGCTGTCCACCAGTCCGCCGCGCGTGAAGCCGCCGGCCACGGTGCCGACCGGTCGGTTCGCCTTGGGCGCGACGACGGCCGTGTAGCGCGCGACCATAGCGGCGATCTCCGGATCCGACTTGGTGTTGCGCAGCACGTCGCCGTACGGCGCCGGCACGGCCGCGGCGAGGCGTTCGCGCAGCGCAGGGTCGGTCGCATCGTTGACGACCGGCAGGTTGATGCTGCGCGTCAGCGCGGGCACGATGGTCCGTGTCCTGCGATCGAGCGCGACATCGATCACCGAGATGCCTCGCCCGTACGAGGTGCCCGAGATGATCGTGCGGCCGTCGACGAGGCAGCGGTAGCCCTGGTGCGTGTGCGCCGAGAAGATCACGCTGATCGACGGATCGAGGCGGCTCGCGATTTCGAAGATCGGCCCTGACTTTTCCGGGCAGGCGGTGTCGTTCCAGTCGCCACGCTTGACGGCCGTGCCGAGCTCGCCGCCTTCATGGAACACGGCGACGATGGCCTTGACGCCCTTGGCCTTCAGCGCCTTCGCGGCGCGGTTCACGCCCTCCGCTTCGTCGATGAATCGCAAGCCTGCGACGCCCGACGGCACCACCATGCTGGGCGTCGTGTGAGTGACCGCGCCGATGATGCCGACCGGAATGCCGGCATAGCGCTTGACGATGTACGGCGCGAGCGGCGTCTTGCCCTGCGCGTCGAGCACATTGGACGAGATCATCGGGAACTCGGCGCCGCGGTACGGCTCGAGTCCGCACGACGTTACCGTCGCATCGGGCGCCGCGGCCGCGCAGCCGCCCTGGGCGATGCGCTTCAGCTCGCTCAGGCCCGCGTCGAACTCGTGGTTGCCGACCGCGTTGACCTCGAGGCCGATCTTGTTCATCACGGCGATCGTCGACTCGTGCCTGAACAGCGTCGAGACCAGCGGCGATGCGCCGATCAGGTCGCCGGCCGACAGCATCAGGCTGTGCGGCGCACCGGCGCGCAGCGTGTGCACCATGCCGGCCAGCGCCGGGGCGCCGCCGACCTGCAGGCGAACGTTCTTGCTCGGGTCTTGCGGGTCCGGCAGCGTCAGGGCCTGGCCGGGCTCGAGGTTGCCGTGGAAGTCGTTGATGCCGATCAGGCGCAGGCGAACCGGCTCGGCGGCTTGTGCTGCAGCGATGGCGGCCAGGCCCAGTGCCACAGCCAGCATCCGGCGCGCAGTCGCGCGAACCGTCGTCGTGAACGAATCGGGAGAGGTCATGTCGGGTCTGAAATGGAAAAGGCTCGATCATGGGACGAGCCCATGACCGAGCGCAAGCGCGGTTGCCGCGAGGTGGGTCAGTAGTCGACGGAGAAGGTCACGCTGGTGAAGCGCGGTGCGCCGGCGTAGTAGGACGGGCCTGCGGTCGAACCGGCCACCGTGCTCGGCAGACCGACGATCGTGATATTCGAGCCGCTGCCCGCATTGGCCAGGAAGTACTGCCGGTTGAACAGGTTGCTGACGTTCAGCCGCAGCGTCGGGTTCTTGAAGCCGGTGCCGCTCGGGTTCGCGAATTTCCACGCTGCATTCAGGTCCACGGTCGTGAAGCCCGGGATCTCGACGTCGTTGGTCAGCGTCAGGAAGCGGCTGCCGGTGTACTTCGCGGCGACGTTGACCAGGCCGGGGCCGTTCGCGTACTGCACCGACAGCCCGGCCATCGTCTTCGGCGTGTCGGGGAACTGCTTGCCGGCCGTGGGGTAGAACGTCGTGGCCGACGCCGGCATGTCGTCGTCCAGCGTGCTCTTCGTGTAGGTCAGCGACATGTACGCGCTGAAGCCCTGGATCGGCACCGTGCCAGCTTCGATTTCGACACCCTTGGTCTTCGAGTCGCCGACGTTGAAGTCGTGCGTCATGTTCGCGGCTGGATCGAAGCTGGACGCGATCCGGTCCTTGAACTTGTTGTAGAAGGCCGTGACCGAGCCGCGATACCAGTCGCCCTTGTAGCGCGCGCCGAGATCGAAGTTGATCGAGGTCTCTTCCTTCACCGTCAGCGGGAGGAATGCGGTCGCGGTGCCGACGCCGCCGACGATCGTCGTGCTGCTCGTCTGGGCGAGGTTCTGGTACTCGAAGTTGCCGGGCACCTTGAAGTTCTTTGCGACGCTGCCGAACACCTGCAGCTTGGGGGTCGCCTGGAAGCTGAGCGCGAGGCTGGGCAGCGCCGCCGAATAGGTCTTGTCGATGTTGTAGTCGACGGCGCTGTTCCCGGCGGTCGCCCCCGATCCTGCGATACCGGAGTTCGCGAAGTTCGTGAAGTCACGCTTGATGCGGCGATAGGCGAACGACGGCGTGACCTGCAACTTGTTGTCCATCAGATCGATCACGTCCTGGACGAATACAGCCTCGCCGGTCGAGATCGTCATCTGGTTGCGGCCCTGATAGGTTGTGCCGTCGTTGTAGTTGATCAGGTTGCCGCCGAGCCAGATGTCCGTGACGCCTCCGCCGTTGTCGACCCGAACCGCAGGCTGAGTCTGGCGATGACGCGCGCGCTCGAACCAGAAGCCGCCGGTGATGCGCTGGTTGTCCAGCGTGTAGGTCAGCGTGGTCGTCACGCCGGGACGATAGGTCTGGGTCAGGCTGCCGCGAT
>DATCSE010000419.1:0-7597 GCA_036568605.1 Burkholderiaceae bacterium | reverse complement strand
TTCATCCTGCGCGAAGGCTTGTTCGGCCGACGCGAATTCCAGGCCGTCAAAAATGCGTCCTTCACGCTGGCGCGCGGCAAGACGCTGGGCGTGGTGGGCGAGTCCGGCTCGGGCAAGACGACGATGGGCCTGGCGCTGCTGCGCCTGCACGAGCCCACCGGCGGGCCGGTCGGCGGGCGCGTGCGCTTCGACGGCAGCATCGACCTGCTCGCGCTGTCCAAGCAGGAGATGCTGCCGATGCGCAAGCGCATCCAGGTGGTGTTCCAGAACCCGTACGCGTCGCTGAACCCGCGCTTCACGGTCGGCCAGACGCTGGTCGAGCCAATGACCATCCACGGCGTCGGCAAGGATGAAGCCGAGCGCGAGCAGCGAGCGCGCTCGCTGCTGGCCAAGGTCGGCCTGGACGAGTCGGCGATGCACAAGTACCCGCACGAGTTCTCCGGCGGCCAGCGCCAGCGCGTCGCGATCGCGCGCTGCCTGACGCTGGATCCCGAGGTACTGGTGCTCGACGAGGCGGTCAGCGCGCTGGACGTCTCGGTGCAGGCGCAGGTGCTGAACCTGCTGAAGGACCTGCAGGACGAGCTGGGCCTCGCCTATATCTTCATCAGCCACGACCTTGCGGTGGTGCGCTTCATGGCTGACGAGGTGCTGGTGATGAAGGACGGCGAGGTCGTCGAGCAGGCCAGCGTCGCGCAGATCCTGGATGCGCCCCAGCAGGAATACACGCGGCGGCTGCTGGGTGCGATCCCGCGCGGCTACCGCGCCGCTTGATGGATTCCCCCTCTCCCAGAGGGAGAGGGCACCAGGAGCGCATGCAACGAAGCGTGAAAAATTGCCGAAACTTTCCGGGCGCATGATCCGCGCACGCTCAGCGCACACGGGCGTTGGCCGATGACGAATCCAGTCGGCCCTGTAACCCAGCCGTTACGCATTGATCACATTTCGGCGAGAGCAAGCACTTGCAAAGATCAAATTTTGTCGGTAGCGCGGCCACAACCCCTCGGCAAGTGCTCACTGCGGCTTGGCACGGACGTTGCGCTGATATCGGCACAGCATCCGCGGTAACGCCTCCAGCGAGACGCAGCGGATCCGAGGACATGAAAAGGACGTCGTTGCCATGTCGTTGATTCGAACCAAGAGCGCTCCCACCGTCCGCCGCGGACGGCCTGCCGGTCCGCGTTGCCGCGGCGGCGCATCGTCGCTGCTGCGCCTGACGCAACCGGAAGCCCGGCGCCTGCCCGGTACCGCAGACCTCGCCGAGTGGGCGAGCCGCGCGGCCGCGGTGCTGATGCCGGTGACCGGCCTGCACGCCAGCTTCGCGGCGAGCGAATTCGGCCCCGGCACGGGCCGCTGAACGACGACGATCAACGCTCGAGGAGCCACGACCATGGTGAAGACGACGATGCCGAGCAAGCCCATCCTGTCCCGCGCCGCCAGCACCGCGACGCCGCAGCGCCCCGCGGTGCTGAGCGCATCGCCGCTGCGCCAGTTCAAGGTGCTGCAAAGCGGTCACGCGCCGGCGCAGCTCAGCCTGTTCCTGCGCCCGAGCGGCGCGCGCTGAGCGCGACACGTCGAAAGAACATGAAAGGTTTAGGCGGAAGGTGACGTCCAAGGGGAGCGGGCTGGCCGGGAGGGATCGAGAGCGAGTCCCGGCAGCCACAGTCCCGCTCCCCTCATTTTTTGCCTGAACCAGGACCGGCCTTGCGCCGGTCTTTCCTTTTCCAGGCTCCATCCCTCTTGTACCGCCCGCCGAACTAGACTAGGCTTGGTCAAGAAGCCTTTCCCCATGGAAACCGTGAACATCTACGACGCCAAGACCCGACTCTCGCAGTTGGTAGACAAGGCTGCCTCGGGAGAGGACGTCGTGGTCAGCCGCAACGGAAAGCCGTTGGTGCGCATCACGCGGCTCGATGCACCCAAGCGCCGCATCAAGCTTGGCGTGCTCAAGAACAAGCTTTCCGTCCCAGCCAATTTCGACGCACCGTTGCCTGACGAAGTGCTGGCAGGTTTCGAAGGACGCTGATGCGCCTCCTGCTGGACACCCACATTTTCCTGTGGGCTGTGGCAGGTTCACCGCTTCTGAAGCCCGCGGCCCGACGGTTCCTCGAACGTGCCGATGAGGTTTTCGTGTCCGCTGCCTCGATCTGGGAGATTGCCATCAAGGCCCGCTTGGGCAAGATCGAGGCAGATCCGCATGAGCTCGCTGCGGCCATCGACGCGAGCGGCTTCCTGGAGCTTCCCGTCACTGCAACGCACGCGGCCGGGGTTTCGCGGTTGGACCTTCACCACAACGACCCATTCGACCGGCTCCTGGTGGCTCAAGCACTTGCCGAGCCGCTTCGACTTGTGACCGCCGACCCCGTGCTGTCGAGATACAGCGACCTTGTTCTCCTCGTCGGAGACCTTGGCCGCGCCTGACCGCCGCGGGCAAGCCCGTCTTCTGCCCGCGCGGGCGGCGCGACACACTTCGGCCACCACCTTGCCGAGGATCTGCATGCGCTTGCCGTTCGCGTCGTTGTCGTCGTCGTCGCCGTCCCTTTCCTTCGACCCGCTGCGCCGCAGCCTGCTGCTGGCTGCCGGCGCACTCGCCGCGGGCGGATCGGCGCTCGCACAAGGGGCATGGCCGAACAAGCCGGTGCGCGTCATCGTGCCGTTCGCGCCGGGCGGCACCACCGACATCCTCGCGCGCGCACTCGCCCCCGAGCTCGGCCGCGCGTTCGGCCAGACCTTCGTGATCGACAACAAGCCAGGCGCCGGCGGCAACGTCGGCTCGGACATGGTCGCGAAGTCGCCGCCGGACGGCTACACGCTGCTGATGGGCACGGTCGGCACGCACGCGATCAACGCGGCGCTGTACCCCAAGCTGCCGTTCGACCCGGTCAAGGACTTCGCGCCGATCACGCTGGTCGCCGGCGTGCCCAACGTGCTGGTGATGAACCCGGCCAAGGCCGAAGCCGCGAAGATCAATTCGGTCGCCGACCTGATCCGCTATGCGAAGGCGAACCCCGGCAAGCTGAACATGGCCTCCAGCGGCAACGGTACGTCGATCCACCTGTCGGGCGAGCTGTTCAAGAGCATGACCGGCACCTACATGCTGCACTTCCCGTACCGCGGCTCGGGGCCGGCGCTGCTGGACCTGGTCGGCGGCACGATGGACCTGATGTTCGACAACCTGCCGTCGGCGCTGCCGCAGATCAAGTCCGGCAAGCTGAAGGCGCTCGCGGTCACGAGCGCGCAGCGCAGCGCCGCGGTGCCGGAGCTGCCGACGATCGCCGAGTCCGGCGTCAAGGGCTTCGATGCGAGCTCGTGGTTCGGCCTGCTCGCGCCGGCGGGCACGCCGAGCGAGATCATCGACCGCATCCAGCAGGAGACCAAGAAGTCGTTCGAGTCGCCGCCGTTCAAGGAGCGGCTGCTGTCGCAAGGCGCGATCCCGGGCGGGCAGACCCCGGCGGAGTTCGCCAAGTTCATCGCCGCCGAATCGAAGAAGTGGGCGCAGGTCGTGAAGGTGTCGGGCGCGAAAGTGGACTGAGCCGCGCCGGCCCATGCGGCGCGGCTGCGGGTCGATGCTCTAATGCACGGTTTCTCGCGGTCGCCCCATTCGATGTCCCCTTCCTCCCCGCCGCCCGAACGGCGACGTTCCCCCGTCTTGCTGCTGAGCCTGCTCGCGTTGTGGCTGCTCGCGACGCTGGGCGTGCGCCCGTTGCTGCTGCCCGACGAAGGCCGCTACGCGAACGTCGCGCGCGAGATGCTGCGCAGCGGCGACTGGCTGGTGCCGACCCTGAACGGCCTGCCGTTCTTCCACAAGCCGCCGCTGATGTACTGGCTCGACATCGCGGCGATGCAGCTCCTCGGCGCGACGCCGTTCGCCGGCCGGTTCGCGTCCATGCTGGGCGCATGGATCATGGCCGCGACGCTGTTCTTCGCGATGCGACGCTGGCACGGCGTGCGCGCCGCGACGGCCGCACTGCTGCTGATCGCGAGCTGCCCGCTGTTTTTCCTCGCCGGGCAGTACGCGAACCACGACATGCTGGTCGGCGCGCTGATCGGCGCCGCGATCCTCGCGTTCGCGCGTGCGGTCGACGAGGATGCGACGCACGTGTCGCGGCGCTGGCTGATCGCCGGCTGGGGGCTGTGCGCGGTCGCGATGCTGGCCAAGGGCCTGATCGGCATCGTGCTGCCGGCGCTGGTGATCGGGCCGTGGCTGCTGGCACGCGGCCGCTGGCGGCAGCTGCTGAAGCTGCTGCACCCGCTCGGGCTGGTCACGTTCGCGGTCATCGCGCTGCCGTGGTTCGTCGCGATGCAATCGCGCTACGGCGGCTTCAACGACTACTTCTTCATGGAGCAGCACTTCCGCCGCTATGCGCTGAAGAGCTTCAACAACGCGCACCCGTTCTGGTTCTTCATCGTCGTGCTGCCGCTGCTGACCTTGCCGTGGTCGGCCTGGCTGCCGGCAGCGCTGCGCCGGGCATGGCAGGAGCGCACGCGGGCGATCGTCGCGCTGTACCTGTGGTGGGTGGTCGCGGTGGTCGGCTTTTTCTCGCTGCCGAGCTCGAAGCTGGTGGGCTATGTGCTGCCGGCGCTCGCCCCGTGGTGCGCGCTGCTCGCGCTGGCGGTGGCCGGCGATGTGCCGGACGACAGGCCCACGCTGTTGTCCCGCGCGCCGCGGGCCGCGCTCGCGATCGGCCTGCTGATCTGCTTGGGCGTGGTCGCCGGCCTTGCGTGGAAGACGCCCAAGTCCAACCGCGGCGCCGCGCTCGCGCTGGCCGCGCAGATCGCGCCGCACGACTCGGTCGTGATGGTCGAAGAGTACTTCTACGACCTGCCGTTCTATGCCGACCTGAAGCGCCCGGCGATCATCGCGAGCCACTGGGACGACCCGGAACTGCCGCTGCACGACAACTGGCGCAAGGAGCTCTTCGATGCGGCGCGCTTCGACCTGGCACGCGGCCAGCAGGTGCTGCGGCCGCTCGCGCAGCTCGATGCGCTGACCTGCGGCCGCGGCAACGTGTGGTTCGTCGCGCTGCCGGCCGAGGCGGCGACGCGGGTCGCGGTGCTGCGCGGTGCGCAGCGTGTGTATGCCGACGCGAGCAGCGAGCTGTGGCGCGTGCCGGCGCGCGCGTGCCCCTGAGCGCGCGCACCATCACGCCGCATGCAGCACTTCATCCGCTACACCGCCGTCGGCGCGTTCGCGACCGCGGCGCACTACCTGGTGCTGGTGCTGTGCGTCGAGGTGCTGCACGTGCCGGCGTACCTGGGGTCGGGCATAGGCGCGGTGATCGGCGCGCAGGTCGCGTACGCCGGCAACCGCTGGTTCACGTTCGCGCACACCGGCGCGATCGCCGCGTCGTGGCCGCGCTTCCAGCTCACCGCGCTGGCCGGCGCGCTGCTCGGGATGGGGATCGTCGGGCTGGGCGTGCGGCTGGGCGTGCACTACCTGCTCGCCCAGGTCGTCGCGACCGGCGCGGGCCTGGTGCTGACCTTCGCGATCAACCGGGCCTGGACGTTTCGCTGAGCGGCGATGGCGGCGGTGCCGCCGTCGACCCCGCCTGCCAGACGCGGCCCAGTGCAACATCGGCCGCCGCGAGGTCCTCGACGAACTGCTCGCTGCCGAGGTAGTCGGCCTCGCGCCGCCGCGCCGTCGCGATCGCGTCGGCGGCTCCGTCGCCGCTCTTCGCGTCGCCCGGGTGGCAGAACAGCAGCGCGCCGTCGGCCGGCACCTCGGCGAGCCAGCGCCGCATCAGGCCGCCGTAGTCGGCGGTGCTGAAGTCGTAGACCCCCAGCAGCGCCGCGTTGTGCGGCAGCACGTGCGCACGCAGCGCGGCCATCAGCGCCGTGCCGCCGGTGCCTTCGATCACGCGCCGCTTGAAGCCGTAGCCGGGGCCCAGCACGCGTCCGGTGCTGCGCACCGCCGGCAGCGGCTGGATGTGCTCGGCCATGTCGAGCACGATGTCGCGCACGCCGGGCAAGTGGTGCACGTGCTGGTGCCCGTCGAGAAAACGCGGCGGCGCGCCGCGCGCCGCGATGAAGGCCGAGAGCTGCGCATGCAGCTCGGTGCGCAGCGCCGCGCGCGGCA
Organism: Burkholderiaceae bacterium; assembly: GCA_036568605.1. Classification (GTDB taxonomy): domain Bacteria; phylum Pseudomonadota; class Gammaproteobacteria; order Burkholderiales; family Burkholderiaceae_C; genus DATCSE01. The sequence goes on along the minus strand of DATCSE010000419.1, from coordinate 1,524 downwards.
GGCGGCCCAGGTGCGCCAGCGCGATCAGCTTGCCGAGCCCCGGCAGCCGCGGCCAGATCTTGCCGAGTCGCGCGCTCGCCGGCTTGCCTTCGGTCAGGTTCAGATGCAGCCCGACGTCCACCGTGTCGGGCACGCCGGCGAGCAGCTTCGCATCGTCGGGCCAGCGCTTGGTCGTCGTGATGCACGAGACCGCGCTCAGCCGGCTGGCGTGCGCGAGCCGCGCGATGCCGGACGAGACGCCGGCGTCGATGCCGAAATCATCCGCGCACAGCGCGAGCGTACGGGTCATGTTTCGGGTGTCGTCGCGCCCAGCGCACCGCGCCCGGCCTCGCTGCCGACCAGGTAGACCGGCCGCTGCTTGACCTCGTCGAAGATGCGGCCGACGTATTCGCCGAGGATGCCGATCGACAGCAGCTGCACGCCGCTCAGGAACGCCATGCCGGTCACGATCGTCGCCCAGCCGGGCACGTCGGTTCCGTAGATGAAGTGGTCGACCACGATGTACGTGCCGAAGGCGAGCGCGAGCAGCGCGGTGACGACGCCGATGCCGCTCCACAGCCGCAGCGGCGCGTTGGTGAACGCGGTGACGCCGGTGAACGCGAGCCGAGCGAGGCGGCGCATCGAAAACGTGCTGACGCCGGCGTGGCGCTCGGCCGGCGTGTACGGAATGATCACGTTGTGGAAGCCGACCCAGGCGTACAGCCCCTTCATGAAGCGGTTGCGCTCGGGCAGCGACTTCAGCGCGTCGACGACGCGCCGGTCCATCAGCCGGAAGTCGCCGGCGTCGACCGGGATCTTGACCTGCGAGCCGCGGTTGACCAGCTGGTAGAACAGCGCGGTGCCGATGCGCTTGGGCAGGCTCTCGTCGGCGCGCGAGGCGCGTGCGGCGCAGACCATGTCGGCACCCTCGTGCCAGGCGGCCAGCATCTCGGGCACCAGCGACGCCGGGTGCTGCAGGTCGGCATCCATCAGCAGCACGACTTCCCCTTCGGCGCGGTCGATGCCGGCGGTCAGCGCCGCCTCCTTGCCGAAGTTGCGCGACAGCCGCACGTAGCGCACGCCCGGCGCGACCAGGAACGGCGCGATGGCCAGCGGCGTCGCGTCGCGGCTGCCGTCGTCGACGACGATGACCTCCCAGCGGTCGGTCAGCTGCGTGAGCTGCTGGGTCAGCGAGGTCAGCATCAACCCGAGGTTGGCGGCTTCGTTGTACGCAGGGACCACGCAGCTGATCGCCGGCCGCGTGGAGCGCGGCGGCCGCGGGTGCTCGGTGCGAGGGGAGGCCTGAACGCCGGGCGCCCGCTGGGCCGGCGCGTCGTCGATGGCGGCAAGAGGTGTCGTCATGCAGGCGTGACTGTACCCCCGCGGCCGGCGTCACCGCCGCCAGGCTTGCACGCGGGCGTCGCAGCAGCCGCGCCGCACGGCGCCGTTCACGGTGCTGTCACGTGCATTGATCAAGATCGCAAGATGCCCTTGAAACGCCTGTTTGCCGGCGCATGCCTCGCCGGCCTGGCCGCGCTGAGCGCT
>DATCSE010000418.1:0-8735 GCA_036568605.1 Burkholderiaceae bacterium | reverse complement strand
GCCGGTGAGGATAGTCTTGGAAGCGCCCTTGCCGCAACTTGCGCCTGCGCTGCGCAGCACCTGGAGCGTGACCTCGGGATACTTCGTGAGTTGCTCTGGCATGGCGGCCTCCATGACGCTGTGCGTGTGCACTCGCAGCGTAGCGCATGGACGAAGGCGTGGTACTCACGAGCCGCCAAATTGGCGCTCACTGCCTGTTGGGGAAGACGCCGATCGCGGATGCCTGCAAATGGCCGGGACGGGCCGCAACATCAATCCGCTTCGGGGGCAGACGTCACCGCGTGAAGACCAGGCCAGCCCTACTCGACGAACAGCATCGCCGGATGCTCGAGCAGCTGCCGCACGCGCTGGATGTAAGCCGCGGCCACCGCGCCGTCGACGACGCGGTGGTCGAACGACGACGACAGGTTCATCATCTGCCGCACCTGCACCGCATCGTCGCGCACGACCGGCCGCGCGACGATGCGGTTGATGCCGACGATCGCGACCTCGGGGTGGTTGATCACCGGCGTCGAGACGATGCCGCCGAGCTTGCCGAGGCTCGTGACGGTCAGCGTCGAGCCGGACAGGTCCTCGCGTGCCGCCTTGCCGGCGCGTGCGCTCGCGGCCAGCCGCGCGATCTCGGCGGCGCAGGCCCAGAGGTCCAGCGTCTGCGCCTGGCGCAGCACCGGGACGATCAGGCCCGCATCGGTCTGCGTCGCGATGCCCAGGTGCACGGCCTCGTGCAGCGTCAGCACGCCGGCCTCGTCGTCGAAGCGGCCGTTGACCTGCGGAAACGCCGGCACTGCACGCACGACGGCGCGCACGATCAACGCGAGCGGCGAGAGTTCGCCGCGTTCAGCGCCGTGCTGCAGGTTCAGCTCGTCGCGCAGCGCGACCATCTCGGTCACGTCGACTTCCTCGACGTAGGTGAAGTGCGGGATGTGGCGCTTCGATTCCTGCATCTTCTGCGCGATCTTGCGGCGCAGTCCGATGAGCTTGATCTCGTGCGTGGCATCGGTCGCCGCGCGGGTGCTGCTGCTGCTGCTGCGGGCGCTGCCGCCTGACCGCACCGCGTCGAGATCGGCGTGGACGATGCGGCCGTCGGGGCCGCTGCCTCGCAACTGCGCCAGGTCGATGCCCAGTGCGCGCGCGCGCATCCGCACGGCGGGCGCGGCGAGCGGACGCGATGTCGTCGCCGGCTGCGCAGGCGAGGGCTGCGCAAGCGAGGGCGGAGCGAGCGAGGGCGGAGCGAGCGAGGGCGGCGCTGGATGCGGCGAAGCCGGTGCCACCGGTATCGGCGCCAAGCCCGGCTCGGCGGTGGTAGTCGGAGCAGTGACGGTGACTTGCGGCGCTGGCGCTGCCTTTGCCGCTGCTTCTGCCGCTGCACCCGGTGCCGGCGGCGACGCTGCCGCATCGTCTTCGATACGGATCAGCACCGACCCCACCGCCATCATCTGCCCCACCTCGCCGCCGAGCTCGACCACGTGGCCGGCCACCGACGACGGGATCTCGACCGCGGCCTTGTCGGTCATCACGTCGCACAGGGTCTGGTCTTCGGCGACGCGATCGCCCGGCTTGACGCGCCACTCGACCAGCTCGACCTCGGCGATGCCTTCGCCGAGGTCGGGTATGCGGATGGTCTGCAGCGTCATCCCATCACCTTTCGATACGCGCGGCCCACTCGCGTCGGGCCCGGAAAGTAAGCCCACTCGAGCGCGTGCGGGTAGGGCGTGTCGTAGCCGGTCACGCGCTCGATCGGGGCTTCGAGGTGGTAGAAGCAATGCTCCTGGACCAGCGCCGTCAGCTCCGCACCGAAGCCGCTGGTGCGCGTGGCCTCGTGCAGCACGACGCAGCGGCCGGTCTTCTTCACCGATTCGACGATGGCCGGCAGGTCCAGCGGCCACAGGCTGCGCAGGTCGATCACCTCGGCGTCGATGCCGGTCTCGCGTGCCGCGGCTTCGGCAACATAGACCATCGTTCCGTAGGTCACCACCGTCAGGTCCTCGCCCGGCCGCACGATGCTGGCCGACTCGAGCGCGACCGTGTAGTGGCCCTCGGGCACCTCGCTGCGCGGGTGTGCGGACCAGGGCACGACGGGCTGATCGTGATGGCCGTCGAACGGCCCGTTGTAGAGCCGCTTGGGCTCGAGGAAGATCACCGGGTCGTCGCACTCGATGGCCGCGATCAGCAGCCCCTTCGCGTCGTACGGGTTGCTCGGCATCACCGTGCGCAGCCCGCACACGTGCGTGAACAGCGCCTCCGGGCTCTGGCTGTGCGTCTGCCCGCCGTAGATGCCGCCGCCGCACGGCATGCGGATCACGATGGGCGCGGTGAAGTCGCCGGCGGAGCGGTAGCGCAGGCGCGCCGCCTCGGAGACGATCTGGTCCGAGGCCGGGTAGAAGTAGTCGGCGAACTGCACCTCGACCACCGGCCGCAGGCCGTAGGCCGCCATGCCGATCGCGGTGCCGACGATGCCGCCCTCGGCGATCGGCGAGTCGAACACCCGGTGCTTGCCGTACTTGGCCTGCAGGCCTTCGGTGCAGCGGAACACGCCGCCGAAGTAGCCGACGTCCTCGCCGAAGACGACGACCTGCGCGTCGCGGCCCAGCATCACGTCCATCGCCGAACGCAGGGCCTGGATCATGGTCATCGCCGCCATGCCTCAGCCCCCGTGGGTACCATCGTGTTCGGCGGCCTGGCGCATCTGGTCGCGCAGGTGCGGCGGCATGTCCTTGTAGACGTCCTCGAACATCGTCGCGAGCGGCGGGATGTGGCCGTCCTGCATCGAGCCGAACCTCTGCGCTTCCTTCAGCGCGGCGGACATCTCGGCTTCGAGCGCTTTCACGGTCTGCTGGTGCTCGTCTTCCGACCAGGCGCCCAGGACGATCAGGTGCTGCTTCAGCCTCGCGACCGGGTCGCCCAGCGGGAAGTGCTCCCAATCGTCGGCCGGCCGGTAGCGCGACGGGTCGTCCGAGGTCGAGTGCGCGCCGGCGCGGTAGGTGACCCATTCGATCAGCGTCGGCCCGAGATTGCTCCGCGCGCGCTCGGCGGCCCAGCGCGAGGCCGCCAGCACCGCGAGGAAGTCGTTGCCGTCCACGCGCAGCGATGCGATGCCGGCGCCGACGCCGCGCGCCGCGAACGTGGTGCCTTCGCCGCCCGCGATCGCCTGGAAGGTCGAGATCGCCCACTGGTTGTTGACGACGTTGAGGATCACCGGCGCGCGATAGACATGCGCGAAGGTCAGCGCATTGTGGAAGTCGGCCTCGGCGGTCGAGCCGTCGCCGATCCAGCCGGAGGCGATCTTGGTGTCGCCCTGGATCGCCGAGGCCATCGCCCATCCGACCGCCTGCACGAACTGCGTCGCGAGGTTGCCGGAGATCGTGAAGAACCCCGCGCGCTTGTACGAGTACATCACCGGCAGCTGGCGGCCGCGGATCGGGTCGCGCTCGTTGCTGAGCAGCTGGCACATCAGCTCGACGACGTCGATGTCGTCGCGCGACAGCAGCAGGCCCTGCTGGCGATACGACGGGAAGCACATGTCGCCGGGCTGCAGCGCCTGGGCATGCGCCACCGCGATCGCCTCTTCGCCCAGGCACTGGATGTAGAAGGAGATCTTCTTCTGGCGCTGCGCGATCATCATGCGCGCATCGAAGGCGCGCGTGCGCAGCATCGCGCGCAGACCGCGGCGCAGCGTCTCGACATCGACCTGGGGCGCCCACGGGCCGACCGCGCGGCCGGCGTCGTCGAGCACGCGGATCAGCTTCCAGGCCATCGCGCCGGTGTGCGACGGAACGATGTCCACTGCCGGGCGCGGCACGTCGCCCGCTGCCGTGACTCGCAGATAGGAAAAATCGGTTGCTTGCCCGGGCCGGCCGGTGGGCTCGGGCACATGCAGGTGAAGCTTCGGCTGTTGGCCAGGCATACGCTGCTCCTGCGCTGCTTGGTAAGCGGCGCTGTGCCGATTCTGGATGAAGTTCTGGGCCGGCTGCATGCGGGTTCGGCCCAGGGGTGGTAGGCCGACCTTGGCCACGATGCCGTCGAACGGTGCTCCCAGCTCCTCGCGTAGAGTAGCGACCCGCCGGGCCGAGGATGGACGCATTGCGAAAGGCGGGGCCCGATCGTCGACAAGGGAGGAAGCCTGTGAACGGGATCATGCGGCGCATGCGGTCTGCCGCAACATGGTTGGCGCTCGGCGTGATGGCGCCGGCGTGCGGTGCGGCTTGCAAACTCCAGGCGCTGGAGATGCCCGTGACGATGGTGGGCACGCGCGCCGTTGCGCGGGTGGGCATCAATGGCACCGAGGTGCCGCTGACGCTGGACAGCGGCGCGTTCTTCAGCTTCCTCACCGAGGCAGCGGCTCAGCAGCTCGAGCTGCCGCTGCGCGGCCTGTATGGGACGAAGGTGCGGGGCCTGACCGGGTCGGTCGACGCGCGCCTGACGACCGTGAAGCGGCTGCAGCTCACGCAGGGCGAAATCCCGAACGTGGACTTCATCGTCGGCGGCAACGAGCCTGGCGGCGGCACGATGGGCCTGCTCGGCCGCAACCTGCTCACGCTCGGCGATGCGGAGTTCGACCTCGCGCACGGGATGGTGCGCCTGATATTTCCCGAAGGCGATTGCGACAACACCGACATGGCCTATTGGGCCAACGGCACGCCGGTGTCCGAGCTGGAACTGCGGCAGGACCGGTCGTCGTCGGCGCCTGCGATCAAGGCCACAGCGCAGCTGAACGGCACGAACATCACGGTCGAGTTCGACACGGGCGCGATGTCGGTGATCTCGCTCGCGGCGGCACGGCGTGCCGGCATGGCCGATGCCGACATGAAACCCGCCGGAATGATCCACGGCCTTGGCCGTGGCGAGGCCAAGGCGTGGACCGCGCCCGTCCGCAAGTGGGTCCTCGGCGGCGAGGCTATCGAGCACAGCCGGTTGCGCATCGGCGAGTTCAGCATCGATGACGTGGACATGCTGGTGGGCATCGACTTCTTTCTATCGCACCGCGTCTACGTCTCGAAGAAGCAGCGGCGCATGTACTTCACCTATCAGGGCGGCCCGGTGTTCGCGCTGAACGCCCATGCCGTGACGGAGGCCGACGCGGCGTTCGATGCCGACGCGCCCGCCGACGCCGACGGCTTCGCGCGGCGTGGCGCCGCCTGGGCCGCCCGGCGCGACTACGTGCGCGCGCTGGCGGACCTGGACCGCGCCTGCGAGATGGCGCCGCAGGCGGCCGACTACTTCACGCGACGCGGCCAGGTGCACGTCGCCCTGAAGCACTTCACCGAAGCCTTGCAGGACTACACCACCGCACTGCGACTGGACCCCGCGCAGGCCGAGGCTCGGCTCAGTCGGGCGCAGATGCGTGCCGCCTCGGGCGACCGCGACGGCGCGCTCGGCGATCTGCAGGCGCTGGACCAGGTTTTGGCCGCGCAGGCGGACATGCGCCGGGACATGGCCGGTCTCTACGACCGTCTCGACAGGCTGGATCTGTCGCTGGCGCAGTGGAATCTTTGGATTCCCAGCCATCGCAACGAGGTGGACCTGGATCACGCGTTGAACGGGCGCTGCTGGGCGCGCGCGATGCTGGGCATCGAACTGGACAAGGCGCTTGCCGACTGCGACGACGCCCTGGACCATCGGCCCAAGGAGGCCAACTATCTCGACAGCCGAGCCTGGGTGCAACTGCGCCGCGGCAGGCTGCGCGACGCGCTTTCCGACTACGACCGAGCCCTGGAGATCCGCCCCGACAGCGCCTGGTCGCTGTACGGGCGTGGGCTCGCGCGAACGAAGATGGGACAAGTCGACCAAGGGCTCGCCGATATCGAGAAGGCGCGCGAGCTGTCGGCGTCGATCGACGAGGCGTTGCGCCGGCATGGGTTGGCGCAGGTCGATGCGCCTGGTCCCCGCCAGGCGCCGTGAATCGAGGGCGGCATGGCGCCGTCGCCGCATCGGCAGTGCCGAAGTCGGACCTACAACCGTTCCCCAACCCGCGTTCAGACCTCAGCGCTGGTCCGGAAACAGCCGCTCGATCGGACAGTGCGTCTTGATGAACGGCGACTTGATGACGATGTAGCTGAAGTATTTCGCGATCCCGATGTTGCGCTCGAGCAGCTCTTCGATGATTGCCTGGTAGTGGTTGACGCCGCGGGTCAGGAAGCGCAGCAGGTAGTCGTAGCCGCCGCTGACGAGATGGCACTCGAGGATCTCGTCGACTTCCTTGATCGCGGTCTCGAAGCGCGTGAAGTCCTCGCGGTGGTGGTCCGAGAGCGTGACCTCGGTGAAGACGGTCAGCGTGTCGCCCAGTTTCTCGAGTCGGAGCTGCGCGCCGTAGCCGGCGATGTAGCCGGCCTGCTCGAGGCGCTTGACGCGGATCAGGCACGGGCTGGGCGAAAGGCCCACCGCGTCGGCCAGATCGACGTTGGTCATGCGACCGTTCTTCTGCAGTTGGGCAAGGATGCGCAGATCGAGCCGGTCGATCTTCAGGGCTTCGGCCATGGGAGGTGATGCGGCAGATGAGTCCAGGCCCGATTCTGCGGCGTCGCCCTCGTGTCGTGCAGCCTGATCGCGCGCACAAGACCGCGCCGGCGCTCGCGGCCGGCTGCGCGGTGGTCTGCGCAGGCGCGTAGTCGCTAGGACTGCGGACCGCCCAGCGCGCCGAAGGCGCTGTCGTCGATGATCTCGACGAAACCCGACGCCGAGAACTTCTGCCGCGAGGTTTCTTCCTCGCGGGTGCGCTGCTGGCGCCGCATGATCAGCTTCAGCTGCGCATCCGGCGGCAGTTCCGAGATCTCGACCAGGCCCTTGGCGAGGATCACGTCCACCACGTCCTCGAGCACGCGGATCACCTCGGCGTCCAGCGCTCCGAAACGCTCGGTCTGCTCGACCAGCGTCACGAAGCGCCGGACCTCGGAGTCCGACGGATCGAGGTACTCCATCGCATCCGGCGCGGCCGCCTTGTGGATGCTCTCGATCTCCCCCATCGCATTGCGGCGAACATACGGCATACGACTCTTCCGGCACGGTCGCGCGGCTCTGTCGGCACGCTGCGATTTTTCTTGGTGATTCCCTGAGCGAAGTGCAGTCTGGGGGTCTGCCGCAGCGGCGTCTACTGTCAAACTTGACAGGGTGGGCGTAACTGCGTGTTGTTAGGGGGGTGCGGCTGCCAGCCTCTGCTCAGCTCGCGAGCTTCAGGAACAGCTCGTGGTCGGGCAGGAAATTCGCGTACAGCGGCAGCAGCGCGCCGCCGACGGCCCGGGCGTCGGCGCCTATCGTGCCTTCCAGCAGCGTCGGCCGCGAGACGCCTTCCCAGTCGTGCAGGTCGAGCGACTGGTTGATGCTGGAGATCAGCGCGCGCAGCAGCTCGCGGCTGATCGAGCCGTCGACGATCACGCCGTCGAAATCGAGCAGGCAGGCGGCGCTGTGCACCGCGTAGGCGACCGCCGGGCCGACGTCCTGCAGCCAGCGCTTGGTTTCGTGCCACCAGGGCTCCTGCAGCGCGCGCGTGTCGCCGGTGGCGTCCGGGTCCAGCCGGGTCTCGGCGAAGCGCTCCTCGAGGTTGAGCAGCGATGCCCGGCTCAGCAGCTGGTGCGCCTCGCTGTGCTGGCCGCCGTGCACCGGCGCGAGCGCCATCGAGCCGATCGCGCCGGCGTTGCCGTTGACGCCCGAACGCAGCTGGCTGTCGATCACGAGCCCGCCGCCGATGAAGGTGTCGAAGAACACGTACAGGAAGCTGCGGATGCTGCGCCCGCGCCCCGCGACCAGCTCGGCGACGCAGGCGGCCGCGGTGTCCTTGACGAACTCCACCGGCAGCTCGGTCATCCGCGTGACGCGCTCGCGGATGTCGATGCCGGCCCACTTGCTCGCGACCTGCGGCTGGACCTTCAGCACGCTCTGCCAGCCGCCCAGCGACAGCGGCGCCGCGATGCCGATCCCATGCAGCCGCGCTCGGTGCGCCGCGGGCATCGCGGCGGTCAGCTCGGCCAGACGGGCCTCGATCGCGGGGAACAGCGTGTCCGGATCGGGGAACGGGTAGGGGTGCGACAGCCGCTGCCGCACCTGGCCGGCGAAGTCCAGCAGCAGCATGTCCAGGCTGCGGCGCCCGATCTTGATGCCGATCGAGAACGCGCCGTCCGGGTTCAGCGCCATCGGCACCGACGGCTGGCCGATCCTGCCGCGCACCGGCTCGAGCTTCCTGACCAGACCATCGCCTTCGAGCCGGGCGATGATCACCTGCACCGTTTGCGCGGTGAGCCGGGTCAACCGCGCGATGTCGGCCTTCGCGAGGCTGCCGTGCAGGCGAATCGCCTGCAGCACGACACGCTCGTTGAACTGGCGCATCCCGGCGTGGTTGGAGCCGCGCGGGCGCAGCGTGCCGTGGCCCTCGTCGCCGGCCGAACCGTTCGCGGCGCCCCGCGGGAGGCGGGCCCGGCGGTCGGCGCGCGGCGCGGCGCCGGGCCTATGCAATTTCATGCCAATGCTTCGGCCGGAAGCTCTTCGGGGCGCATCGCGCCGGTCATCACCGCGACCGTGTCGCTCATGCTGATCTTCTTCGGGTCGACGACGCAGGCGCGCTTGCCCAGCCGCGCGACGTGGATGCGGTCGGCGATCTCGAACACGTGCGGCATGTTGTGGCTGATCAGGATCACCGGCAGCCCGCGGTCGCGCACGCGCCGGATCAGCTCCAGCACCATGTTGCCCTCCTTGACGCCCAGCGCCGCGGTCGGCTCGTCGAGAATCACGACGTGCCGCGCGAACGC
>DATCSE010000417.1:0-7940 GCA_036568605.1 Burkholderiaceae bacterium | reverse complement strand
CCTCTGCGAGGATTCGGACCGTCATCTCGTCGCGCTGAAGGAATATCTGCCGTCGTCGCTGGCCGAGCGTTCGCCCGGCGAGCTGACGCCGCGCGTCAAGCCCGAGAAGCAGCCGCTGTACCGCCTCGGGTTGAAGAGCTTCTTCGAGGAAGGGCGCTCGCTCGCGCAGATCAGCCACCCGAGCGTGGTCTCGGTGCTGAACTTCTTCCGCGAGAACGAGACCGTCTACATGGTGATGAACTACCTGCAGGGCGACACGCTGCAGGACTTCATCGTCACCGCGCGCGACCTGAAGCGCGACAAGGTGTTCCGCGAGAGCACGATACGCTCGCTGTTCGACGAGATCCTGCGCGGCTTGCGCATCGTGCACCAGCACAAGATGCTGCACCTGGACATCAAGCCCGCGAACATCTTCATCACCAACGAAAACAAGGCGGTGCTGCTGGACTTCGGCGCGGCGCGCGAGGTGCTGAGCAAGGAAGGCAACTTCATCCGCCCGATGTACACGCCGGGCTTCGCCGCGCCCGAGATGTACCGCCGCGACGGCACGCTGGGCCCGTGGACCGACATCTACGCGATCGGCGCGTGCATTTACGCCTGCATGCAGGGTTATCCGCCGAACGACGCCCCGCAGCGCATCGAGAAGGACCGGCTCGCGCTGAGCCTCTCGCGGCTGCGCAACGTCTACTCCGACAACCTGATCGAAGTGACCGAGTGGTGCATGTCGCTCGATCCGCTGTCGCGGCCCCAGAGCGTGTTCGCGCTGCAGAAGGAGCTCGCGCGCGAGACCGAGCGCCGCTATACCAAGCTCAGTTTCAGCGAACGGCTGAAGCTGCAGCTCGAAAATTTGACGACAGGCGCGAAGGCCTGATCACGCTATGCGCTTTTCCGTCTACCAGGTCAGCCGCAAGGGCGGCCGCGAAAAGAACGAAGACCGCATGGGCTACTGCTACACGCGCGATGCCGGTCTGTTCGCGCTGGCCGACGGGATGGGCGGCCATCCCGAGGGCGAGGTGGCCTCGCAGCTCGCGCTGCAGACGCTGGCCGCGCTGTTCCAGCGCGACTGCAAGCCCACGCTGGCCGACCCGCTGCGCTTCCTGCACGAGGCGATCATCGCCGGGCATCACCAGTTGCTCCGTTACGCGACTCAGAAGGCGCTGATCGACACCCCGCGCACGACCATCGTCGCGTGCCTGCTGCAAGGCAACGCGGCGTACTGGGCGCACTGCGGCGACTCGCGCCTGTACCTGGTGCGTGGCGAGAAGCTGATCGCGCGCACCCGCGACCACTCGTACTCCGAATTGCAGCAGACGATGAGCCAGGTCGTGCCGATGAGCGACCGCTTCAACCGCAACGTGCTGTTCACCTGCCTGGGCAGCCCGGGCAAGCCGGTGGTCGACACGGTCGGGCCGCTCCTGATGCAGTCGGGCGACCGCATCCTGCTGTGCTCGGATGGCCTGTGGGGCACGGTCGACGACAACGTGATCACCGAGCAGCTCGCGCGCCGCGACATCTCCGATGCCGTGCCCGAACTCGTCGAGCAGGCGCTGCGCAACGGCGGCGCGAAGAGCGACAACGTGTCGGTGCTCGCGGTCGAATGGGAAGCCGCCGAGGACAGCGACAGCACCAGCGGCATCTCGACCGAACAGCTCGGCGAAGAGGTGTTCGCGTCGACGATCCAGGCGAGCGTCAACGGCACCGATGCGCCGGACGAGCTCGACGACGCCGAGATCGAGCGCTCGATCCGCGAGATCAACGAGGCGATCCGGCGGTCGTCGTCGCAGAACAAGAAGTAGGCAAGCGGGCGAGTGCTGGCCCGCCCGCTCAGCTCGTTCATCCGTTCGCGCTGAGCTTGTCGAAGCGCTGGTGGCGCTCGGACATGGCTTCGACAAGTTCAGCCCGAACGGTGATGGATCGACCGCGGGCAAAATACGCGGATGACGTTCCTCCGCTCCAATGACCGCGCCGCCAACGCGCTGCGCCCTGTCTCCATCCAGCGCGCCTACACCCGCCACGCCGAGGGCTCCGTGCTGATCAGCTTCGGCGATACCCAAGTGCTCTGCACCGCCTCCGTCGAAGACAAAGTCCCGCCGCACAAGCGCGGCAGCGGCGAGGGCTGGGTCACCGCCGAGTACGGGATGCTGCCGCGTTCGACGCACACGCGCAGCGACCGCGAGGCCGCGCGCGGCAAGCAGAGCGGGCGCACGCAGGAGATCCAGCGCCTGATCGGGCGCTCGCTGCGCTGCATCGTCGACCTCGCCGCGCTGGGCGAGCGCACGATCACGATCGACTGCGACGTGATCCAGGCCGACGGCGGCACCCGCACCGCGGCGATCACGGGCGCGTACGTCGCGCTGCACGATGCAGTGGGCTGGCTGCTCGCGCAGGGCAAGATCGCCGCATCGCCGATCCGCGATGCGGTCGCGGCGGTGTCGGTCGGCATCGTCGAGGGCACGCCGCTGCTCGACCTCGAATACATCGAAGACTCGGCCTGCGACACCGACATGAACGTCGTGATGACCGGCTCGGGCGGCTTCGTCGAGCTGCAGGGCACGGCCGAGGGCGCGGCGTTCTCGCGCGCCGAGATGGACGCACTGCTGGGTCTGGCCGACAAGGGCATACGCGAGCTGGTCGTCGCGCAGCGCCGCGCGCTGGGCCTGGCGTAGGCACGAACAGGTGGCGCGCATGCGGCTGGTGCTCGCGTCGAACAACGCGAAGAAGCTTGCCGAGCTCGGCGCGCTGCTCGCGCCGGCCGGCGTCGAGCTGGTCACGCAGGGCTCGCTGGGCATCGCCGAGGCCGATGAGCCGCACCACACGTTCGTCGAGAACGCGCTCGTGAAGGCGCGGCATGCGGCTGCGGCTGCGGGCGGTGCGGCGATCGCCGACGATTCCGGGCTGTGCGTCGCTGCGCTGGGCGGCGCGCCGGGCGTGATCTCGGCGCACTATGCGAGCGTCGTGCTGCCGCGCGATGCCGATCGCGAAGCGCAGCGGCGCGTGCAGGACGACGCGAACAACCGCCTGCTGCTCGAGCGGCTGGCCGGCGCGACCGACCGGCGTGCGCACTTCATCAGCACGCTGATCGCGCTGCGCGCGGCCGACGACCCCGAGCCGCTGATCGCGGTCGGCCGCTGGCACGGCGAAATCCTCCACGAGCGGCGTGGCGCCGGCGGCTTCGGCTACGACCCGCTGATGCTGATCCCCGAGCTCGGCAAGACGGTGGCCGAGCTGGCGCCCGAGACGAAGAACATGCACAGCCACCGCGCGCTCGCGGCCCGTGCGATGCTGGCGCTGCTGCGCGACGTGTGGCACCTTGGCTGAGCCGACGATTCCGATCGAGCCGGCGGGTGCAGGGCCTGCCGAGGCGATGGACCAGCGCCTCGCGCGCTACATGCGACCCGGCACGCTGTCGCTGTCCGCGCTGCCGCCGCTGTCGTTGTACGTGCACCTGCCGTGGTGTCTGAAGAAGTGCCCGTACTGCGACTTCAACTCGCATGAACTGAAGGGGTCCCTCGACGAGGCACGTTATCTGGACGCGCTGCGTGCCGATCTCGAGGCGGCGCTGCCGTTCGTCTGGGGCCGGCGCGTGCACACGATCTTCATCGGCGGCGGCACGCCTAGCCTGTTTGCGCCGGAGTCCATCGATCGATTGCTCGCCGACGTGCGTGCCCGGCTGCCGCTCGAAGCCGGCTGCGAGATCACGCTCGAAGCGAACCCGGGCACGTTCGAGCGCGAGCGCTTCAAGGCGTACCGGGCGGCCGGGGTCACGCGGCTGTCGGTCGGCGTGCAGAGCTTCGACGATGCGAAGCTCGCGGCGCTCGGCCGGGTGCACGACGGCGCGCAGGCTCGCGCCGCAGTCGAAGAAGCCGCGTCGGCGTTCGACACCTTCAACCTCGACCTGATGTACGCGCTGCCCGGCCAGACGCTGGCCGAGCTCGATGCCGACCTGCGCACCGCGCTCGGGTATAACCCGCCGCATCTGTCGGTCTACCACCTGACGATAGAGCCGAACACGGTGTTCGCGAAGTTCCCGCCCGCGGTGCCGGACGACGATCTCGCGGCCGAGATGCTGGACCGCATCGTCGAGCGCACGACCGCAGCCGGTCTCGCGCGCTACGAGGTCTCGGCGTTCGCGCGGCCGGGCCATGCGTGTGCGCACAACCTGAACTACTGGCAGTTCGGCGATTACCTGGGCATCGGTGCGGGCGCGCACGGCAAGCTGAGCTTTCCGCACCGGGTCGTGCGCCAGCAGCGCTGGCGCGATCCGGCGAGTTATGTCGAACGAGCCCTTGCCGGCAACGCCATCGCGAGTGACGAAGAAGTGCCGCGCAAGGCGCTGCCGTTCGAGTTCATGCTCAATGCACTGCGCCTGCGCGACGGCTTCGAGCTCGCGCGCTTCGGCGAGCGCACCGGGTTGCCGCTGTCGGCGATCGCGGCGAGGCTGGACGAGGCCGAGCGCCGCGGCTGGATCGAACGCGATGCGGCGCGTGTCTGGCCCAGCGCTCGCGGCTTCGACTTCCTGAACGACCTGCAGGCGCTGTTTCTCTGAACGCCGAGTCCCTTGACTCGGGACAGCGTGTCGGCTCAGGCCGCGCGCGGCAGCGCCGCATCGAGCGCCCGCTGCGCATGGCCGAACTCGTCGAACAGCCAGGTCCGCAGCGCGTTCAACGGCGGCCAGTCGGCCAGCGCGCTGGTGTGCACGAGGTAGTACGCATCGCCGTGCTCGTCGTCGACTTCCAGCGGCGAGAGGCGCACCAATCGACCTTCGCAGATCGCATCGGCGGCGAGCAACTCGCGGGTCAGTGCGAGACCGAGGTTCTGCTCGGCGGCCTGGAGCATCAGCCCGGCGTCGTTGAAGGTCGCGACCGGGTTGATGCGCTGTCGCGGCAGCCCCGCGTCGGCGAACCAGCGCTCCCAGCGGCCCGGGTTGCCGAGCAGCGGCTCGTGCGCGATCGCCTCGGCGCCCCGGCCCGCCAGGCGTTGCGCGGCGGCCGGGCAGCCGACCACGATCAACGGGCTGTCGATCAGCCGTTCCGCCACCAGCGGCGGCCATGGGCCGCGACCTTGCCGGATCGCTGCATGGAAACCTTCGCGCTGCAGGTCGACGACCTGCTGCGATGCGTGAATCTCCAGCGCGATGTCCGGATGGCGTTCGCGCCAGCGCCCCATGCGCGGCAGCAGCCAGCGCTGCGCGAACGACGGCAGCACGGTCACGCGCATTCGCTGCTGGGCGCCTGACGCAGCGGCCGCGGCGGCTTGCACGCCGTCGTCGATCTGCGCGAGCGCCGGTTCGACGCTGCGCAGCAGCGCGGCCCCGGCCGGGTTCAGCACGATGCGCCGGCCGCGCCGCTCGAACAGCTCGAAGCCCAGTTGCTCCTCGAGCAGCCGGATCTGCTGGCTGACCGCGCTGTGCGTAACGGCCAGCTCGTCGGCCGCCGCACGCAGGTTCTCCAGCCGCGCGACGGTGCGGAAGGTCGGCAGCACATGCAAGGGGACGCGTGTCATGCTGGTAAGCATACATGACCAAGTTGGCCAGAACATATCGATTCCAGCGAGGCAATTGGGCTCTTATGCTTACCAGCACCAAAGACCAGGAGGTTCACGATGGCGACCCCGACGACCCTTGCGCTGCCGCCCCGCGGTGCGCCCTTGCGACCCGGCGCCGCGATGAGACCGGCCGGCTGGCGCGTTCGTTTGCAACGCTGGTGGCGGCAGATGTTTGTCCGGCGCGAGCGTGACGCCGCGGCCGCGGCGGAGCTGGCCTACGAATCGCTGGCCGAACTGGACGGACGGCTGCTCGCCGACATCGGTGCGCCCGAGGCGCTGCGCGACCGCGCCCGGCGCCACGACGATCTGCGGCAGCAGCGCCTGATCGAGCTCGAACGCGGCTATCGGACGCTGGGCTGGCGCTGGTAGCGCCGGCGCGCGGGCGCTTCAGACCCGGTTCGTCGAAATGCCCGCGGTGCTGCGAAGCCGCTCGATCAGCTTGCCCGCGATCTGGTTCAGCGACAGCACCTCGTGCGCCGCGCCGGCATTGATCGCCTCGCGCGGCATCCCGAACACGACGCAGCTCGCCTCGTCCTGCACGAGGTTGTAGCTGCCGGCGTCGCGCATTTCCTTCATCGCCTTCGCGCCGTCGGCGCCCATGCCGGTCAGCATGATGCCCAGCGCGTTCGGCCCCACGTTGCGCGCGGCCGACTTGAACAGCACCTCGACCGACGGCTTGTGGCGGTTCACCGGTTCGCCGTCCTGGACGCGGGCGATGTAGTTCGCGCCTGAGCGCTCGACACTCAGGTGCAGACCGCCCGGTGCGATGTAGGCGTGGCCCGGCAGCACACGCTCGCCGTCTCGCGCCTCGGCGACGCGGATGCGCGCGAGCCCGTCGAGGCGCGCCGCGTAGCTGCGCGTGAAGCCGGGCGGCATGTGCTGCGTGATCATCACGGCCGGGCAGTCGGGCGGCAGGTTGACCAGCACTTCCTTGGTCGCCTCGGTACCGCCGGTGGACGCGCCGATGAAGATGATCTTCTCGGTCGAGAGCCGGCCCAGCGACGCGACCGGCGCGGCTGGCGCGCTGGCCGGCTGACCGCCCGCCGGGCTCGCATGGGCCGCCGCCGGCGCGCGCCGCAGCTGGGCGCGAGTCGCGACCCGGATCTTGTCGGTGATGTCGTCGGCGAGCTGGCGCAATCCGTCGGCCACGCCGATCTTCGGCTTCGCGACGAAGTCCACCGCACCGAGCTCGAGCGCGCGCATCGTGACCTCGGCGCCGCGCTCGGTCAGCGTCGAGACCATCACGACCGGCATGGGCCGCAGCCGCATCAGCTTGCCGAGAAAGTCGATCCCGTCCATGCGCGGCATCTCGACGTCCAGCGTGATCACGTCCGGGTTCAGGTTGCGGATCATCTCGCGCGCGACCAGCGGGTCGGCCGCAGCGCCTATGCACTGCATGTCGCTCTGCCGGTTGATGATCTCGGAGAGCAGGCTGCGCACCAGCGCCGAGTCGTCCACCACCACCACGCGGGTCTTCGCCATGGGTTGCTTTCGAAAGGGAATCAGAACAGGTCGACCGAGCCGCCGCCGGTGTTCGCCGGCACGGCCTTCTGCGCGGCGGCGCGATCCTGCGCGGCCAGCGCCTCGGGGTTGGTCGGGGCGAGCCGCTTGACCATCGCCTTGCCGCTGGCCGGCAGGAAGCAGACCTTGCGCGGGTAGATGTCGAGCACGTCCTTGGAGACGATCGGGATGCGCTCGGTCTTCAGGTACTCCGTCACGAAGTGGGTGTTGCGCTCGCCGACGTTCATCGTGTTCATCCCACTGATCACCTGGCCGCCGCCGAACACCTTGGCCTCGAGCGAGTGGCGCGCCGCGCCGCGCTTGAGCAGCTCGTTGATCAGCAGCTCCATTGCGTACGAGCCGTAGCGGCCCGAGCCGGCGTCGCCCTCGCCTTCGGGCAGCATGAAGTGGTTCATGCCGCCGACCTTCGCGTCGCGGTCCCACAGGCACGCGGCGATGCACGAGCCCAGCGTCGTCATGATCAGGATGTCCTCGGCGTAGACGAAGTACTCGCCGGGCAGGATCTTGACCGCCTCGTTCTTGAAGTGCGCGTCGTAGTAGAAGAAGGAGGCTTCCCCCGGCTTGCGCGGCGCCGCCTTCAGGCGGGCGAGGCGTGGCGAGTTGCCGAGGCTGCTGGCCGGCGCTGTGAACGGCGCGGCCGGCGAAGAGGGGGCGGTTGCGATCGAGGCCATGGTGTGCGGAACTCGTGTGGCTAGGGCCTGTTAACGCTATGGGAGGGCTCGCGCCGGTGCCTGGCCGGGCGCAGGGCAAGGCGCACGCGAGGCCGCGTGCCCGCGGCACGCAACGAGTGTGCAACGCGGCCCTGCGCCCGGCCAGGCACCGGCCCTCCGGGTGATCTCAGCAAAGCGGCGCCTGCCGCGTTGCAAATGCTCGCC
>DATCSE010000416.1:0-8159 GCA_036568605.1 Burkholderiaceae bacterium | reverse complement strand
GGCTTCGCGATGCCCCGGCCAAGATGGATGATGGAGATGACGCAATGAATTCGCGGGCCGAGTGCAGGGCCGCTCCCAAGCCGGCCCGCATCCCCTCGGGGGATCGACCGATGTACCCATCGGGCGAGGGGCTCCATATCGCGATCATGACCGACGAGATCGGCTGGCACACGCGCCAGCTGCAGGCGGCGCTGCGGGCGCGCGGCGCGAGCGGGCGCTGTGTCGACCTGGCCGATTGCCATGTGGACACCACGCACGCGTGGCACGGCCTCGTGATCCCCGGCTTCGGCCGCGAGTTGCCCGATGCGGCGCTGGTGCGCGGCATTGCCGGCGGCAGCTTCGAGCAGGTGACGAAGCGGCTGGGCGTGCTGCATGCGTTGCGCGAGCTCGGCGTGCCGGTCTACAACGACGCGCGCGCGATCGAGCGCAGCGTCGACAAGTCCATGACCAGCCTGCTGCTGCACGCCGCGGGCATCCCGACGCCACCGACCTGGGCCACCGAGTCGACCGCGCAAGCGCGGCGCATCGCGATGCGCGAGGGCGCAGCGGGCCATGCGCTGGTGCTCAAGCCCTTGTTCGGTTCGCAGGGCAAGGGGCTGCAGCTGGTCGGCGAGGTCGAGGGGATGCATCGCCCGGTTCCCGAGCTCGATGCGGCCTACGGTTCGCTGGCCTACCTGCAACGCTTCGTGCCGCCGCGGGGCGATCCCGGCTATGACTGGCGCGTGCTGGTCGTCGGAGGGCGTGCCGTCACGGCGATGCGCCGGGTCAGCAGCGGGTGGATCCACAACGTCGCACAAGGGGCGCGCTGCGAGCCGGCGGAACTGACGCCCGTCCTGGCCGCGCTCGCCGAGCGCGCCGCGGCCGCGCTGGAGATGGACTATGCCGGGGTCGACATGATCCCGAGCGCCGACGGCGTCCAGGTGCTGGAGGTCAACGGCGTGGCCGCATGGCGCGGGCTGCAGCGCGTCACCGGCTTCAACATCGCGCGGGCCATCGTCGACGATCTGCTCGATCGCAAGCTGGCGGTGGCGCGCGCGGGGCTGCGCGCGTGAGCCCGGACGCGCTGGACGCGCTGCGGCACGCGGCGATCGAGCGTGCACGGACGGCGTATCTCGCGGCTTGCGAGCTCGACGTCGCGGTGCGCAAGCCGGGCAACGTCAGCCGACAGTCGCCAGGCCACGGCATGCAGGCCGCGCTGTTCAGCGCGAGTGCACGGGCCTCGGCCGGGCCGCTGTTCCGGCCCGGTGCAAGGGTCGGCGAGCGCATCGAAGCCGCCGTCGCGGCGACCGCGGCGGCCGCCGGCTGCAACACCAACCTCGGCATCGTGCTGCTGTGCGCGCCGATCGCGAGCGCCATCGAGCGGCGTCCCGACGCCGGCGGGCCGGCCGCGCTGCGTGCCGCGATCGAGCACGTGCTGGCCGAGCTGGATGTCGCCGACGCGCGCGCCGCCTATCGCGCGATCGCGCTGGCCCGGCCGGGCGGATTGGGCTCGGCGCCGGCTCAGGATGTGCGCGATGTCCCGACCCTCGGCCTGCGTGCCGCGATGGCCCTGGCCGCAGACCGCGACAGCATCGCGCGCCAGTACCGCGACGGGTATGCGGAGCTGTTCGAGCTGGGCCTGTCGTCGCTGTCGTCGTCCGTCTTGTTCCGCCTCGCGCTGGACGCAGACGAGCCGGTGCCGCCGGCCGTCACGGAGGCCGTGCAGCGGGTGTTCCTCGCGTTCCTGGCCGGCCGGCCCGATTCACACATTGTTCGCAAGCACGGCGCGGCGGTGGCACACAGTGTCATGCACGCGGCGCAGCGCTGGCAGGCCCGCTCCCAGGCCGGTGAGCGGCTGGATGCGGATCCGGGCTTCGCGGCATGGGACCTCGAACTCAAGGCGGCGGGCCTGAACCCCGGGACCAGCGCCGATCTCACGGTGGCGGCGCTGTTCGTCGCGGGCCTCCTCGCTGCGCGTGCGCGGCTGCCCGATACGCCACGCCGCGCAGATGGCACGGATCGTGATACGCCAGCGTAGCTGGTTCATTCGGCCAGTGGTGACGATCCTCAAGAACCGAACTCTCAGGAGACGCAAGACATGGCAAAAATCGATCGCATGCTGGTCGGCGAGTCGCTCGTTGGAGACGGCAACGAAGTGGCCCACATCGACCTGATCATCGGGCCGCGCGGCAGCCCGGCAGAAGCGGCTTTCGCGAACGCGTTGACCAACAACAAGGACGGCTTCACCTCGCTGCTCGCGGTGGTGGCGCCGAACCTGTTGACCAAGCCAGCCACCGTGATGTTCAACAAGGTCACGATCAAGGGCGCGAAGCAGGCCGTGCAGATGTTCGGCCCGGCGCAACGTGCGGTCGCGATGGCAGTGGCCGACTCGGTCGAGGACGGCACGATCCCGGCTGCCGAAGCCGACAACCTGTTCGTCTGCGTCGGTGTGTTCATCCACTGGCTCGCCGAAGACGACAAGAAGATCCAGGACTTCAACTACAAGGCCGTGCGCGAGTCCATCCAGCGCGCGGTGGCCGGCTCGCCGACGGCGGCCGAAGTGGTGGCCAAGAAGGGCTCGGCCGCGCACCCGTTCGCTGCGCACCAGTGACGCGATGACACACGAGCCGTTCGCGGCTCGCCTGCCATGGCGGCGACAACAACGACCGGCCGCTGATGCGGCCGTTGTTGTTGTGGAGGCGCCGTGCTCAGGACTTGCCGGGCAGCATGCCGCTGGCCAGCAGCTGGACCACGGCGGCGCTGTGCCCGGGGCGCGGCGACTCCGATGGCGGCGTCGCGGTCCGCTCGATCTGCACGCCCACCGCATCGACATCGTCGAACTTGCGCGGCTTCACGACCTTGACGCGGACCCAGCGCGCGCCGAACTCGTCGATCAGGATGTCGGCGACGTTCTCGGCAAAGGCCTCCAGCAGCACGTGTTGGTGCTCGCGCAGCAGGCGGCGCAGGCGCTCGGCGACGAGCCCGTAGTCGATCGTGTCGGCGATGCGATCGGTCTCGCAGGCGCGCGCATGCGTGAGGCCCGCGTGCACGTCGATCACGAGCGGCTGCGGCCGATGCAGCTCCGACTCGTGGATGCCGATGATGGTGTCGCCAACGAAGCCTTCGATGAAGATCAGGTCCATGGCTTGCGGCGCCGCCGAGATCATCGGAACCCGAACCGCCGGAAGGGTGTAACGATTGGTCATGATGTTGCAGGCGCCGTGAAGCGTTCGGTTGCGGCAAAGCCATGATGGCCCACGCCGAGGTGCAAACGGCATGCCAAGATGTGACCGCAGCGACCGTGATCCAGGGGCGCGTTTAACCGGTTGTGCCGGCGATGCGGCTGGGTCAAGATCGGGCGCCGAATCAGCCGCAGCGCTGATCAGCACAAGGAAGTTGGAGACATCGATGGGTATGCTGTTACGAGAAGCGGATCGTCATGCCGAACGCATCATGATGATGGTCCAGAACGCGACGGACGATCCCATCACGCGCTCCTGGAGCCGATGCCTGAACGAGTACCGGCTGCATCCGCGCCGTCCGCACAAGCCGACCATCCTCGAAAGCGCCGAGCTGGGCGATCGCTGCGAGCGCAAGGCCGACATCATCGACTGCGCGCGCTACGAGATGACGACGCTGTACCAGCAGCTCGCCGATGCCGACTCGGCGGTCGTGCTGACCGACACCGACGGCGTGATCATCCACATGGTGTCGTCGCCGGCCTTCGCGGCCGAGGTCGCGCCGCTCGGGCTGCGCACCGGCGGGATCTGGAGCGAGGCCGAGGCCGGCACGAACGGCATGGGCACTTGCATCGCGTCGGCCGCGCCGGTGGCGATACGGCGCGAGGACCACTTCTTCTCGCAGTTCTCGCAGCTCACGTGCTCGGCCGTTCCGGTCTACGACCCGTCCGGCGAGATCGCCGCCGTGCTCGACGTGTCCAGCCGCTCCAAGCACATGCAGCAGCATCTGCTCGTGTTGCTGGGGATGACGGCGCGCATGATCGAGAACCGCCTGATCGACATGCGCTTCCGCAACGCGCACCCGCTGCATTTCCACAGCCGCCCGGAGTTCGTCTACACGCTGCACGAGGGCAAGCTCGCGGTCGGCGACGACGGCTACATCCTGGCCGCGAACCGCAGCGCGCTGTTCCAGCTCGGCCTGCAGTCGATGGACGAGATCCGCTCACGCCGCATCGAGGACCTGTTCCAGAGCTCGCTGGAGGACATGCTGCAACGGAGCATGTCCTCGTCGTACCACCCGGTCGTCACGTACCGCGCGAATGCGGCGTTGCGCTTCTTCGCGGTCGCGCGGCGGCCGGCGTCGATTGCGACGACCGGCAGCGTGCACCCGGTCCCGGCGCTGCCGACCCCGGCGGTGGGCACGAGTGCGCCGAGCCACGTCGGCACGCCCGCGACCAAGGCCCTCGCGCGTCCGGCGGCGCTGCGCCCGGTGTCCTCCAGCAGCGCGACGTTCAAGGATCCGCGCCTGCTGGCCCATCTCGAGACCGCGCGCCGCGTCATCGCCCGCCAGACGCCGGTGCTGCTGTGGGGCGAGACCGGCTCGGGCAAGGAAGTCTTCGCGCGCGCGACGCACGACGCGAGCCCGCATGCGGACGGCGCGTTCGTCGCGGTCAACTGCGCGAGCCTGCCCGAGACGCTGATCGAGTCCGAGCTGTTCGGCTACCGCGCCGGCGCGTTCACCGGCGCACAGCGCAGCGGCCGGCGCGGCAAGATCCTGCAGGCCGACGGCGGTACGCTGTTCCTCGACGAGATCGCGGACATGCCGCTGGATCTGCAGGCGCGGCTGCTGCGCGTGCTCGACGAGCGCCAGGTCACGCCGCTGGGCACCGAGGACATCTACCCGGTGGACTTCCAGCTGATCAGCGGCAGCCATCGCAACCTGCCGGTGCTGGTGCGGGACGGGCGCTTCCGCGAGGACCTGTACTACCGGCTCGCCGGGATCGAGCTGGAGCTGCCGCCGCTGCGCGAGCGCAGCGACAAGCGCGACCTGATCCACGATGTGCTGCGCGCGGAAGCGGGCGGCAGCAAGAGCGGCCTGAGCGCCGACGCCGAGCGCTTGCTGATGGACTACCCGTGGCCCGGCAACATCCGCCAGCTGCGCCACGTGCTGCGCAGCGCCGCGGCGCTGGCCGACGGCCGCCAGATCGGGCGCGAGCACCTGCCGGCGCTGATCCTGCACCCGGCGCCGCTGGAAGGGCACGTGACGGTCGTCGCCGCCGACGCCCCGGCCAGCGCTGCTGCTGAAGAGGCGGCGCCGCCGTTCAAACTCAATCCGATCCAGGCCAACGAGCGGCAGGTGCTGCTGCAGATGCTCGAGCAGCACCGTTGGAACGTGAGCAATGTCGCCAAGGCGCTCGATGTCAGCCGCAACACCCTGTACCGCAAGCTTCACAAGCTCCACATCGAAGTCTCCCACCCCGAATGAGCCGTTCGCGGCGCGCGGCGCGGACACGAATGCGTTTGCGGATCGCGCGGGCCGGCAAGCCGGGCACCCCCGGCATCGTGTTTGCATGCGACACCTGAAGGAACTCGCGCTCGCATGGAACACATCGTCTTCCTGACCGGACGCCTCGCCGAGGCCAGCCTCGTGCGCGTCCTGGACGGGATCGAGGCGCCGCCGTTCAGCTGGGAGGTGCGCGAGATCGGCCTGCAGGTCGCCGCGCTGATGACCGCCGACATGATCCAGCGCCGCGTCGCCGCGCCGGTGCAGGCCGATCGCATCATGGTGCCGGGCCGCTGCCGCGGCGACCTGGATGCGCTGACGCGGCACTACGGCATTCCGGTCGAGCGCGGTCCCGAGGAGCTCAAGGACCTGCCGCGTTTCTTCAACCGCGCCGCCAAGGCGATCGACCTGAACGAGTACGAGGTCGCGATCTTCGCGGAGATCGTCGACGCCCCGCACCTGACGGTCGAGCAGATCGTGGCGCGGGCGCGCGCCTATGCCGCCGATGGCGCCGACGTGATCGATGTCGGCTGCCTGCCCGAGACGCGCTTCGATCATCTTGCCGAGAGCGTGCAGGCGCTCAAGGCGGCGGGCTTCAAGGTCAGCGTCGATTCGATAGACCCCGACGAGCTGCTGCGCGGCGGCCGTGCCGGTGCCGACTACCTGCTGAGCCTGAAGCTCGACACGCTGTGGGTCGCCGACGAAGTGGAGGCGACGCCGGTGCTGATCCCGCGCGTGCCGTCTGACGAAGCCTCGCTGTTCGAGGCGGTCGAGCAGATGCAGCGCCGCGGCCGGCCGTTCCTGGCCGACTCCATCCTGGATCCGATCCCGTTCGGGCTGACCGCTTCCATCGTGCGCTACCACCGGCTGCGCGAGCGCTTCCCCGACGCGCCCATCATGATGGGCGTGGGCAACCTGACCGAGCTGACCGAAGCCGACACCAGCGGCATCAACGCGCTGCTGTTCGGCATCGCCGCCGAGCTGAACGTCGCCGCGGTGCTGACCACGCAGGTCAGCGGGCATGCGCGCCGCGCGGTGCGCGAGGCCGACTGGGCGCGCCGCGTCATGCATGCCGCGGCCCGCCACCAGACCTTGCCCAAAGGCATCAGCGATGCGCTGCTGACGGTGCATTCCAAGCACCCGTTCCCCGACACGCCGCAGGAGATCGAACAGGTGGCCTCGCAGGTGCGCGACGCGAACTTCCGCGTGCAGGTGGCGGCGAACGGCCTGCACGTGTACAACCGCGACGGCCTGCGCATCGGCCAGGGCGCCTTCGAGCTGTGGCCGCAGCTGAAGCTGGAGCACGACGCGAACCATGCGTTCTACATGGGCGTCGAGCTCGCGCACGCCGAGATCGCGTGGCGCCTGGGCAAGCGCTATGTGCAGGACCAGCCGCTGGACTGGGGCTGCGCGGTCGAGGCCGCGGCCGCCGACCTGAACGCCTGGTGCGCGCCCGGCAGCACGATGACGACAGGTCGGGCGCGCGGCAAAGCCGCCGCGCCGGCCCCAACGGATTCCTCCGATGAATGACGTGATCTACGAGACCGTGGTCACCACGGTCGCCGCCGACGGCACGCCGCACGTGGCGCCCATGGGCGTGCGCTACCGCGGCCCCGATGTGATCCTGATGCCGTTCAAGCCGTCGACCACGCTCGCGAACATCGTGGCCGGCGGCCATGCGGTGCTCAACATCGTGACCGACACGCGCGTCTACGCCGGTGCGGTGACCGGCCGCCGCGCCTGGCCGCTGCAGCCGGCCGAGCGCATCGCCGGCATGCGGCTGGACTGCGCGCTGCGCCACGTCGAGCTCGAGCTCGCCGAGCTGCACGACGACCCGCAGCGCCCGGTCCTGCGCATGGCCCGCGTGCACGAGGCCAGCCACACGCCGTACATCGGCTTCAACCGCGCGCAGGCCGCGGTGATCGAAGGCGCGATCCTCGTGAGCCGGCTGCACATGCTGCCGGCCGCCAAGGTCGATGCCGAGATGCGCTACCTGCAGATCGCGATCGACAAGACCGCCGGGCCCGAGGAACGCGAGGCCTGGGGCTGGCTGACCGATGCGATCGCGCGGCACCGGGCTGCCTCGGTGCCGGACGCGTTGCCGCAGCGGAGCGCGTGATGCGCCTGCTCGTCAGCGTTCGCGACGTGCCGGAGGCGCTGCTCGCCGCGAGCGGCGGCGCGGATTTCATCGACCTGAAGGAACCGCGCGGCGGCGCGCTGGGTGGCTTGCCGGTCGAGACGATCGCGGCGATCGTGCAGGCGTTGCGCGGGCAGGGCTGCCTACTCCCGATCAGCGCGACGATAGGCGATCTGGCGATGGACGATCTGGGTGCGATCCTCGCGCGCGTCGCGGCGGTCGCGGCCTGCGGCGTGGACTACGTGAAGGTCGGCATCGAACGGCAGCCCCAGGCGTATGCGGTGCTCGATGCGCTGGCCGCGAGCGGCCACGCGGTCGTGCCGGTTTTCATCGGCGATCGCGGCCTGGACGGCCAGGCCGTCGAGCATGCCTGCGCGCTGCGGTTCCCGGCGCTGATGGTCGACACGGCCGACAAGCAAGTCGGCAGCCTGTTCGACGTGCTGTCCGAGGTCGAGCTGCGCCGCTTCGTCGCGAGGGTCCGCGCGAGCGGCGCGCTGGTCGGGCTGGCCGGGGCGCTGCGGCGCCCGCAGCTTCCGGCGTTGCAGGCGCTGGACCCGGACTTCGCGGGCTTTCGCAGCGC
>DATCSE010000415.1:0-12027 GCA_036568605.1 Burkholderiaceae bacterium | reverse complement strand
ACATTCGAGTCCGGTTCACGGAACTCGAACCGTTGATCTCGACGCCCCATGACACGCAACCGCTCCTTCGCGCTCGACATCGGCTGGCGCACCCTGCTCAAGGATTTCGGCATCCGGACGGACCATGTCCTGCGTCGCGCGGGTTTGCCTGCGGACTTGTTCTCGCATCCGGAGCGAGGCCTGTCGACAGAGGAGTACTTCAGCTTCTGGCGCAGCCTGGAGGCTGAAGTCGGAGACCCGATGTTTCCGCTTCGGATTGTCGAGACGGTCTCGACAGAATCGTTCGATCCTCCGCTCTTTGCCGCACTGTGCAGCGCGAACCTGGCGCAAGCGGTCCAGCGGCTCGCCAAGTACAAGCAGTTGATGGCACCGATGTCGCTGGAGACAAGCATCGGCAGGCGTGGTGAGCTCAGCCTCTCGCCGCGATGGCTGTTCGCCAAGGGCGACGTTCCCCCTACGCTCGAGATCGCGGAGCTCGCGTTCCTGCTGCGCCTGGCACGCATCGCGACGCGCGAACCGGTCCAGGCGCTGCGCGTCGCGCTGCCGCGCCAATCGGCTTCGCATAGGCACCGGCGACATACCGCGTGCGCGGCTTGCCGGTCTTGACCGCCTTGGAGACGATTTCGGCGATGACGCTGGGAGACGTGCCCCGTCCATGCCCGTACGCATCTTGAGTGGACTTGGCAACGGCTTGGGTCAAGGTCGCGTAGGCGCCCTTGCCGGAACGCGCCAGCAGGCCCGCGGAGACCACGTCGCCGAATCCAGTCTCGATCAAGCCCGGCTCGACGATCACGACACGGATCCCGAACGGCGCGAGCTCCAGGCGCAGGCAGTCGGACCATCCTTCGAGCGCATGCTTGGTCGCGTGGTACCAGGCTCCGAGCAGCGTGTAGATCTTTCCGCCCATCGACGTGATGTTGACGATCGTTCCTGAACGCCGCTCGCGCATCGCCGGCAGCAGCAACTGCGTCAGACGCGCTGCCCCGAACACGTTGACCTCGAATTGGTAGCGCGCCTCGTCGATCGTGACGTCCTCGACCGGCCCGTACAGCCCGAAGCCCGCGTTGTTGACGAGAAAGCGCCCGTGACGAGCGCTGTCTTCTTTCGACTGTCGGTCATGTGAAACCCCTTGAAATCGGTGGCTTCACTGTAGGAACAACTGCTCTGCGTCGCACTGGTCAAACGCGCCAATGAACTTGCACGATGCGCCAGAGCTTGCCGGCGAACACGGGGCCGAGGTTGTCCCCGGTCAAGTTCATCGTTCTGCGGCAGTTTGACCGACAGCGCGAGACCGCGGCACAAGCACGTGGTGGAGGGTGGCGCCGATCGCAGCACCGACCAGCTCCGCCACGACGAACCCCGCGGCACTGCCCGGCGCGACGCCTGCGAAGCTGTCGCTGAACATGCGCCCGAAGACGGCAGCGGGATTGGCGAACGACGTCGACGCCGTGAACCAATAAGCCGCGCCGATGTAGGCTGCCACCATGGCAGCCGCACGGCCGGTCGGCGCGCGAAGAATCACCAGGACCAGTCCGGCCGTCGCGACGGCCTCTGCGATCCATTGCCCCGTGCCCGTGCGCACCTTGGCCGAGAACTGCAGGATGGGCAGGTCGAACATCGCGTGCGCGAGCCAGGCGCCGAGCATCGCGCCCAGCAGCTGCGCCGCGATGTAGGGCATCAGCGATGCTCGCGGCAGCTTGCCGCGCCAGGCCATCACGATGCTGACCGCCGGATTGAAGTGCGCGCCGCTGATCGGCGCGAACACCTCGATGAGGATGTAGAGACCACCGACCGTGGCGAGCGTGTTGGCGAGCAGGGCGATCGCCAGGTTGCCGCCGGCAAGTCGCTCGGCCATGATCCCCGACCCGATCACCGTCGTGAGCAGCAGCCATGTGCCGAGCGCTTCGCCGGCCAGCTTGCGAGGAAGATCCATGCCGCGTCAGCTCTCGGAGATTTCGACGAGCGCGCGCTGCAGTGACGCCTTGTCCATCGATTCGAACGGCAGCTGCAGCAACTGGAGCATGCGAAAGCCGATGGCCTGGCGCGTGAGTTCGAACGCCCGGCGCTTGTCCGCCTCGCCGCCTGATGCATTGGACGGGTCCGGGTAGCCCCAGTGCACCTGGACCGGCTGGCCGCCGGGCCCTCCAAAGAACACGGGGCATTGCTCGGCGGCAGCGCTGTCGCACACCGTGATGACGATAGCCAGCGGCGGCGCATCGTCGCGGCTGAACTCGTCCCAGCTCTTGCTGCGACAGCCCGTGGTGTCGACGCCGGCCTCGCGCAGCACGTCGAGCGCGATCGGGTTGACGCGGCCACTGGGCGAGCTGCCCGCGCTGTGCGCCTTCACGTCCTTGCCGAGCTTGCGCGCCCAGTGATTGAGCATGCTTTCGGCCAGGACGCTGCGGGCCGAGTTGTGCGTGCAGAGGACGAGGACGTTGGTCGTCATGCGTCCCTCAGCAGCACAAGCCGGCCTTCACCGGGATGCCCACGGCCTTCCCGCGCGGCGTGCCGGTGCCGCAGCGCGCAGAAGAGGAGGCATCGTCCTGTGCCTTGGCTTCGCGGAAGACGGGGATGCTGCCGAGCGTGTGGAACTGCTCCCATGCGATGCCCTGCGGATCGGTCACCCAGTATTTGTCGCTGCGGGCGTAGCAGCAGGTGGTCTCGCCCTCATCGAGCAGCGTCAGGTCGGCCGCGCGTGCACGGGCCTTGAGCTCGGCCAGCTCTTCCTCGGTGTCCGTCTGGATGCCCAGGTGGTCCACGCCCAATTCGCCACCACGCGTCGAGATGGCGAAATTGAGACGCGGGTCATCGAGCATCCACTTGGCATAGTCGTTCTCCACGCGGGCCGGTTCGGCACCGAACATCCTGGAGTAGAAGGCGATGCTCTGCTGAAGATCGCGGACGTGGGCGTGAATGTGGAAGCGCTTCATGAATCAGCTCCAAATGAGGCGTCAGCACTTGCAGGCGCTCGCCGGCTCCACGGCACACGCCGCACCCTGGCAGCAGTTCTCCGTGAGGTAGCCGAGCAGGGCGTTCATGCGGTCGTACATGGCGCGGTAGATGATGTTCCGGCTCGATCGCTCCGTCGTCACGAGGCCGGCGTTCACGAGTTCCTTGAGATGGAAGGACAAGGTGTTCGGCGGGATGCCCAGGCCCTCGGCCATCGCGCCGGGGGTCAGTCCGGACCGGCCGGTGATGACCAGGGCGCGGAATACCTTCAGGCGCACTGGCTGCGCCAGGGCGGCCAGTGCTTTGACGACCGAGTTCTCATCCATGATTCGAGAATAATCGAATAGTGGCGGGCATGCAAGCGCCTGTGACGCTGCAGGGCGATAGCACGCCGCTTGACTTTCCAATGGCTGGAGGGTCGACACTGCCAGCAGGAACAACAGGAGAGCGCGATGTCGAACACCTCCCGTATGCCCCACGACCGTGCGCATCACGACCACCAGAGCCGCCTGGCCCCGGCGGCGGCCAAGCAGGCGCCCCAGATCGGCCAGCGCCAGGTGGAGTACACGTGTCCCATGCACCCGCAAGTGCGACAGATGGGGCCCGGCCACTGCCCCATCTGCGGCATGGCGTTGGAGCCGGTCGTGGCAACGGCCGACCAAGGGGAGAGTCCCGAGCTTCGGGACATGACGCGGCGATTCTGGATCGGTACGGCGTTGACCGTGCCGGTCTTCGCCCTCGAGATGGGAGGCCACCTGACCGACCTGAACCATCTGCTCGGCCAGCAACTGTCGAACTGGATTCAACTCGTGCTGGGCACGCCGGTGGTGCTGTGGGCTGGCGGGCCCTTCTTCACGCGGGCTGTCGTCTCGGTCAAGAACCGCAGTCTCAACATGTTCTCGCTGATCGCGCTGGGCACGGGCGCGGCCTGGTTGTACAGCATCGTCGGGACGGTAGCGCCACAGCTGTTCCCTGCGAGCCTGCGCATGTCCGATGGTGCCGTCGCCATCTACTTCGAAGCTGCCGCCGTCATCACGGTGCTCGTGCTGCTGGGCCAGGTGCTCGAGTTGCGCGCGCGGGAGAAGACTTCGGGCGCCATCAAGGCCCTGCTCGGCCTGGCGCCGAAGACCGCGGTGAAGGTCGACGTGCAGGGCCACGACGAGACCGTCCAGGTCGACGCCATCCAGGTGGGCGACCTCCTTCGCGTGCGTCCCGGCGAGAAGGTGCCGGTCGACGGTGAGCTCACCGAGGGCAAGGGCAACGTCGACGAGTCGATGGTGACCGGCGAGCCGATCCCCGTGGCGAAGGCTGTCGGCTCGAAGGTCACGGCCGGTACGCTGAATCAGACCGGCGGCTTCGTCATGCGCGCCGAGAAGGTCGGTGCCGACACCCTGCTTTCGCAAATCGTCCACATGGTGGCGGCGGCCCAGCGCAGCCGCGCGCCCATCCAGCGCATGGCCGACCAGGTCGCGGGCTGGTTCGTGCCGGTGGTCATCCTGGTCGCCGCAATGACCTTCGTCGCCTGGCTCGTCTGGGGACCGCCGCCCGCGTTCAGCTACGCGCTCATCACGGCCGTGGCGGTTCTCATCATCGCCTGTCCGTGTGCGCTGGGGCTCGCCACACCGATGTCCATCATGGTCGGCGTCGGCAAAGGTGCCCAGCATGGCGTGCTCATCCGGGATGCCGAGGCGCTGGAGAAGATGGAGAAGGTCGACACGCTGGTCGTCGACAAGACCGGCACGCTGACCGAGGGCCGGCCCAAGGTCGTCGACATCGAGCCGGCGGTGGGTTTCAGCGCCGATGAGGTATTGCAGAAGCTGGCGAGCGTCGAGCGCGCCAGCGAACACCCGTTGGCCATGGCCATCGTGACGAATGCGCAGGAGCGCAGGCTCGCGCTGTCGCCGGTCGTCGACTTCGACTCGCCGGTAGGCAAGGGCGTCATCGGAACGGTGGAGGGGCAGACCGTTGTTTCCGGAAGCCCCAAGTTCCTGGCGGAGCACGGCATCGACTCCGGCAGTCTCGCCGCCGCGGCGGAAGCGCAGCGGCAGAAGGCCGCCACGGTCATCTTCGTGGGCATCCGCAGCCAGCTGGCCGGCTTCGTGGCGATTGCGGACCCGATCAAGGCCACGACCCCGCAGGCGCTGAAGGCGCTGCAGGCTGCTGGCGTTCGAGTGGTCATGCTGACGGGCGATGGCAAGACCACCGCCGACGCTGTCGGACGCCGCCTGCGCATCGACGAGGTCGTCGCCGAAGTGTTCCCGGAAGACAAGGCCGCTGTGGTCAAGCGCCTGCAGGGCGAAGGGCGGATCGTCGCCATGGCCGGAGACGGCGTCAACGATGCGCCGGCGCTGGCCCAGGCCACGGTCGGGGTTGCCATGGGCACCGGAACCGACGTCGCGATCGAGAGCGCCGGCATCACGCTGCTCCAGGGTGACCTCATGGGCATCGTTCGAGCTCGGACGCTGTCGCACGCGACGATGCGCAACATCCGCCAGAACCTTTTCCTGAGCTTCGCCTACAACGTTGCCGGCATACCGCTCGCAGCCGGGGTGCTCTACCCCTTGTTCGGGCTGCTGCTGTCGCCCGTCGCGGCGGCTGCGGCAATGGCTTTGTCCTCGGTCAGCGTCATCGTCAACGCGCTGCGGCTGCGCAAGGCCTCGGTTGAATAGCGGACTTTCCGGTCCGTTTCGCTCCGAAGGTGCGCCCCGGCCACGCATCGGCCGGGCATTGCGATTGCCCGGCCGGATCGAGCGACAACAGGAGACAGCCATGCCCAGCGACTCAGGCCACAGCACATCGTGCTGGATGGAATTTGCGGTGCCCACGCATGCTGCGCTCACGTCCGATGCGGCTGCCGACGTCTGCGTCGTCGGCGCCGGCATTGCCGGGCTCAGTGTCGCGTATCACCTGGCCCGCGTCGGGAAGTCCGTCATCGTCGTCGACGACGGCGCGATCGGCAGCGGCGAGACCGGCCGTACGACGTCGCACCTGAGCAATGCGTTCGACGACCGCTATCACCACCTCGAAAGCCAGCATGGCCGCGAAGTCAGCCGGCTGGTCGCGCAGAGCCACACCGCGGCCATCGACCGGATCGAAAGCATCGTCAACGACGAAGGCATTGCGTGCGACTTCCGGCGCGTCGATGGATACCTGTTCGCACCGTCCGGTGCGGATCGCCAGGAACTCGAGCAGGAACTCAACGCCGCGCACCGTGCCGGTCTGACGGGCCTGCGCTACGTCGACAGACCGCCCGGAACCCTGGTTCGGCTGGGACCGGCCATACGCTTCCCGAGACAAGGGCAACTTCATCCGCTGGCGTATCTCGCCGGTCTTGCGAACGCAGTGGTCGCACGGGGCGGCCGCATCCACGGCGGCACCCACGTGGTCGACATCCGCGACGATCATCCGACCCGCGTCACCACGGAAACCGGCCTGACGATCACCGCGCTGTCGACGGTCGTGGCGACGAACACGCCGGTCAACAACCGCTTTGTCATTCACACGAAGCAGGCGCCGTACCGCACGTTCGTGGTCGGACTGCGCGTCGCCAAGGAGTCGGTCCCCTGGGTGCAGTACTGGGACACGCTGGATCCCTACCACTACGTGCGCATCGCCGGCGAACTCGATGACGGGCACGACCTCCTCATCGTCGGCGGCGAAGACCACAAGACCGGCCAGGCGGACGATGCCGCTGCGCGCTTCGCGCGGCTGTCGGCCTGGGCCGCGGAGCGCTTCCCGCTGATCGACGACGCGCCGGTGTGCCGTTGGTCGGGCCAGGTCATGGAACCGGTCGACGGCCTGGCCTTCATCGGCCGCAACCCGGGCGAACGAAACGTCTATGTCGTGACCGGCGATTCAGGCAACGGCATGACCCACGGCACGATCGCCGGGATGCTGCTGGCCGAGCTGATCCTGGGCCGCGACCACCCATGGCGCGACGTGTACGACCCGTCACGCAAGTCATTGCGCGCCGCCGGCGAGTTCGCCAAGGAAAACGCCAATGTCGCCGCGCAATACGCGGACTGGTTGACCCCCGGCGACGTGAAGAGCCTCGACGAGATCGCGCCGGGCGAAGGCCGCGTGATCCGGCACCACCTGAAGAAGATCGCCGTCTTCCGCGGAGAGCCGGGTGGGGTACGCGCCTTCGACGCCACCTGCCCGCACCTGGGCTGCATCGTCGAGTGGAACAGCGCGGAAAAGACCTGGGACTGCCCCTGCCATGGATCGCGCTTCGACACTGCGGGACATGTGGTCAACGGCCCCGCGCTTGTGGGCCTGTCGGCTGCGGATCTGTCGCGATAGGCCTGCCGGTTCCGAACCCCAGACTGTCCTACGTGCGCGCACGTACGCACAACTGCTCCCGCTTGAGCGGGGGACGCGAAAGCATCGACCGCCGCGTAAATTGTGAAGATCGTGCGCCGCGTTCGCGGCGCGCCACGAGGGGGCTGAGATGAGCAGTTGCAGTCTCTTGAAGCCGTTGATCGTCGGCATGCTGGCGTGTGCCGCATGGAGCAGCGCCCTTGCGCAGCCGCCGAAGTCCTGGTTCGAGTCCGAGGACGTCACGTTCAGCAGTGCGAGCAGGGGCACGTCGTCAGCCGAGAGGGGCGAGGATGAGGACGGCTCCTCGCATGGGACATTACCGGGGGGCCCGCACTCGAACGGTATTCGCCTCGGCGCGGTGGATACGGTCAAGCTCCACGGGAAGCATGAACCGCGAGTCACGGTGCCGGTCTCCGCGATCTCCGAACCGCCGACACTCGCCCTGCTGTTGGCTGGCCTCGTCGGGGTCGTCCTCGTGGCGCGGCGGCACCGTCCGAATGGACGGTGAGCCGCATGCGCATCGAGCCCGAGGTCGGGCCATGGTACCTGGGGGCTGTCGCCGAAGCCCTGATGCGAACGCACGGCCGCAGCTGGCATGAGGCGTTTGAAATCGCCGAAGCGATCTCGCCGGTGTACAGGGCCGAGGGCATCAGCCCCGACGTGGCCGCGTTGCTCTGGATCGAATACACCAAACGGGCGCACACGTTCACGGAAGAGGCGCCCGACCCCACGCGACCCGGCGCGCAGCGCCAACAAGAACCCACGGGCGAACGACGTGTCGAACAGCTGGTCAGTCGCTTCGATGTGGACGAGGATCCTGGGTAGGTCCCGCGTGCCGACGTCGTACACCCATGCAAGCGGGCAGGCGAAGGTCGTCTGTGCCACCTTGGCGCTGGCGGACGGTCAGTATTGCGGGAACTTCATCGCCATCGTCAGCCAGCGGATGGCCCATCAAGAGGTCGAGCGTGCCTGGCCGGTCATTTGCTGCAGGAACCGCAGGACCCGACGCTTCGCGTCTTCGCGTGCCGCTGCATTCGGCGCCGTGGTGACACCCTGCCCAGGGTGAACCCCGTTGGGCACCTCGGTGCGCACGCGTTGGCGCGTGATGCCCGGGTTGTCGAAGTCGTGGTACGTGCCGGGATAGGTGACGATCTCCATCGGCCCGCCGCGCCCGCGCACCGCACCGGCCAACGCTTCGCAAGGCGCGGCCGGGGTCCAGTCGTCCGATTCGCCGATGAGGACGAGCAGCGGCGCGTAGGGATTGAAGGCCGCGGGCCGTTTGGCGGCGGCCGTGCAGCCCGGATAGAACGCCACGGCGCGTGCGAAGCCCGCGCCCTGCGTCGGCAGCCGGTTGAGCGTGGCCAGAACCGTGCTGCCGCCGTGCGACCAGCCGAGTGCCGCCACATGCTCCGCCTCGACATCGCTACGCGCCCGCAGGAACGCGAGTGCCGCATAGGCATCGCCCGCACGGTCGTGGTCGGTGAGCGTGCGCTCGGCGTATTTCTGCGTGCAGATCTCCTGGACCCCGCGCGCGCTGAAGCTGTCGAGCATGAGGGCGACGTAGCCGTTGGCGGCGAGCAGTTCGCCCCACATGCGGTGGCGCGCGTTCAGGCCACCGCTGCGGGCATAGGCGCCACCACAGCCGTGCAGCATGACGACCGCGGGATGCGGCCCCGGCGTCGCGGGTGCGAACAGGTAGGCCACGAGCGGCGCGGGGGACGAGGAGACGCCGGCCGTGGGAATCGCGACCGGAATCGGCGCCGCACGAGCAAGCGTGCCGGCAGCGACGAGGAGGAAGGCAGTGAGCAAGCGACGTGTCATGTTCGCTCTCGACGACAGAAAGAAAACAGGGCTCCGTGGGAGCCCTGCGTCGCGTCACTTCAGCGCCGTTTCATACAGCGCGCCGAAGCATCAACTCGTGGCGGTGATGGTCACCGGTCAGTTCCGCAAAGGAGCCGTTTCGACCCGATCCACCGCGGCGTCAGCGTGGACGCGAAAGTAGCGTATGGCTTCAAGGGATCACCTCCTTTCGTGGCGCAGCGACATTGCTGCGGCGCAGATGGTGCCCCAATCGGAGGCCTTCTGCAATCGACGTTGGCAACGGCCTGTGTCCAGGCAGGCGGAGCGCAGGATTGTCTAAGATCGATGCAACACCATTCCCGAGGACAAGCATGGCACTGAAGTTGGCATTGGTCGGCATCGGCAAGATCGCCCGCGATCAACACATTCCCGCGATCGCGGCCGACCCGCGCTTCGAACTCGTCGCCTGCGCCAGCCGCCATGCGCACGTGGAGGGCGTCGCGAACTTCGCCGACATCGAGACCTTGCTGGCCGAGGTGCCGCAGCTCGATGCCGTCTCGATCTGCACGCCGCCCCAGGCGCACTTCGAAGCCGCGCTGGCCGCGCTTCGGGCCGGCAAGCACGTCATGCTCGAGAAGCCGCCCGCGGCGACGACGCGGCAAATCGCGCTGCTGCAAGCCGAGGCGGCGCGCCATGGCCGCACGCTGTTCCAGACCTGGCACTCACGCTTCGCCGCCGGCGTGGGCGCGGCGCGCGACTGGCTGCGTGGTCGCAGCCTCGTCGCCGGCACCATCACGTGGAAGGAGGATGTGCATCACTGGCACCCCGGCCAGCAATGGATCTGGGATGCTGGCGGCCTGGGTGTTTTCGATCCCGGCATCAATGCGCTGTCGGTGCTGACCGAGGTGCTGGCCGAGGAAGCCTTCGTGCACGCGGCCGTCCTCGAATTCCCGGAGAACCAGCAGGCTCCGATCGCCGCCCGCCTGGACCTGCGCACGGAAGCCGGCGTCACGGTGAACGCGGAATTCGACTTCCGGCAAAAGGGCGAGCAGACCTGGGACATCGAGCTCGTCACGACCACCGGCCGCCTGCGCCTCTCCCGCGGCGGCGGCGCGCTCGAGATCGATGGCCGGCCGCTCGGGTCCGACGAGGCGTTGGCGGGCGAATACCCCAGGCTGTACGAGCGCTTCGCCGAGTTGTGCGCGGCCGGCAAGTCGGAGGTCGACTGGCGGCCGTTCCAACTGGTCGCCGACGCCTTCCTGGTCGCAGAGCGCCGAATCGTCGCGGCACACCAGGTCTGAGCGACCCGTCACCGCCAGCAGGCGCGGTGCTGGGAGGGGTCACACCTTCGGGATAGGTCGGCGCGATCGCCGGGAGCACCATCGCCTGTGCGGACGGCGACGGGCCAGGGCCCGGTTCAGCCTGCCGCGACACCAGAGGGGCCACCATGAACCAACCAAGCACCACGACCTACTTGCTCGGAGCGAGCGACCACGAGATCGCGCGGCTGGACCATCAGGCAGCCGCCATCGAACCTTCCACGCGCGTGCTGCTGCGCGCGGCCGGCATCGGCCCGGGCATGCGCGTGCTCGACCTCGGCACGGGGTTGGGTCACGTGGCGTCCCTCGCGGCCGAGTTGGTCGGGCCGGAGGGGCGCGTGGTCGGCGTCGACAACAGCGCGCGACTGCTCGACGTGGCCGCCACGCGCGCGGCCGCGCGGCCGCAGCTGCGCTTCGTCGAAGGCGACGTGCGCACCTGGCGCGATGACGAGCCTTTCGACGTCGTCGTCGGACGCCTGATCCTGTTCCACATGGCCGATCCGGTGGGCGTCCTGCGGCATCACGTCGCCGCGCTGCGGCCGGGCGGCCTGATGCTGGCGCTGGACTTCGACCTCACGGCGGCGCGGGCCGAGCCGGACGTGCCTCAGGTCGCGGAAGCCGTGCGCTGGGTGATGGCCGCGTTCCGGCGGGCCGGCGCTCACCCGGCGATCGGAACGCGGCTGAAGCTGCTGCTCGAGCAGGCGGGCCTCGCGGACGTGCAGGGCTTCGGCATCCAGGGCTACCTCGCGCCGAACGAGCCGCGCGGCCCGGCGCTGCTGAGCGCCGTGGTGCAATCGCTTGCGCCGCACATCCTCGCCGCCGGGCTCGCCACGCCCGAGCAGATCGACCCCGACCGGCTCCGCGCGCGCCTGGGGGAGGCGGTGAGCACCGCGGGAGCGGTGTTCCTGCCACCGGTTCTGGCCGGGGCCTGGGGGCGACGCGCCTGACCGCTGTGGATGCGCGGCACAGTGCCGCCGAAGAAGGCTCCGGCGTTGAGCGTCGTCGGGATCAAAGCGTCAGCCTGAAGCCCTCGACCACTGCGGCCGGCGTGGTGACGGAGCCCAGCTGGCGCGCCTGGTAGGTGTCGCTGCTGGGCGTGAACTCCGGCGCGTCGGTGAGGCCGACGAGCCCCGGGCCGAACAGGCGCAGCACGTCGTCATCGAAGCGCATCACGTTGACCGGCGCCGCCAGCTGGCCACTCTCGACCCAGAAGCACGCATAGCGCGTCATGCCGGTCATGCGGCAAGCTTGGCGATCGCTGTAGTTCAGATACCAGAGGTTGCTGACGTACAGGCCGGTGTCCAGCGCACGCAGCAGATCGGCATCGGGGATCCAGCCCGGCCCCAGGTGCAACGCCTCGGGCATTTCGTGCGCGCCGGCGCCGTTGGCGGCCACGCCGTATTCGGCTGCGGAACGAGGCGAGTTCAAGGTGCCTCCCGAAGCCGGCAGCTGGCCTGCTTCCACCAGCGCGACGCGACCCGGCCGCACGAAGCCCGCGGCCGTGAACGCGGGCGCGGTGCCGAGCGCAACCGCCTCGTCGAGATGGAAGCCGGCGTCGAACGTCGCCTCGCCGCGCTCCAGGCGCATCAACGAGCTGACGCCGGTGCGGCGCGCCTTCAGCGAAAAGCCGCCCCACCCC
>DATCSE010000414.1:0-3533 GCA_036568605.1 Burkholderiaceae bacterium | reverse complement strand
CCCGCCGCGCTCGGCCCACGTGCGGGTCCAGCGGATCTGCATCACGCGCATCACGAACAGCATCAGCACGGCGAGTACCGCGAGCAGCACGAAGCCCCACGAATAGCTGCCCAGGTATTGCTTGGACAAGCCCATCGCGTTGGGCACCACGCCGCCGCCCAGCGCGCCGATCTCGCCGATCATCGAGCCGGCCACCGCGGTGGTCAGCGGCCAGCGCAGCGGCACCAGTTGGAAGAGTGCTCCGTTGCCGGCACCCAGCGCCGCGAAGCAGACGATCAAGAGCAGCGTCGTCACCGCCAACGAGCCGGATGCGAGCGACACCAGCACCAGCGAGACCGCGACGACCACCAGCACCAGCGTCAGCGTGTTGACGCCACCCCAGCGGTCCGAGATCCAGCCACCGGCCACGCGCACCGCGGCGCCCATGAACGCGGCCAGCATCGTCAACTGACCGGCCTGCACCTTGCCGACGCCGAACTGGTCGTAGTAGTAGCTCGGCAAGAAGGTGGTCAGGCCGATGAAGCCGCCGAAGGTCACGCCGTAGATCAGGCTGAACGCCCAGCCGTCCTTCTCGAACAGGCAGGCCACGTGCTCGCGCAGGCTCGCGTGAGCATCGACGTCCGGCGGCTCCTTCGCGAAGATCACCATCACCGCCATCGGGATGACGATTGCGGCGGCCGCGACGCCGTAGACCGCCTGCCAGCCCAGCCAGCTCGCGAGCGGCGGCGCGATCAGCACCGACACCGCGGTGCCGACGTTGCCGGCGCCGACCAGCCCCATCGCCAGGCCCTTGTGCTGCGGCGGGAACCAGCCCGAGCCCAGCGAGAGCGCGACGCCGAAGCTCGCGCCGGCGATGCCCAGCAGCACGCCCATCGCGAGCAGGTCGTTGAAGCTGTGCACGAAGAAGAAGCCGAACAGCATCGCGACCGCGATCAGCCCCATCTCGACCAGCGTCGCGCGCTTGCGGCCGATGTACTGCGCCAGCACGCCCAGCGGAAAGCGCATCAGCGCGCCGGCGATGATGGGCACCGAGAGCATCAGGCCCTTCTGTGCCGGCGAGAGCTGGAAGGTCTCGCTGATGAACGGTGCCATCGCGCCGTTCAGCACCCAGATGCAGCACGAGAACGCGAAGTACAGGAACGCGGCGAACAGCGTCGGGCTGTGGCCGGCGCGGAGAAACGTCTTGAAGTTCGTCGTCATGGCGTTCGATGCGTGCAAGGCAAAGACGCGCACGGCGACCCGGCAAGGTCGCCGTTGCGTCGTGGGGTGGTGGGTGAAGGCCGCGCGCGAGCGCACGCGGTAGACCGCTCGACGGCCGGCGCAGGGCCATCGCATGCAGAGCGGAGCGCGGCTGGCGCACTCCAATGCGGTGCGTCGTTACACCGCTGCACCCTGCATTTCGCAAGATGTGTGCCAATCGCGGGCCGCATGCATCGCCTATGCTCGCGATTCGCGCTGCATTGCACGCCGCACCGCCCGCATGACCCCGCAGTTGCTCGTTGCTCTCCCGGCCGACACGGCCGCCGATGCTCCTCCCGATGCTTGGCAACCGGCGCTCGCTGCGGCGGGCGCGGCGTTCGAGACCATCGCATGCGACACGCTGGTGCGGCGCTGCGCCGAGCTCGCACCGCAACAGATCCTGATCTACCTGCCTGGCCCGCACGCCCTCGGTGCGGTGCGTGACGCGTTGCAAGCCTGGGCCGGTGTACCGCCGTGCCCGCTGCTGCTGATCGGCACCGCTGCGCTGGCGCCGGCGGCGCAGGCGGAGCTCGCAGCGCTGGGCGCGCACGCGTGGCTGGATGCGGGCGCGCTCGACGCGCCGGCGCTGCAGGCCGCCTGTGCGCGGGCGCAGGCCCGCTGGCAGCGCGAACGCGAGCTGCGCGCCGAGCTCGAGCGGCTGCGCACCCAGCTCGACGAGCGCAAGTGGGTGGACCGCGCGAAAGGCCTGCTGATGGCGGCACGCGGTATCGACGAGGACGACGCGTTCCGGATGCTGCGCGGCGCCGCGATGCACGCGAACCTGCGACTCGGCGAGGTGTCGCGCGCGATCGTCGAGGCGGCGCAATGGGCCGAGGCGATCAACCGGGCCGGGCAGCTGCGCATGCTGTCGCAGCGGCTCGTGCTGTTGGCGGCGCAGACGCTCGCCGGCATCGACGCGCGCGGCGCGCGCACGCGGCGCAAGGAGGCGGGCGATCGGGTCCGGCAGACGCTCGAACATCTCGCCGGCCTTGCGCTCGATGCCGCGGCGGGGCGGGCGCTCGAGCACGTGCAGGCGTCGTGGCGCTCGCTCGAGGCGGCGCTGGCACCGCGCCTGAGCGGCGAGACGCTGGCCGACATCGACGTTCGCGCCGAGGCGCTGCTCGATGCCGCCGATGCATTGACCACCGCGCTCGAAGCCAGCGGCGCACGCCGCGCGCTGCGCATCGTCAACCTGTGCGGCCGCCAGCGCATGCGCGTGCAGCGCCTGGCCAAGGATGCGCTGCTCGGTGCGATGCTGCCCGGCGGGCCGTGGCGCGAGCGGCTTGCGCCGACGATGAGGGAATTCGAAGTCGTCCTCGCCGAGCTCGAGCACGCGCCGC
This sequence comes from Burkholderiaceae bacterium, assembly GCA_036568605.1. Classification (GTDB taxonomy): domain Bacteria; phylum Pseudomonadota; class Gammaproteobacteria; order Burkholderiales; family Burkholderiaceae_C; genus DATCSE01. Next base: position 954 of record DATCSE010000414.1, on the reverse strand, counting down.
TGAGCTCGCCCGAGATCCGGGCCGGGCTGGCCGCGGCGCGCGACGAGTGGCTGCAGCTCATGCGCGGTGTTGCTGCGGTCGACCGCGCCGAGGGCCGCAGTCAGCTCGTGCGCGCCAGCGACTCGCTGGTCGACGCGTTCGATGCGCTCACCGCCTCGTACGAACATAGCCTGCAGGTCGTGATGTCCTGAGATCCACTCTCCCGTTCGGGCTTCCTCTCCCGTTCGGGCTGAGCCTTCGACAAGCTCGGGCCAGGGTTCGCTGCGCGAATCGAAGCCCTCGTGGCAGCGCTTCGATACCTCAGCGCGAACGGAGGGGCGAACGTGCTCAGCGCGAACGGAGATGGGGAACCTGCACAGCGCGAACGGCAGGGTCATGTCCTGACCTCACCGCGGTGCGTCAAGCCGCAGCAGCCTCGACGTGGCCCTGCCGCGTGTACAGGAAGTCCAGCACCTCCTTGCGGTAGTGCACGTAGCGCGCATCCTCGGCCAGCTCGATGCGGTTGCGCGGGCGCGGCAGGTCGACTGCGAGGATCTCGCCGATGGTGGCGGCCGGTCCGTTGGTCATCATCACGATGCGGTCCGAGAGCAGCACCGCCTCGTCGACATCGTGCGTGACCATCACGACCGTGCTCTTCGTGCGCGCCACGATCTTCAGCAGCTCGTCCTGCAGCTTCGCGCGGGTCAGCGCGTCCAGCGCGCCGAACGGCTCGTCCATCAGCAGCACCTTGGGCTCCATCGCGAGCGCCCGCGCGATGCCGACGCGCTGCTTCATGCCGCCCGAGATCTCGTGCGGCCGCTTGGCCAGCGCGTGCCCCATGCCGACCAGCTCCAACGCCGCCTTCGTGCGCTCGTTGACCTGCGCGCGAGATTCGCTCGCGCCGAACACGCGCTCGACCGCCAGATGCACGTTGTCGAAGCAGCTCAGCCACGGCAGCAGCGAGTGGTTCTGGAA
>DATCSE010000413.1:0-5069 GCA_036568605.1 Burkholderiaceae bacterium | reverse complement strand
GTGGTGGATTGCCCGGCGCGCCGGGCTGCTCAGGCGATGCCGGTCCCCGCGACCCGGATCGCCATGCCAGGAAGGTTCAGCGCGCCGCCGCCAGTGCCCACTTGCACAGCGTGACGGTGGTCCCCGTGCCCACCGTCGATTCGATCTCGAATTCGTCGACGAGCCGCCGCGCGCCGGGCAGCCCGTAGCCCAGGCTGCCGCGGGTCGAGTAGCCGTCCTGCATCGCGTCGGCCACGCACGGGATGCCCGCTCCCGTGTCATGCGCGATCACGACCACGCCACGCCGGGAGGGGTGGTCGACGATGCCGAAGCGCATCTCGCCGTGGCCGGCGTGGACCACGATGTTGCGCGCGATCTCGGTGACCGCCGTCGCGAGCGCTTCGGATTCGGCTGCGGACAGGCCCTGGCGTGCCGCCAATTCGCGGGTGCAGCGCCGCGCGGCGACCAGGTCGGTCTCGTCGCGGATGTCGAGGCGGGTCAGGAACTTCGCGTGATCGCGCAGTGCCGATCGCATCGTCGTCACGCGTGCGGCTTCTCGCCCAGCGTGAAGTAGAACGTCGCGCCGTGATCCACCTGGCCTTCGGCCCAGACCCGTCCGTCGTGACGGTGGACCACGCGCTGGACGATCGCGAGCCCGATCCCGGTGCCCTCGAATTCGCTGGACGGATGCAGGCGCTGGAACGCCGCGAACAGTCGCGACGCATGGGTCATGCTGAAGCCAGCGCCGTTGTCGCGGATCGAGTAGGTCGGCACGCCGTCACGAAGTTCGCAGGCGAAGCAGATCTCGGCGTGCGGGCGTTTCGACGTGAACTTCCAGGCGTTGCCGAGCAGGTTCTCGAGCAGCACGGCCAGCAGGTTCGCGTCGCCGTTCGCGCGCACGCCGCCCTGGATCGCGAAGCCGCCGCTGCGCCCCGGCGCCGCGCTGCGCAAGCGCTCGGCAATGCGGCCGGCGAGCGCGCTCAGGTCGACCTCGCCGCGATGGATCTCGGTGAGCTTGACGCGCGACAGCGCCAGCAGGTCGTCGATCAGCTGCGCCATGTGCTGCGCCGCTTCGCGCACGTTGCGCAGGTATTTACGGCCGCGTTCGTCGAGCGCCGATGCGAAGTCCTCGAGCAGCAGCTCGCTGAACCCGTCGATGCTGCGCAGCGGGGAGCGCAGGTCGTGCGAGACCGAATAGCTGAACGACTCGAGCTCGCGGTTCGTGATCTCGGCCGCCTCCTTCTGCTGCGTCAGCGTCTGGTTCAGGCGCTGCAGCTCCTCGTTGGCCTCCCGATAGCCGCGGAACGACATCTCGAACGGCGCGAGCAGCTCGTTGAAGACCTCGGCCGCGAGGTCGACGAGCCGATGCGCGTCGCTAGCCGGCGCGGGCAGAACCAGCCGGGCGATCGCGGCGCGGTGCAGCAGCGCCATGTCCAGCACGCCCAGCCCCGCGACGATCGCCTGCCGGCCCAGTTCGTAGGCGCGGCTCAGCGCCGTCTCGTCCTCGGCCTGCAGGTAGGCCTCGAGGATGGCGACGTATTCGTGCTCGAACCGATGCCCGCTCACGAGCCGCCCCCCAGGTACCGCGCGACGACGACATGCGCATCGTCGGTGCCCCTGGCGAAGCGCGCGAGGATCTCTTCGGCGATCTCCTGCGGCTCGTGGTCAATCGCCAGGCCGGTCGTGAAGCCGCTGGCGATCCCGTCGGTCGCCATGATCAGGGTGTCGCCGCGCGACACGGGCAGCGTCTGGGCGTGCAGCGTCGGGAGCCGATAACCGACCACCCCGCCGCGCGGCACGATGGCCGGGTTCGCGTGTCCGGTTGCGCCGCCGCTGCGCAGCAGCGCGGCATCGACGTTGCCGACGCCGGCCCAGGTCAGCGTCGCGGCGAGCGCATCGAACGATGCGAGGCTCATCGCGGCGCCGCGCGTCTTCTGCAGGCCTTCGTGACAGCGCTGCACGAGCGTCACCACCGGCTCGCCCGCGTGGGCCTGGAGGATGGGGACGGCCGCACGCGCCGCGGCCTCGGCTTCCGGGCCATGCCCCAGCGCGTCGATCAACGCCACCAGCATGCCGCCGTCGAACGGAACGACCACGTGCAGGTCGCCGGACACCTCTTCGAGCGCGCGGCCGGCCCATCCCCATGCGGCTACCGCAGAGCCGTGCATCGAGGAACGATCCCGGTCTACCGCAGCCATTTCTTCATCGTGACGGTCGTGCCCCGGCCCGGTGCCGAGACCAGCTCGAACTCGTCCATCACGCGCTTCGTGCCCGGCAGCCCGACGCCCAGGCTGCGGGCCGTCGAGTAGCCGTCGCGCATCGCCAGCTCGATGTCGGCGATGCCTGGACCCTGGTCTTCGGCGATGACCTCGACGCCGCGGCGATTGCCTTCGTCCACCCGGCGCAGCATGACCCGGCCGCGCTGCGCATAGCTGACGATGTTGCGGGCGATCTCGGAGATCGCCAGCGCGATCATCGTCTGGTCCGTGCGGGAGAAGCCCAGCGTCGCGGCCAGCTCCCGCCCGCGCTGGCGGGCGGTGACGATGTCCGCCTCGTTCGCGATCGCGATGCTCATGTCATCGGACACGGTGATCACGCTGCTGCTTGTGCTGCTTGTTCATTCGGTTCAGCTCGGCCAGTGCTTCTTCGAGGTCCAGGGCGGTGGCCACGTCTTCCAGCGCCAAGCCGAGCTGCACCATCGCGAACGCGACCTCGGGCTGGATGCCGACCACCACCGTGTTCGCGCCGCGCAGCCGCGCCGCGTACGCGATCGACCGCAGCGTGCGGGTCGCGAACGAATCCAGCACGTCGAGGGCGGTCAGGTCGATGACGACGCCGCGGCTGCGGAAGCGGCCGATCTGCACGGCGAGGTCGTCGCGCAGCTGGACCAGATCCTGGTCCGACAGTGCCGACTGAATCGACGCGATGAGCACATCACCTTGCTTCAGGATGGGAACCGCCACCGCGCTACTCCGCCCAACGCGGCGACGACATGACGACGTCGGCCGCATCCGGCAGCGCGCGATGGCCGAGGATCCGATCCGCCTCCTCGAGCCCGCCTTGCAGGTCGCCCACGGTGTTGAGCTGGGACAGCTCGATGCCCAGCATCACCAGCGACTGCGCGACGTCCGGCGAGAGGCCGGTCACGACCACCTGCGCGCCCATCAGCCGCGCGGCGGCGACCGTCTGCAGCAGGTGGTTCGCGACCTTGGAGTCGATCGTCACGACGCCGGTGACATCCATCACGACGACCTTCGCGCGATTCGTCCGAATCGCGCGCAGCAGGCTCTCGGTGATCAGCCGCGCGCGCTGCGTGTCGATGATGCCGACGATAGGCAGCAGCAGCAGTCGGTCGCGGAGCTGCAGCACCGGCGTCGACAGCTCGCGGATCGCGTCCTGCTGCTGGCGGATCACCCGTTCGCGCTCGAACACGAGGACGTCGACGATGATGCCGAGGTCGAAGAAGGCAATCTTCTTCAGCGACATGAAGCTCTCGAAGGCGCCGTCGGCCGCCATTCCGGACCGCGCCATCACCGCGTTGCCGATGTGCCGCAGCATCTGGTGGAACGCGCCGAGGAAGGTGCAGTTGTCCAGCCCCGCGCGGGCGTACAGCGTGCCGAGCTCGAGGCGCTGTTCGACGTACCGCAGGCCATAGTCGCCCTGCACCATCGCGACCAGGTGCTCCTTCTTGAGCTGGCGCGCCCTCTCGGCCAGCGCGCGGCTCGCCAGCAGCGGGCGTGCTTCCTCCAGGCCGGCCAGGTGGTTGAAGAAAGTGACGACGCAATCTTCCGCGATGTTCGTCACGAGATCCTTGATCTGTGCGATGCGGGTCAGGTCCGCGGGCTCCAGATTGACGATTTTCTTGCGGCGCTCGACGGCGGCTTCGCTCAGCCCCATCGCCTGCATCAGTGCCTGTGATGCGCTCTGTTGCAGCGGGTCGGTCATGGTTCTCCTGTCTGGTGGTCGTGCGCGAGAGGCTGTCGAATCGAGTCGGCCTCGGTCATGTCGACCGAGAAGCCGCCGGTCATCGTGGCCTGTCCGTCCATCCCGATGATCGGGAACTTGATGCTGCGGAAGACGCGCGGCCCGTCCGGCGTCTCCAGCCGCTCCAGGGCCTCGATCGGCTGCCGCACCTTCAGCGCGCGATCGTCGTTCGCGGCCAGCGTATCGGCCACCGCCGAGGGATAGAGCTGGTGCAGAGTCTTGCCGATGATCTCGCCGGCGGGAAGCCCGATCACACGCTTCGCAACCGAATTGACGTACGTGAAACGGCCCGCGAGGTCCTTGGTGTAAACCGCGCCAGGCATGTGTTCCATGAAGAGGCGGAAGCGCAGCTCGCTCTCCTGCCAGGCGCGCTCGATCTCGGCGCGAAAGCGCCGCTCGCGGGTCACGCTCAGCGCGTGCGTCAGCACGGCGAGCAGCCGGGCCTTGTCGTGCTTGGGCACGCAATCGAACGAACCGCGCCGCAGCGCCTCGATCTCGAGCTGCTCGTCGCGCTCGTCGCTGAGCAGGATCAGCGGGATGTCGGGCCGCAGCCGCTGCACCAGGTCCAGCGCCTGCCGCCCCTGCGGGGTCGCGACGCCGAACTCGGACAGCACGACGTCCGGCTCCAGCCAACGCAGCGTCAACTCGATGGCCCGCTCGGTCGCGGCATGCTCGATGAGCGTGTCCTGACCGTCCGGGAGCAGTTCCAGCGGGAGATAGGGCGGCGTGGAATCAGCCGCATCGATCAACAACAGCCTGATGGGCTTCATGGGGGTACGACCTGTGCGGCCGACTCTACGCGAGCGTGACCGCCCGCACACCTGTAAGGCCTGACAGGGTCAGGGTTCGTGGAACCTAGGGGTTGACCAAGTCGCGCGGCGACGATTTGGGGGCGCTATCCCCGCTCTTTTCGACGCATGGCTGCCATTGCCGGCGCGAGAAGATAACGGCAGGCGAATCACCCCGGAGCTCATCGTGTTTTGTGCGCACCATTCGATTCCGCACGAGGACTGCGCGAACTGTCGGCCGCTGGTCGCCGCGATGCGCCCGACGGTGTTTGCCGAGCTGGCCGCCGTGGAGCTGTGCTCGGGCACCGAGTGCTGTCC
>DATCSE010000412.1:0-7167 GCA_036568605.1 Burkholderiaceae bacterium | reverse complement strand
GTCGTGATCCACCGTGTCGACCATGCCCAGGCAGCGCCCGAGCTCGTCCTCGCCCGGGTTGTCGAGCACCGAGCCGTCGGGGCAGACGACCAGCACTTCCGAGTCGCGGTACTGGTCGAGCAGCGCGCGCGCATCGGGATCGTGATCGGCATCGACGACATGGTGCGGCTGGCCGTTGCGGCGCAGGAAGTTGCGCAACCGCAGCACGTCGGGCGAATTCGGGCAGCCGATCAGCACCGCGCCGCTGGCCCCCTGCTCGATCAGCGCGACGCGGCGCAGGATCAGCGCGCGCACGATGCGCTCGCCCAGGTCGGCCTCGGCGATCAGCAAGGCACGCAGTTGCGGCGGCGGGATCAGCAGCGCCTCCACGTCTTCCTCGGCGTCGCCGTCGACCAGCGCCGGCCGGCCGGACAGCTGCCCGACCTCGGCGAGGAACTCGCCCGGCCCTTCGCGCACGATGGGCACGACATGGCCCAACCCGTCGCGCTGGCTGATCGCGACGATGCCCTTGAGCACGACGAACATGCCGGGCCCCGGCTGGCCGGCTGCGAACAGGCGCGTGCCGCACGGGTAGCGCTGCACGGTGCCGAAACGCGAGATGCGCGCGATCTCGGTCTCGTTGAGCACCGGGAACATCTGGTGGCGCCGGGTCGTCAGATCGATCTTGGGCGACTCGTTCAGCGTGTCGGGGTGGGAACTGTCGGACATCGGGAGCTCCAAATGGATGGCGCCCGGTCCCAGCGTTCGCATCGGACTCGGGCACCGGCAGTGGGGTGCATTAGAACTCGGCGCGCCGGCGTCACGCCCTCTCGCGCGTTGTAAGAATCTTCGTCATCGGCCCGACATGCCAATCGTGCTGCAGGAGTTTGCGATGGGCCCTTCGATCACGAGAACGACACGCCGCTGGTGGCTGGTCGGCCTGGGGTTTGCGGCAGCCGGCGCCGCCGCGCTGACCACGTGGCCATGGACCGGCGCACAAGCGGCCGGTGAGTCGGCCACGCGGCTGCCGGCGCCGAACTTCGCGGCCGCGGCCGAGTCCGGCGAGTCGCGCACGGTCGTGTTCGCCGGCGGCTGCTTCTGGGGCGTGCAAGGGGTGTTCCAGCACACGACGGGCGTGCTGAAGGCCGTCTCGGGCTACGCCGGCGGCAAGGCCGGCACGGCGCGCTACCTGCTCGTCAGCTCGGGCATGACGGGGCATGCCGAGGCCGTCCAGGTCACCTACGATCCGCGCCGCATCTCGTACGGGCAACTGCTGCAGATCTTCTTCTCGGTCGTGCACGACCCGACCCAGCTCGACCGGCAAGGCCCGGACGTGGGCAGCCAGTACCGCTCGGCGGTGTTCTATGCCGATGCCGTGCAGCAGCAGCAGGCCGCCGCGTACATCGCGCAGCTCGACGCCGCCCGCGCGTTCCGCGGCCGCATCGTGACGCGGCTGGAGCCGCTGAACGGCTTCTACGCCGCGGAGGACAGCCACCAGGACTATGCGACGCTGCATCCCGACTCTCCGTACATCGCGCACTACGACCTGCCGAAGATCGCGAACTTGAAGGCGATGTTCCCGCAGTGGTATCGCGACGAGCCGGTGCTCGTCTCGGCAAAGCGCTGACCCCTCGAGGGGCAAGACTCAGCTGCGCTCGATCGCGACGGCCGCCTGGTCGATCGCATCGGCGATCGCGCGGATCTGCGCATTGCTCAGCGAGCCCTTGGACAGCCGCAGGTGCAGCGCCATGCGGAAGTTCTGCAGCGCGCGCTGCACCTCGGGCGCGCGCATCGCATGGCCGGGCCGCGCCGCACGGTCGAGCCGCTCGAGCACCGCATCCAGCGCCGCCTTGTTCTCGGCCAGGAAGGCCTCGCCTTCGGGCGTGATCGCGTACTGCTTGCGCTCGCCCTGCTGCTCGGCGCTGATCTGCGCGTGGCCGAGGTCGACCAGCAGGGTCAGCGTCGGGTAGATCACGCCGGGGCTCGGGCTGTAGTCGCCGCCGACGCGCTCTTCGATCGCCTTGATCACCTCGTAGCCGTGGCGCGGCCGCTCCTGCAGCAGCGCCAGCACGACCAGTCGCAGATCGCCCTGGCCGAACAGGCGCGTGCGCCCGCCCATGCCGCGCATCATGCCTTCGCCGTGGCGGCCACCGCGGTGGTGTCCGAACATGCCGTACTCCTCGTCATATGCCCCGCGCTCGTGAAGGTACGCGCGACCGCAAGGGCCGGCGCCGAACGCCGCGTGGTGTCGATGAAATCCAAACATTGTCCATCCTTGGAAGTTGTATGTGAGATATATCTTAGTAGCTCTTTCCCGGGACATCAAGAAGCCTCGGACATCACGCGTTCGGGCCACCGCTATGCACCGCGTTGCAAGTCCAGCGATAACAAACGGGTACAGCTTGCATGTCGGGGAATCGACGAACTTCGCGTAGCACCTATTGCGTAGGCTTTGTCGCCGCGGTAACACTGCAACGGCCACCTCGGTGCTGCGCAGGCCAAGTGGCATCCGCCCGTGCGCTGTCACGAACAAGGAAGTCGAAGCGGAGACGACTCGAGATGGATGCGAACCCGGTGCGCAAGCCTTGGTACAAGTCGCTGTACCTGCAGGTCATCACGGCCATCGTGATCGGCGTGCTCCTCGGCCACTTCTGGCCGGCCACCGGCGAGGCGATGAAGCCGCTGGGCGACGGCTTCATCAAGCTGATCAAGATGATCATCGCGCCCATCATCTTCTGCACCGTCGTGGTCGGCATCGCCGGCATGGAGGACATGAAGAAGGTCGGCAAGACCGGCGGCCTCGCGTTGCTGTACTTCGAGATCGTCAGCTCGATCGCGCTGATCGTCGGGCTCGTGATCGTCAACCTCGTGCAGCCGGGCGTCGGCATGAACGTCGACCCGAAGACGATAGACACCAAGGGCATCGCCGCCTACACCAAGCCCGGGCAGATGGGCTCGACGGTGGACTTCCTGCTGCACGTGATCCCGAACACGGTGGTCGACGCGTTCGCCCAGGGCGAGATCCTGCAGGTGCTGCTGTTCGCGGTCCTGTTCGGCTTTGCGCTGCACCGCTTCGGCGGGCGCGGCACGCCGGTGTTCGACTTCATCGAGAAGTTCTCGCACGTGCTGTTCGGCATCGTCGGGATGATCATGCGCGTCGCCCCGATCGGCGCGTTCGGCGCGATGGCGTTCACGATCGGCAAGTACGGCATCGCCTCGCTGTTCTCGCTGGGCAAGCTGATGGGCACGTTCTACGCGACCTGCCTGATCTTCATCTTCGTCGTGCTCGGGCTGATCGCGTACCTGGCCGGCTTCTCGATCTGGAAGTTCATCAAGTACATCAAGGAGGAACTGCTGATCGTGCTGGGCACCTCGTCGAGCGAGTCGGTGCTGCCGCGCATGATGGCGAAGATGGAGAACCTGGGCGCGAAGAAGTCGGTTGTCGGGCTGGTGATCCCGACCGGCTATTCGTTCAACCTGGACGGCACCTCGATCTACCTGACGATGGCGGCGGTGTTCATCGCGCAGGCGACGAACACGCCGCTGGACATCACGCACCAGATCACGCTGCTGCTCGTGCTGCTGCTGACCTCCAAGGGCGCGGCCGGCGTGACCGGCAGCGGCTTCATCGTGCTGGCCGCGACGCTGTCGGCGGTCGGCAACGTGCCGGTGGCCGGGCTCGCGCTGATCCTCGGCATCGACCGTTTCATGTCCGAGGCGCGCGCGCTGACCAACCTGATCGGCAACGGCGTCGCGACGCTGGTCGTCGCCCGCTGGACCGGCGATCTCGACAGGGAACGCCTCGCGCGCGAGCTGAACAACACGAGCAGCACCGAATCCGAAGAGCCCGAGGCCGAGCTCGATCAAACCGAAGCGCGCATGCCGGCCACGGCCGCACGCTGATTCCATCGGTCTCAATCACCCGCCCCCAACACAGTCGTCAACAGAGGAGAGATCCAAATGGCAGCAACGCAGCAACGAGTGGTCCTGGTCACCGGCGGGATGGGTGGACTGGGCGAGACGATCTCCACCAAGATGGCCGACGCCGGCTACAAGGTCGCGGTGACCTACTCGCCCGGCAACACCAAGTACAAGGAGTGGCTGGCCGAGATGGAGGGCCGCGGCTACACGATGTTCGCGGTGCCGTGCGACGTCTGCGACATCGACTCCTGCGCGAAGGCCGTCGACCAGGTGCAGAAGAAGCTGGGCGCGGTCGACGTGCTGGTCAACAACGCCGGCATCACGCGCGACATGACCTTCAAGAAGATGGACAAGGTCAACTGGGACGCGGTGCTGCGCACCAACCTCGACAGCCTGTTCAACATGACCAAGCAGGTTGCCGACGGCATGGTCGAGCGCGGCTGGGGCCGCATCATCAACGTCTCGTCGGTCAACGGCAGCAAGGGCGCATTCGGGCAGACCAACTACTCGGCCGCGAAGGCCGGGGTGCACGGCTTCACGAAGGCACTGGCGCTCGAGGTCGCGCGCAAGGGCGTGACCGTGAACACGATCTCGCCGGGCTACATCGGCACCAAGATGGTCACCGCGATTCCCGAGGACGTGCTGAACACGAAGATCCTGCCGCAGATCCCGGTCGGCCGGCTCGGCAAGCCCGAGGAGGTGGCCGGGCTCGTGATCTACCTCGCCTCGGAGGAAGCGGCGTTCCTGACTGGCGCGAACATCGCGATCAACGGCGGCCAGCACATGCAGTGACCGGCGCACGGCGCAGCAACCCCGCATCCCCGACGAGACGACCACGAGGAGACGACCGATGATCAAGGCCGGCATCGACCAGGACGCGCTGATCCAGATGTTCTCGGAGGCGACCGCCAAGCAGGGCGATGCGCTGCGCAAGGCCGTCCGCGAGGCGACGCTGAAGGCGCTGCAGGGCCGCGAGCTGACGCTGGACAACATCAAGAAGGTGCTGAAGTCGGTGACCGACGCGGCCACTGCCGGTGCGGCGAAGAACGTTGCGCCGGCGGTCGACGTCGAAGCGCTGCTCGGCAAGGCGCTGGCCGGCATGGACGGCGCGCTGCTGCAGGCGGTCGAAGCCAACCACAAGGCGCTGCAGCAGTTCGTCTCGCAAGGCGCCGCGCTGCAGGAAAAGCCGCTGAAGGACGCGCTCGACAACATCGAGAAGATGGAGGACGTGTTCTTCAAGACGGTCGGCAAGGCCGCGCAGGGTGCCGGCGGCGCGCTGCAAGGGCCGTGGGAACAGGCGCTCCAGGCGATGAAGATCAAGGGCAGCGAAACCGGCGCGCAGGCCAGCCAGACGGTCGAGCAGCTGTTGTCGCAGGCACAGACCGTGCTGCGCGATGGCCGGACTGCCGGCCTGCGCACCGCGCAGGCGCTGCTCGACGGGTACGCGGCGATGGTCAGCGGGGTGCTGATCGGGATGTCCGAAGGCCTGCGCTCGGGCGGCAGCGCGGCGGACGCAGCGCCGGCCGCGAAGGCGCGCCGGCGTTAGGCCGCCCACCGCCACGCGACTGATCGAACACGCATGACCGTCGAACTCGACAAGACCCAGCGCGCCGATGCCATCGCCTCGATCGAGCGGTACTTCGAACAGCACCTCGAGCAGCGCATCGGCAACATCCAGGCCGGTGCGCTGCTGAACTACATCCTCGAAGAGATAGGCCCCAGCCTGTACAACCGCGGCGTGGCCGACGCGCAGGAGCGCATGCGCATGCGTGTCGACGAACTCGACATCGAGGTTCACGAGGACGAGTTCCGCTACTGGGCGAAGTACGAGAAAGCGCACGGCAAGCCGAAGCGCGATCCGTCGAAGCGGTAGCCGGGCACCCAGAAAGACGAACCCCTCCGCGGCCTTTCGGCGGGAGGGGCGGGTGGCTTGCGCCACCGTTCGGGGTTCTGGAGGAAAGAGGTCCAGGGCCCCTATGACGCAGGGACTGCGTCGGTTGGGTTGCCTGCATGCAGGCCTTCCAAACTTAGGTCAGATGCGGCCGCGATTCAAGCGCTCGAGCGCTCAGCACGTATCCTCTTGTCAGCTGGCGCCTTTCGTGATCTCCCCGGCGCCCAGCAGGCGCTCGACGATCGCCGCGGCGCGCTCCCCGGCCTGCGCCTCCATGCGGATCGTGCGGCCCCATTCGCGCGATGTCTCCCCGGGCCACTTGCTGGTCGCGTCCAGCCCCATCTTGCCGCCCAGGCCGCTGACCGGCGAGGCGAAATCGAGGTAGTCGATCGGCGTCTCGCCGACCAGCGTGGTGTCGCGCACCGGATCGACGCGGGTCGTGATCGCCCAGATCACGTCGCGCCAGTCGCGGATGTCCACGTCGTCGTCGGTCACGACGATGAACTTGGTGTACATGAACTGGCGCAGGAAGCTCCAGAGCCCGAACATCAGCCGCTTTGCATGGCCCGGGTAGCTCTTGCGGATGCTGATGACCGCCATCCGGTAGCTGCAGCCTTCGGGCGGCAGATAGAAGTCGACGATCTCGGGAAACTGCTTCTGCAGGATGGGCACGAACACTTCGTTCAGCGCGACGCCGAGCACCGCCGGCTCGTCCGGCGGCTTGCCGGTGTAGGTCGAGTGGTAGATCGGCTCGCGGCGATGGGTCAGGCGGCCGATCTCGAACACCGGGAACCAGTCCTGCTCGTTGTAATAGCCGGTGTGGTCGCCGAACGGGCCCTCCAGCGCATGCAGGTAGCCGTTGATCTCCTTCAGCTTGACGCCCAGCGCGCTCACGCCTTCGAAGCCCGGCTCGGCCGGCGGGATGTGGCCCTCGAGCGCGATCTCGGCATGGGCCGGCACCTGCAGCATCACGCCGGCATCGCCGACACCGGAGTCGGCGACCTCGGTGCGGCTGCCGCGCAGCAGCCCGGCGAACTGGTATTCGGAGAACGTGTCGGGCACCGGCGTCACCGCCGCCAGGATCGTCCCGGGATCGGCGCCGATCACCGCCGCGGCAGGCAGGGGCTTTGGCGTGGTCTGGCCCCAGCGCTGGTGGTGCTGCGCTCCGCCGCGATGCTTGAGCCAGCGCATGATCGTCTGGTTCTTCGACAGCACCTGCATACGGTAGATGCCGAGATTGAAATTGTCCTCGCGCGCGTCGGTCGGGCCCCTGGTCACCACCAGCGGCCAGGTGATCAGCGGCGCGGGCTCGCCCGGCCAGCAGGTCTGCACCGGCAGCTTCGACAGATCGATGTCGTGCCCACGCAGCACAATCT
>DATCSE010000411.1:0-7035 GCA_036568605.1 Burkholderiaceae bacterium | reverse complement strand
CACCGGCATGCGCACGTTGATCTGGATGTAGCTGTTGTCCGACTCGGGGATGAACTCGGTGCCGACCAGCGGCGCGAGCGCGATGGCGCCGGCGAAACTCGCGACGCCGGCCAGCAGCACCAGCGCACGTGGCGTCACGGTCGCGATGCGCCAGCCGCGCGGCTGCGCCGTATCGCGCCGGCCGTTCGCATCGAACGGGTGACCGTACGCCGGCAGCGGCAACAGCAGCATGCGGTAGCGCCGCCCCGAGAAGATCCAGCGAATCGTGACCTCGTAGAGGCCGTGCATCGCATCGAGCAGCCGGTCGGTCGCGCGCATCAGGTGGCCGATGACCGGCAGCTGGATCAGCTTGCTCGGCGGGTCCTTCCAGATGCTGGAGAGCATCGGGTCCAGCGTGAAGCTGACGAACAGGCTGACCAGCACCGCGACCGCGACCGTGATGCCGAACGGGAAAAAGAACTTGCCGATCAGCCCCTTCATGAACGCGACCGGCACGAACACCGCACAGATCGCGAAGGTCGTCGCCATCACCGCGAGGCCGATCTCCTCGGTGCCGTCGCGCGCGGCCGCGGCATGGTCCTTGCCCATGTGCACGTGGCGCACGATGTTCTCGCGCACGACGATCGCATCGTCGATCAGCAGGCCGATGCACAGGCTCAGAGCCATCATCGTCATGAAGTTCAGCGTGAAACCGAACAGGTACACCGCGATGAATGCCGAGATCACCGCGATCGGCAGCGTAAGCCCGGTGATCACCGTGCTGCGCCAGCTGTGCAGGAACAGGAACACGATCGCGACCGTCAGCAGCGCACCCTCGATCAGCGTGCGCTTGACGCCGGACAGCGAGTCCTTCACCCAGGCGCTGTCGTCGTACACCATGCGCAGCTCGACGCCCGGCGGCAGCGCCTGCCGCAGCTCCTCAGCGGCCCGCTGAATCCCCTCGCCGGTCAGCACGATGTTCGCGTCCTGCTGCTTGTAGACCCGGAACGCGATCGCCGGCACGCCGTCGACGCGCGACAGCGAATCAGGCTCGCGCTCGCGTTCGACCAGCTGGCCCAGGTCGGCGAGCCGAATCGGCAATCCGCCACGGTTCGCGACGACGACGTCGCCGAACGCCTTCGCATCGCGCATCTTGCCTTCGACGCGCACCAGTGCGTCTTCCTTCGCGCTGCTGAGCAGGCCTACCGGCACGTCGGCGTTGGCGCTCTGCAGCGCCGCCGACACGTCGGCCGGCGTCAGCTGGTTGGCGCGCAGGCGCTGCGGGTCGAGGTCAATTCGCACCTGCCGCACCGTCATCCCGCTGACGTCGACGCGCGCGACGCCGGCCACGCGTTCCAGCCGCTTGCGCACGTCCTGGTCGGCGATCAGCGACAGCTCGCGCGCGCTGCGATCGCGTGCGATCAGCGCGAGGTTCGCGGTGGGCTGTGCGTTCTCGCCGTCGAAGCGCGAGACGAACGGGCTCTTGGCATCGCGCGGGAACGACGGCTGCAGTGCCGAGACCTTGTCGCGCACATCCTGCACCGCGCGGTTCATGTCGGCATCGAGCGAGAACTCGACGACCGTCTCGCTGCGCCCCTCGACGCTGTTCGAGCGGATCATCTTGACGCCGGCGATGCCATTCAGCCCGAGCTCGATCGGCCGGGTCAGCTCGGTCTCGATCGCCTCGGGCGATGCGCCCGGGTAGGCGACGCTGACGAACACGATGGGCGGCGTCACATCCGGTAGGCGCTCGACGCGCAGCTGGCTGTACGAGAACAGTCCCAGCACGCACAGCGCGGCCATCACCATGGTCGCGAAGACCGGGTTGTTGATCGAGACGCGGGTGAACCACATGGTGCTACGACGCCTTCTTCGCCGACGCCGGCTCGGCCTGCGCGGCCGGCATGTCGTTGCCCGAGGCGCCCTTCGCGGCGACCCGTGCCGGCGCGCCTTCCTTCAGGTTGTCGAAGCGCGCGCCCAGGACCTGCAGATCGGCCGTCAGCCCCTGCGTGACCTCGACCCGACCGGCGACCACGTCGCGCCGGCCGGTGATCACGATGCGCCGCACCAGCAAGCCTTTCTCGAGCGTCCAGACGTAGTCTTGCCCGGAGGTCTGCGCCACCGCGGACAGCGGGATCGTCAAGCGTTCCTTCATGTCGTCCAGCGTCACGATCGCACTCGCGTACTGCCCGGCGCGGAACACCTCGTTCGGGTTCGCGAGCACGACGACGACGCGGATGCCGCGCGTGCCCGGCTCGGCCTGCGGCGCGATCCGGTCGATCCGGCCCTCGACCGGATCTGGCGCGCCTTCGACCCGCACCGCGAGCTTCTGCCCCGCTTTCAGCATCGAGACCTGGTGCGTGCCGACCACGCCGGCCAGCTCCAGCGTCGACAAATCGACCACCGTCATCAGCTCCTGCTCGGTGCTGACCTTCTCCCCGGGCACGACGTTGCGCTTGCCGACCACGCCGGCGATCGGCGCAATCAGCGCGGCCTCGCGCATGCCCACCGTCATGCTCGCGAGTTGGGCCTGCGCCGACTTGAGCTGCGCACGCGCCGCGTCCAGCGTCGCCCGCGAGGTCTCGAGTGCGGTCTCGGAGATGAACTTCTGGCGCGCCAGGTCCTCGTTCGCGCGGTGCGAGCGCTCGGCCTCGACCAGCTTCGCCTTGGCCGAATCGACCATCGCGGCGCGCTCGGCGACGCGGCTTTCCAGGTCGGACAGGTCGATCGTGCCGAGCGCCTGCCCGGCCCTGACGCGGCTGCCCTCGGCCACCGCGAGCGTCAGCAGCGTGCCGTTCGCCTTGGCCCGCACGACCGCGGTCCGCGGCGCCATCAGGGGCCCGGAGAACTCGACGCGCTCGGGCATCGCCGCGAGCACCGGCTTGACGACCTCGGTCGGCGCAAACTCGAGCGCGACCTCCGCTTTCTTGCCCTTGCCGTCGGAGCCGTCGCTGCTTTTGGCGCGGACGGCGACGACCGCCGCCGCAATCGCCACAACGATGGTCGCGACGCTTGCGACGACAAGCCATTGCTTGCGCATAGGCTTCCTTTCCTGAAGTGTTGTTCTGCTGGCCTGCGAGTGTAGGCACGCACGCTACGCCGTAGCCCCGGCGTGCGACAGACTGCAGATTGTGGGGGTCAGAATGCTACGCCGGCCGACCCGCCGCTGGAACCCCGAGGCGGCTCGCACGCCGCCGCCGGCGTCATCGAACCGTCATCCGCATCATCGGCGAGGCCCGGCGATCGGCGGCGTCGCGACGCGCACGTCGCCGCATTGCGCACGGTGCCGCAGCGCGTGGTCCATCAGCACCAGCGCGAGCATCGCCTCGGCGATCGGCGTTGCGCGTATGCCCACGCAGGGATCGTGGCGACCGAAGGTCTCGACCGTGGTCGCCTGGCCGGCCAGATCGATCGACGGCCGCGGCGTGCGTATCGAGCTGGTCGGCTTGATCGCGATGCGCACGGTGATGTCCTGCCCGGTCGAGATGCCGCCCAGCACGCCGCCGGCGTTGTTGCCGACGAAGCCCTCGGGCGTCAGCGCATCGCCGTGGGTGCTGCCGCGCTGGGCGACGCTCGCGAACCCGGCGCCGATCTCGACGCCCTTCACCGCGTTGATGCCCATCATCGCGTAGGCGATGTCGGCGTCGAGCTTGTCGTACAGCGGCTCGCCCAGGCCCACCGGCACGTTCTTCGCGACCACGTCGATCTGCGCGCCGCAGCTGTCGCCGGCCTTGCGCAGCTCGTCCATGTACGCCTCGAGACGCGGGATGTCGCTCGCATTCGCGGCGAAGAACGGGTTGTTCGGGATGTGCTCGGCCGACTCGAACGGGACGTCGATCTCGCCGATCCGGCTCATCCAGCCGACGAAGCTCGTGCCGTACTGCAGCCTCAGCCACTTGCGCGCGATCGCCGCGGCCGCGACGGTCGGTGCCGTCAGCCGCGCCGACGCGCGCCCGCCGCCGCGCGGGTCGCGCAAGCCGTACTTGTGCAGGTAGGTGTAGTCCGCGTGACCCGGGCGGAAGGTGTTGAGCAGGTTGCCGTAGTCCTTGCTGCGCTGATCGGTGTTGCGGATCAGGAGCGCGATCGGCGTGCCGGTGGTCTTGCCCTCGAACACCCCGGAGAGGATCTCGACCGCGTCGGGCTCGTTGCGCTGCGTGACATGGCGCGAGGTGCCCGGGCGCCGCCGGTCTAGCTCGGGCTGGATGTCGGCCTCGGAGAGCTCCATCCCCGGCGGGCAGCCGTCGACCACGCAGCCGATCGCCGGGCCGTGGCTTTCGCCGAAGTTGGTGACGCAGAAGAGGTGGCCGAAGGTGCTGCCGGACATAGTGGAAAACGGGCCATGCAAACGAAACCACCGCGCAGAGGCGGTGGCTCGGACCACGTGATTTTACCGTTCGGACTGAGGTATCGAAGTCCGCGTGCGCTTCGATACCTCAGCGCGAACGGAGAACGCGGACGTGTCAGCCCGACGTTTGCTCGTCGCGCGCCTCGTCCACCGGCCAGTCGCGGATGTACGCCTTCAGCATCCGGTTCTCGAAGTCCTGCCCGTCGACGACCGCCTTCGCGACGTCGTAGAACGAGATCACGCCCATCAACGTGCGCTGGCTCATCACCGGCATGTAGCGTGCGTGGCGGCCCAGCATCATGCGGCGCACCTCGTCGATCTCGGTCTCGGGCGTGCAGGTCAGCGGATGATCGTCCATCACGCTGCGCACGAGGGTCGTGCCGAGCGAGCCGCCGTTGCGCACGATCGCCTGGATCACCTCGCGGAACGTCAGCATGCCCACCAGTTCGCCGTGCTCCATCACGACCAGCGAGCCGATGTCGCGCTCGGACATCGTCGTGACCGCCTCGGCCAGCGCCTGGTCGGGGGCCACGGTGAACAGCGTACCGCCCTTGACGCGCAGGATGTCGCTGACTTTCATGGGTCGGTCTCCTTGAGGATCGCTGGGGTCGGCAGGGGTGGCTGTGAATCCAATATAGCCCACAATGCCGCGCAGCAACACCCTGGAAATCCGTCGCGCCCCTGGATCAGGCGCGCGTGTGCCCGGGGACCTCTGGAGAGCGACCCCATGCCCGGTGCATCCGATCCCGGCTTCGACACCCTGGCGCTGCATGCCGGCGCGGCACCTGATCCGACGACCGGCGCGCGCGCGGTGCCCATCCATCTCTCGACCTCGTTCGTGTTCGAGAACAGCGAGCACGCCGCGTCGCTGTTCAACATGGAGCGCTCCGGCCACGTCTACAGCCGGATCTCGAACCCGACCAACGCGGTGCTCGAGGAGCGCATCGCGGCGCTCGAGGGCGGCGCCGGCGCGATCGCAACCGCGAGCGGCCAGGCCGCGCTGCACCTCGCGATCGCGACGCTCGCCGGCGCCGGCTCGCACATCGTCAGCTCCAGCGCGCTGTACGGCGGCTCGCACAACCTGTTGCACTACACGCTCGCCCGCTTCGGCATCGAGACGACCTTCGTGAAACCCGGCGACATCGCCGGCTGGCGCGCCGCGATCCGCCCGAACACCAAGCTGCTGTTCGGCGAGACGCTGGGCAACCCCGGGCTGGACGTGCTGGACATCCCGACCGTCGCGGCTATCGCGCACGACCACGGCCTGCCGCTGCTCGTGGATTCGACCTTCACGACGCCGTGGTTGATGCGGCCGTTCGAGCATGGCGCCGACCTGGTATTCCACTCCGCGACCAAATTCCTCTCGGGCCACGGCACCGTGATCGGCGGCGTGCTGGTCGACAGCGGCCAGTTCGACTGGGACGCGGCGCACGCCCAACACGGCCGCTACGCCGAGCTCGCGGCGCCGTACGAGGGCTTCCACGGCATGGTGTTCAGCGAGGAGAGCACGGTCGGCGCTTTCCTGCTGCGGGCACGCCGCGAAGGCCTGCGCGACTTCGGCGCGTGCATGAGCCCGCACACCGCATGGCTGATCCTGCAGGGCATCGAGACGCTGCCGCTGCGCATGGCGCGCCATGTCGCGAACACGCGCAAGGTCGTCGAGTTCCTGAGCAAGCAGCCGCTGGTCGCGAGCGTCGGCTACCCCGAGCTCGAGACCCACCGCGACCACGCGCTCGCGAAGAAGCTGCTGCCGCGCGGCTGCGGCTCGGTGTTCAGCTTCGACCTGCGCGGCTCGCGCGCACAAGGCCAGGCGTTCATCGAAGCGTTGCGGATCTTCTCGCATCTCGCGAACGTCGGCGACTGCCGCTCGCTGGTGATCCACCCCGCGTCGACGACGCATTTCCGGATGGACGACGCGGCGCTCGCGCAGGCCGGCATCACCGCCGGGACGATACGGCTGTCCATCGGGCTCGAGGAGCCCGACGACCTGATCGACGACCTGAAGCGTGCGCTGAAGGTGGCCGAGAAGGCGGGGGCGCGCTGATGGACCTCGCCGTCTCCGGCCACACCACGTACGCGTACACCGGCGGCAAGGCGTTCGACACGTCGCGGCCGTGCATCGTCTTCATCCACGGCGCGCTGAACGACCACAGCGTCTGGACGCTGTACGCCCGCTGGTTCGCGCACCACGGCCGTGCCGTGCTCGCGCTCGACCTGCCAGGCCACGGCCGCAGCGACGGGCCGCCGCTCGCGAACGTCGAGGCACTGGCCGACTGGGTGCTGGCCGTGCTCGATGCCGTTGCCGTGCAACGCGCGGCGCTGGTCGGTCACAGCATGGGCTCGCTGATTGCGCTCGAGGCCGCGGGCCGGGCCCCGGATCGCATCGAACGCCTCGTGATGCTGGGCACCGCGTACCCGATGAAAGTCTCGGATGCGCTGCTGCAGACCGCGCAGCAAGAGCCGCTGAAGGCCATCGACATGGTCAACACGTACTCGCATGCCGGCATGGCGGCCAAGCCGTCGTACCCCGGCCCCGGCACTTGGCTGCACGGCGCCAGCCGCGCCCTGATGCGGCACGTGCAGGCCGGCCAGCCGGCGCTGAACCTGTTCCACCACGACTTCGGTGTTTGCGACCGCTATGCCGGCGGGCTGGACGCGGCGGCGCGGGTGCGCTGCCCGGCCACGCTGGTGGTGGGCGCGCGCGACCAGAT
>DATCSE010000410.1:0-3222 GCA_036568605.1 Burkholderiaceae bacterium | reverse complement strand
AGCGAAAACGCCCCATGCTCGCCGGGCGTAAAATAGTCGCTGCCCAGCCAGTCGATAATCGCCCGCAATTCTTCGTCGCGGTTGTAGTAGTCCCACGGATTGTAGCCGGCACGATAGAGCGCCTCCACTTCCGAGACAGTGAGTCCGAAGATGAAGATGTTGTCGTCGCCGACCTCTTCGCGGATCTCGACATTGGCGCCGTCAAGCGTGCCGATGGTGAGCGCGCCGTTGAGGGCGAGCTTCATGTTGCCGGTGCCCGAGGCTTCGGTGCCCGCGGTCGAGATCTGCTCGGACAGGTCGGCGCCGGGCATGATGACCTCTGCGACCGAGACGCCGTAGTTCGGCACGAACACGACCTTCAGCCGGTTGCCGACGCGCGGGTCGTTGTTGACCACGTGGCCGACATCGTGGATCAGCCGGATGATCTGCTTCGCCATCGCATAGCTGGACGCGGCCTTGCCCGAGAAGATCACGGTGCGCGGCACCCAGTCGCGCTGCGGTTCAGCGATCAGCGCCTGGTAGCGCGTCACCGCGTGCAGCACGTTGAGCAGCTGGCGCTTGTACTCGTGGATGCGCTTGACCTGCACGTCGAACAGCGACGACGGGTCGATGCGAACGCCGGTGCGCCGCTCGATCAGCGCCGCCAGCCGCTCCTTGTTCGCACGCTTGACCGCGATGAAGCGGTCGCGGAACGCGGTGTCGTCGAGGCGGTTGCGCAGCTCCTGCAGGCGGTCCAGGTCCAGGCGCCAGCTCTTGCCGTCCTGCTCATGGCCCAGCGTGTCGTCGAGCAGGTCCGTGAGCCCCGGGTTCGCCTGCGCGAGCCAGCGCCGCGGCGTCACGCCGTTGGTCATGTTCGTGAAGCGCTCCGGCCAGAGCTTCGCGAAGTCCGCGAAGATGGTCTGCACCAGCAGGTCCGAATGCAGCTGCGAGACGCCGTTGACCTTGTGGCTGCCGACCACCGAGAGATTGGCCATGCGCACGCGGCGTTCGCCGCGCTCGTCGATCAGCGAGATCCGGCCCAGCATGTCCATGTCGCCGGGGAAGCGCTTCAGCGCGAAGTCGATCATCTCCTGGTTGATGCGGAAGATGATCTCCAGGTGCCGCGGCAGCACGTGCTGCATCAGCGAGACCGGCCAGGTCTCGAGCGCCTCCGGCATCAGCGTGTGGTTGGTGTACGAGAACACCGGCTGGCAGATCGCCCAGGCGTCCGCCCACGGCATTCCGTGCTCGTCGCACAGCAGGCGCATCAGTTCGGCGACGCCGATCGCCGGGTGCGTGTCGTTCAGGTGGATCGCGACCTTCTCGGCCAGGTTCAGCAGCGTGCCGTGCTCCTCGAGGTGACGGTCGATGATGTCGCGCAGCGACGCGGCGACGAAGAAGTACTCCTGCCGCAGCCGCAGCTCGCGCCCGGCCGGCGTGCTGTCGTTCGGGTACAGCACCCACGAGATGTTCTCGTACTCGTTCTTCGCGCTTGCGGCACGCGCGTAGTCGCCGGTGTTGAAGGCGCTGAGGTCGATGTGCGCCGGCGCCGTCGCCTTCCACAGGCGCAGCGTGCTGACCTTGCGGGTGCCGTGGCCGGGAATCACCATGTCGTAGGCCTTGGCCGCAACCTCGGCCGCCGGCCGCCACAGCGCCTTGGCCTCGCTGCCGCTGCCGCTGTGCTCGACCCAGCCGCCGAAGCGCACCGGGTAGTGGATGCCGGAGCGCGGGAACTCCCAGGAGGTGCCGTCCTCCAGCCACGGGTCCGGGTGCTCGATCTGCACGCCGCCGCGGATCTCCTGCGCGAACATGCCGTACTCGTAGCGGATGCCGTAGCCGAACGACGGCAGCTCGAGCGTCGCCATCGAGTCGAGGAAGCAGGCGGCGAGCCGGCCCAGGCCGCCGTTGCCCAGCGCCGCGTCGGGCTCGCAATCGGCCACGTCCTCGAGCGTCTGGGCATGCCGCGCCATCGCCGCGGCGGCCGGGCCGCGCAAGTCCAGCGCAGCCAGCGCATTGCCCAGGGTGCGGCCGATCAGGAATTCCATCGACAGGTAGTAGACGCGCCGCGCCTTGGCCTCGCGCTGCTCCGCCTGGGTCTCGACCCAGCGCTGCGAGAGCTGCCGGCGCGCGACCCGCGAGACGGCCTGCATCAGGTCGGTCGCGTTGGCGTCTTGCGGGGCGACACCGACGTCGTCGAGCAACTGCTCCTCGACGGCTCGGCCGACATGGTCGATCGAAGCCTGGAAACTGGGTATCACTCGTTCATCCATGGTGGTCGAAGAATTCAACGTGTGCCGTCGCGGCGCACTCGGAAGTGTCGCATCGGGTGGCCGCCCCCAGAACCAGGCAGCACGCAAATTTTGCGCCTGAACGCAGCGCCAGGCGCCGCACGCGCGCCTGCGGTGAAGCACTGTGGTGCTGGCACACCATCCACATACACTGTGGGTCCGAGGTTCGAAACCAACGAAACAACGGGAGACAAGAGGATCATGACACCGACCGAACTGGCCCTGAGCCTGGATCTGCCCAAACGCGCCGTCGCGCTGGTGCTCGCGGGTGGCCGCGGCAGCCGGCTGAAGAACCTGACCGACCGGCGTGCCAAGCCGGCGGTGTACTTCGGCGGCAAGTTTCGCATCGTCGATTTCGCGATGTCGAACTGCCTGAACTCGGGCATCCGCCGGATCGGGGTGATCACGCAGTACAAGAGCCACAGCCTGTTGCGCCATGTGCAGCGAGGCTGGGGCTTCCTGAAGAGCGAGATGAACGAGTTCGTCGACCTGCTGCCGGCGCAGCAGCGCACCGACGACGAGAGCTGGTACCGCGGCACGGCCGATGCGGTCTATCAGAACCAGGACATCCTCGCGAGCTACGGAGCCGACTACATCGTCGTGCTGGCCGGCGACCACATCTACAAGATGAACTACGCGCTGATGCTGGCCGACCACGTGGCCAAGGGGCGCGAGTGCACGGTCGGCTGCATCGCGGTGCCGCGCGAGGAGGCGGTGGCGTTCGGCGTGATGGCGGTCGACGCGAACCACATGGTCACCGACTTCGTCGAGAAGCCGGCCGACCCGCCGGCCATGCCCGGCGACCCGAACCGCTCGCTCGCGAGCATGGGCATCTACATCTTCAACGCGCGCTTCATGTACAAGGAGCTCGAGCGCGACATCAACGACCCGAAGTCCAGCCACGACTTCGGCAAGGACATCATCCCGCGCGCGGTCAAGAACGGGCAGGTCGCGG
>DATCSE010000409.1:0-20287 GCA_036568605.1 Burkholderiaceae bacterium | reverse complement strand
CCCAAGCGGCGGTCCGGCGTATCGCTGCAGAGACGCTGCCGCCCGGCATCAAGTACGAATGGACGGAGCTGACCTACCAGGAAGTGCTGGCCGGTAATTCGGCGGTCTGGATCTTTCCTCTCGCGATCTTGCTGGTGTTCCTGGTGCTGGCCGCGCAGTACGAGAGCCTCACGCTGCCGCTGGCGATCTTGCTGATCGTGCCGATGGGCTTGCTCGCGGCCATGACGGGCGTGTGGCTCTCGCACGGCGACAACAACGTGTTCACGCAGATCGGCTTGATGGTGCTGGTAGGGCTGTCCGCGAAGAACGCGATCCTGATCGTCGAGTTCGCGCGCGAGCTCGAGTTCGCCGAACGCACGCCGTTCGAGGCCGCGATCGAGGCGGCGCGGCTGCGGCTGCGTCCGATCTTGATGACCTCGGTGGCTTTCATCATGGGCGTGGTGCCGCTCGTCGTCGCCACGGGCGCGGGCGCGGAGGTGCGCTCCGCGATGGGCATCGCGGTCTTCGCCGGGATGATCGGCGTGACGGCCTTCGGCCTCTTCCTCACCCCCGTGTTCTATGTGCTGCTGCGCGGGCTGGCAGGCAACCGGGCCCTCAAGCAGCACGGCCGCGAAGAGCACCGGGCGGAGGCCTTTGCGGGCACCGAAGAATTGCACGCCGGCCTGCATGGCCCCGGCGGCGGAAGCGCCCGGCCCGTGCTGCTGTCGGCACCGGT
The DNA here is from genome assembly GCA_036568605.1 of Burkholderiaceae bacterium. Classification (GTDB taxonomy): domain Bacteria; phylum Pseudomonadota; class Gammaproteobacteria; order Burkholderiales; family Burkholderiaceae_C; genus DATCSE01. The sequence continues at coordinate 19,572 of DATCSE010000409.1, read as the reverse complement.
GCGCGGCGGCGAATGAACCGATCACAAGGAACCGTCACCATGACTCCGTTCATCCAACGGCTCACGCCATTGCTCGTGGCGCTGGTCCTCGCGGGCTGCGCCAACGTGCCCGTGCCCGAGCCCCACGCACTTCCGGCCACGCCCTCTTCCTTCAAGAACGCGTCGGTCTCGACCCCAGCACCCGTGCTCCATGAAGCCTGGTGGCGCATCTTCGGCGACGCCGAGCTCGATGCCCTGATGGACCGCGCGATGGCGCACAGCACGACGGTGCAGGCGGCCGCGGCTCGGCTCGCGCAATCACGAGCGATCGCTTGGCAATCCGATGCCGCGCGCTCCCCGCAGGTGGACATCACGGCCTCCTCCGGTCGGCAGGGCGGCCACTTCAATCGCGCGCATAACCAGGCCGGGACCTTGAACGCGCTGCGCCTGGATGCCTCGTACGAGGTCGACCTGGTCGGGCGTCTGTCCAAGGCGAGCCAGGCCGCGCGCCTGGACGAACGAGCGGCCGAATCCCTGCTGGCCGACGCTCGTCTGCTGGTGCAAGCCGATGTGGCCCAGACCTATTTCGCGATCCGCGCGATCGATGCCGAGCGTGCTCTGGTGCGTGACACGGTCGCGGCGTATCGCGACACGCTCACGTTGACCGAGCGGCGCCAGGCGGCAGGCGACGTGGGCGAACTCGACGTCGCCCGCGCCAGGACCGAGGTGGCGGCCAATGAATCGCAGGCACTCGACCTGGATCGACGGCGCGTACAGGTGGAGACGGCGTTGGCCGTGCTGGTCGGCGAGGTCCCGGGATCCGCCGGCATCGCCGAGGCCGCATGGAGCGACACGCTGCCGGCGGTGCCTGCGGGATTGCCCGGCAGCATGCTCACGCGGCGCCCCGACGTGGCTGCGGCACGAGCGAGCTACCAAGCCGCGCAGGCGCGCATCGGCGTCGCGCAGGCCGCATGGTTCCCGAACCTGACGCTCACCGCCGCGGCGGGCGGCGCCTCGCCGCAGCTTTCGGACCTGTTCAAGACATCGGCCGGCCTGTGGGGCGTGAACGCCTTGCTGAGCCTGCCGGTTCTGGACGGGGGCCGCCGCGAAGCCGGCGTTCAGGCCGCGGCCGCACAGGCCGACGACGCAGCAGCACGCTACCGCGAGCAGGTGCTGCGCGCGTTCAGGGATGTCGAGGACCAGTTGGCCGGCTTGAGCTTGCTGCGGGCCCAGCGCCAAGCACAGGCCGCGGCGGTCAGCGCCGCAGAGCGCGCCGTGGCGCTCTCGGACTCGCGCTACCGCAACGGCCTGGTCAGCCAGCTTGATCTGCTGGACTCGCGAAGAACGGCGCTCGCCAATCGTCGCGTGGCCGTGCAGGTCAAGGCCGCGCAGTTCCAGGCCACCGTCGCACTCATCAAGGCGCTGGGCGGCGGTTGGTCGTCCTGATGGGCTGCACCGGACGATCGGGCGCCTCGCAACGATCAGGCCTTCAGTGTCATGATGGCCTTGGCTTCCAGGAACGACTCCAATCCCAGCACGCCGAACTCTCGACCGGTGCCCGACTGCTTATACCCGCCGAACGGCGCAAGCGAATCGTGTTGCATCCCGTTGATGGCCACGCGTCCCGCTTGGAGCCGACGTGCCACCGCTTGTGCTCGCGCTGAGTTGGACGAGAACACGTAAGCGTGGAGTCCGAATACCGAGTCGTTTGCGATCGCGATCGCTTCGTCTTCGCTCTCGTAGCCGATGATGCTCAGAACCGGACCGAAGATCTCCTCCTGAGCGATCGTCATGCCGTTGCTCACCCCGGCAAACACGGTTGGACGCACGAAGAAGCCTTGCTCCAAGCCCTGCGGGCGCCCGGGTCCGCCGACGACAGTGGTCGCGCCCTCTTCGATGCCCCGGTTGATGTAGCTCTGCACACGATCGAAGTGGGCGCGATTGGCCATCGGGCCGATGACCGTGGCAGGGTCTGCCGGGTCGCCGACTCTCAATTGCTCCACGATTCCCCTGACCTGCAACGCGACCTCCGCAAGGCGTGCCTGCGGAACCAGCAGCCGCGAGCCGGCGATGCAAGCCTGACCGCTGTTCTGAAATGCCGCGGTGATCGCTGCAGGAACGGCCGTCGCAAAATCTGCATCGTCCAGCATGAGAGAGGGCGACTTGCCGCCAAGGCCCAGCGTGACGCGCTTCATCGTTTCCAAGGCTGCGCGGGCGATGAGCTTGCCGGTGGCGCCGGAGCCGGTGAAGGAAATTCTGCTGACGTCCGGATGCGAGCTGAGCGCGGCCCCGACGACTCCACCGCGTCCGCTGAGAACATTGACCACGCCAGCAGGCAACCCGGCTTCATGCAGCGCCTCGGTCACGATCTGCGTCTGGATGGCGCTCAATTCGCTCGGCTTGATCACGGTGGTGCAGCCCGCGGCGATCGCCATCGCGAGTTTGCTGCAGATCGATCCGGCATTGCTGTTCCACGGCGTGATCAACAGCGAGACGCCAACCGGTTCCATCACGACCGTCGACGTGCCCGCGGTCCGCTCGAACTCATACCCTTCAAGCACCGTGACGGCGTCCAGAAAGGACTGAGCCGCGAACTGCGACACCCAGGTCGATCGCGCCACAGGGCCGCCGTATTCCTCGATGGTCGCGTCGCGCAGCGCATCCCTTTGCGCCAGAACGGCCGCATGCAGCCTCTTGAGCATCGCGATGCGCTCGGCCTTGGTCGTTCGCGAGAAGGCCGGCAGGGCCTTCTTCGCGGCAGCGACCGCACGCAAGGCATCCTCTTCGTCGGCCAGCACAACGTAGCCGATGGTCTTCTCGGTACTTGGATCGATCAGCTCGAGGCGCTCGTGGCCGTGTGGCTTGACGAACGCTCCGTCGATGTAGATGTGGTCAATGGTTCGCATGGCTGGTCCCGAAGGGGTTGATGAGGGCACGGGAGGAATCTAGGAGGCAGCCTTTGATTTGATAAGATGGACAAAAGCGGATGGAAGATTTAGAAAATCAGGACAATGCACAAGTCGGGTCTGGTCGAGCTGGAGGCAGTCCTGGCCGTGGCCAGGCACCACGCGTTCCGGCCCGCCGCCGTCGAACTGGGCATGTCTGCCACGGCTTTGAGCAACGCCGTGGCAGGTCTGGAACAGCGGCTCGGTGTGCGTCTCTTTCATCGAACGACCCGCAGCGTCTCGCTCACGGAAGCGGGCGAGCAGTTCACGGCGCGCATCCAGCCAGCGATGTCCGAAATCCGTGGTGCGATGGAGGTCGCCACGGAGCGGCGCTTCAAGCCTGGTGGAGTGCTGCGCATCAATGCTGCGCTCGGCGCCGCCCGCATGGTGTTCGCGCCGCTGGTGCCGGAGTTTCTGAGGCGCTACCCGGACATGACGGTGGACATCGTGACCGAGGGCCGCCTGATCGACATCGTGGCCGAGGGCTTCGATGCAGGCCTGCGTCCGAGCGAACTGGTGCCACGCGACATGGTGAGAGTTCCCATCGGCAGCGACATGCGCATGGCCGTGGTGGGGTCGCCCGCGTATTTCAAGCAGCACCGGACGCCGAAGTCCCCGGCTGACTTGGTTGCGCACGATTGCATCCGCGCGCGTCTGCCCAGCGGCGCGCCTTCGAGATGGGAATTTGCGAAGCGTGGCGAGGCACTGAACGTCGATGTGCCAGGGCAACTCGTGGTCGATGCACCCACGCTCATGCTGGATGCAGTTCGCGCGGGGCTAGGTCTCGCTCAGATCGCCGAGTGGTACGTCCTGGACGACCTGAAAGCCGGGCGACTCGTGCGTGCGCTGGAGGACTGGACCCCGCCCTATCCGGGCTTGGCTCTTTACTATCCCGCGGGCCGTCATGTACCGGCTGGATTGCGTGCGTTCATCGATCTGGTTCGGGAGATCGATGCTCGATAGCGGCGGCAGGTTCTGGCAGTCTTGGAACGATCCGGTGACCGCTGTCGGCAGGTCGGCGGCGCGGCGATCCCCGTCGCCACGTCAACTCTCCACCTCGTGCAAGCCTGCCAGCAGGGCCTCGTACACCACGCGGATGCGGGCGGGCACCGGCTGCCGCTGAACGCGGTAGACCGACAGCGGCCAGGGCTTGGGCGCCGTCTCGGGCAGCACCTCCTGCAGCGCACCACTGCGCAGATGCTCGACGACCAGGACGCCGGCCAGCTGCCCGATGCCCATGCCCGCGAGCACCGCATCGCATTCGGCCTGCGCGTCGTCGGTGACGAATGCGGGGAGGCCCGGCAGGATCTCGCGCTCGCGGTTCAGCGTCCACGGCCAGGGGCGGCCAGTGTTGCGGTCGATCAGCCGGGTGGTCGGCACGGTATCCAGGCCGGCCACTGACTCGACCGGCCCGACGCGCTTGAGCAGCGCCGGCGCTGCGACGATACGCAGCGAGACCACCGACACCGCCCGCGCAACAAAGCGGCTGTCGCGCAGGCGGCCGGCACGCACGCCTACGTCGATACGCTGCGCCACCGCGTCGATCACCTGGTCGGACAGCCGCAGGTCGAAGCGCAGGCCAGGATGCTGCCGCACCAGGCGCTCGAGAAGGGGCATCACGAAGCGCCGGCCCTGCATGACCGGCGCCGCGATGCGCACGAGGCCTTCGACGCGCTCATCCTTCAGCGGCCTCGCCGCCGCGAACAAGGCATCGACGCCCTGCAACGCCTGCCGCGCCTGCGCCACGAAGCGCTCGCAGAAATCACTGGGCTGCACGCTGCGGGTGCTGCGGTGGAACAGCAGCTCGCCGAGATGACCTTCGAGCTCCTTGACTGACCGGGTGACCACCTGCGGCGAAACCGACAGGCGGATCGCAGCCTCGCGAAAGTTCAGCGTTTCGTAGGCAACGAGGAAGGTGCGCAGCAGGTCGATGCGGTTCGGCATCGTTCGATTATTCCCTCTTCGGGAATTCTGATCTCCCAATGTATTCATTCACAGGACCAAAGCCAGTTTCCATACTGCCTTCCATCGCTGGCACGTCGCCGGCGCTCACAGGAGCAAGTTCATGGAGTTCAAGGACAAGGTCGTGCTGATCACCGGTGCCAGCTCGGGCATGGGTCGTTCGGCCGCAAAGGCATTCGCGCGCCAGGGCGCGAAGTTGGTACTGGGCGCGCGCCGCGAGGCCGAGGGCGAAGCCTTGGTGGAGGAGATTCGCACGCAGGGCGGCAACGCCGTGTTCACCCGTACCGACGTGACGCGCGAGGCCGACGTGGAGGCGCTGGTGCAGCTGGCACTCTCGCGCCACGGCCGGCTCGACGTGGCCTACAACAACGCGGGCACCGAAGGCCGCAGCGCCGAGTTGGCCGAGCAGGACAACGACAACTACGATCTGGTGATGGACACCAATGTGCGCGGCGTGTTCTGGGCGATGAAGCACGAGATCCGCGCAATGCTGCAAACGGGCGGCGGTGCGATCGTCAACAACGCGTCGATGGGCAGCGAGATCGGCTTCCCGAACCTGGCGCTGTACATCGCGAGCAAGCATGCGGTGATGGGCCTGACGCGCACCGCGGCGCTCGAGTATGTGCAGCGCGGCATCCGCGTCAACGCCGTCAACCCGGGCCTGATCGACACGCCGATGCAGGACCGCATATGGGGCGACGATGCACAGACCCGCGCCGGCTTCACGCAGCAGACGCCGGCCGGTCGCTCCGGCTCGGCCGACGAAGTGACCGAGGCCGTGCTGTTCCTGGCTTCGCCCCGTGCCAGCTTCATCACCGGCACCGGGCTGCTGGTCGACGGCGGCTACGTGGCGCGCTGAGGGCCGCGTTGCCCGTGTCGCCACGACCGAGCCCACACCTGGACAGCGGTCCTTCAGCGGAAGTCGGCTCGTGGCGGTATCCGAGCCGACGGGGCTCGCGGGGCGCGCGGCGGCTGAACGTCTGAGAACTGTCTTGGAACGATCTGGTGGCGCTGTCGTCAGGTCAGCGTCGATCGGTGCACCCGATCGAGCGGTTCAGGGTGCGGCACGGACCAGCACGTAGCCGCGATTCTCGACCGTATCGAAGGTGCGCATGGCGCCAATGAGCGTGGTGGCACTCATCCAGACCCAGCCCGCGGCCGCCGGATTCACGTCAAGCACGAGGAAAGAGTCGGACGCTGCGTCGTAGGCACCCAGCGGCGAGATGTGGCCGCCACCTTTCTGCCCCGCGGCCTCGCGCCGATAGTTCACGATGACGTAGTCACCGGCGCGAGCGAGGTTGTCCACCAGGTCAGTGCGGATGGCCTGTTCGGAAATCGCATCGTTGACGATGACCAGGCGCGTGATCAGCCCGTTGCTGCGCAGCATCTCGTCGAACTGGCGCAGCTGGTAGCCGAAATCTCGTGTCGTCTTGCCGCCGATGGTGATCGGCTCGCCGAGTACCTGTGCGCGCGTCTTGCGGCCCTTCTCGATGACGCTGTCCTGCGTGTGGCGCGGAACGATCGGGTCGGCGCCTGCGGTCAAGAATCGCAGGTCCTCCTGACGCAAGCGCGCGTGATCGCGCGGCAGCTCGGTGCTGCGGCTCTGCACCGCGTTGAGCACGATCGCGGCTGACGTGGGACCGCAAAAGGCGCCGTTGTACTGGGCCTCGAATTGGTTCGCCAGGCGTGCGAAATCTGCCTTCGCGCCCGCGCGGGCCAGGCGTGCCATACCCTCGTCCGAGGCGAACGGAACGAGCGCTGGCGCAGGGCTCAGCGTCGCGTCCGCGGACGTTCGTGTGCCGGCGTCGTAGGTGGTGCAGGCCGGCAGCAGCGCGGCCGCGACGAGCAGCGCAGCGAAGGAGGCCTTCCTGATCGATACGGTCATCAGCATGCGGGCCTCCAGTCGCCGGCTCTTGGAAGCATTGTGCTCGCCTGTTCACACGTTGCCGCCTCGGCGGCAAAAGGATGAGGATGAGGCGTCCGCGTCCCCATTTTGTTCGAGCGGCGAAGCAACTAACATGGGAGCATCTCCCGAGAAAGGGATCGTGGCGATCCTTTCGTTCCGTCCGGATGAATCCAATCACGGCCTTTCCCGCGCCCCCTCCAACGCCGCCCCTCTGGCGCCTGTCTTGGCCGCTGTTCGTCGAGCTGACGCTGGGTGTCGCGGCGGGTGTGCTCGGCACGGTGCTGGCCGCGCGCATGTCGGATGCGGCTGCCGGCGCGTTCTCGCTGGCCAACAACGTGTCGGCCTCGCTGTTCGTGCTGTTTCGCATCGTTGGCGCCGGCATCGGCGTCGTGGTGGCGCAGCGCCTCGGCGCGGGCAGCCGGGGCGCGGCTGACGCGCTCGCCCGCGCGTCGCTCGGGGCCAGCACCTGGCTGGGCGGCGCCGCGGCCCTGTGTGCCGCGGTCGGCGCACTGCCCTTGCTGAAGGCGATGAACGCGCCCTCTCATGTGCTGCCTCTGGCGTGGCCCTTCCTGGCCGCGCTGGCACCGGCGATGGTGCTGGATGCCTGGAATGCATCGATGGCCAGCGTGATGCGCTCGCACCTGCGCACGCGCGACACGCTCGCCGTGATGACCGTCAGCCAGGCATGCCACCTGGCCCTGGCGCTTCCCTTGATGCCGCTGCTGGGCCTGCCGGGCTACGCGCTCGCCCTGCTGGCAAGCCGCTGCGTCGCGCTGGCATTGCATCAGTGGCTATGGCGCACGCGGCTGGCCATCCATCCTCGGCTGCACGACTGGTGGCGCGTGCCGAGCGCCGAATTGGCCGCGATGCTGCACATCGGCCTGCCGGGCGCTGCCGAGAACATCGCGTACCGCGTGGGCTTCACGATCTCGATGGCCGCGGTCGCACGGTTGGGCGCCATGGAGCTCGCCACCCATGCCTACGTCACGCAGATCGGCCTGGCCGCCTTGATGTTCGGCTTGACCGCCGGGCTCTCGGTGGAGATCGTGGTGGGCCAACTGATCGGCGCCGGTCGGCCGCGAGAGGCGCACGCCTTGGTGCAGCGCACACTCGCCCGCGGGCTGACCGTCAGCGTGGCCGTGACGGCACTGGCGGCGCTGTTCGGGCCGCGGCTGCTGCAGCTGTTCACCGCCGAACCGTCGATCGTGTCGCTGGGCAGCATGCTGCTGTGGTGGACCGTGCTGCTCGAGCCGGGCCGCACGTTCAACCTCGTGGTCATCAACGCGCTGCGCGCTGCCGGAGACGCGCGCTTCCCGGTGCTGGCCGGCATCACGTCGATGGTCGTCGTGCTGGCGGGCGGCAGCTGGTGGCTGGGCGTGCACATGGGCTGGGGGCTGGTCGGCGTGTGGATCGCCTACGCTGCCGATGAATGGATTCGCGGCCTGGCGATGTGGGCGCGTTGGCGTCGCCATGCCTGGGTACCGCACGCACGGGCCGTACGCCGTCGATCGAGAATGCGAAGGGCCTCGGCATCAGCCGCTGCATAGACGCGCTGTCGACAGCACCTTTCCGGATCTGCACCTCAGAAGCGGTCAAAGAAGGTCTTCGTTTCCTTCGCCGAGAAACCGGGATACCAGTGGCCCCCGGTCGGGGTTCCGCACCAGACGACGGGTTTGCCGGCGCTGCAGCCCTGGTACTCGACGCATCCATTGCTGCCGAGCGGCACCGTGTCGGCGCTGCAGGCATTGCGTGCGGTGAAGGTGTTGCGCGCCTCCTCACCGGCCGCGTAAGGAACGGTGTTGTCGTTTTGGGCGTGGATGAACAAGGCCGCGACGCGGTGCACGGATGGCGCGCACCCGCTCCACAGCGAGCCCGCCATGGGCGCGATGGCGCGCACCACGTCGCCCATCTGGCAGCCGATGGCGTTGGACATCATGCCGCCGAAGCTGAAGCCGGTGGCGAACACTCGCTGGATATCGGTGCAAGCGCCATGCTGCACCTGGCTGATCATCGAACGCATGAAGCGGATGTCGCGGTCACCGGGGTTGGCCCAGCCGGCATCCAGGCCCTGCGGCGCGACGAAGATGGCGTTGTTGCCGTATTCGTTCTTCAAGCCGAAGAAGCCGGTCCAGCCGTGGACCTCGTCGGCACTGCCACCGCGCCAATGCAGCCCGATGACGACAGGGTAGGTCTTGTTCGGGTCGTAGTTGGCGGGCATCTCCACCCAGTAGGTGCGCTGCACGCCATCCGACGTGAGGGACTGCCAGCCGGTGGCGAACTTGGCCGCACTTCCGCAGCCCGCGCTGGCTTGCGTGCTGGACGTGGGCGCGGTGGGCGCCGGCGGCATGGCAGGCGCGCTGGATGTCGACGTCGCACCGCTCCCGCCGCTGCCGCAGCCCGCGATGACGCCGAAGAACGCCACGGTGCACGCCGCTCGCCGGAGCCATCGCAGCGGGGTCTGCGATGACGCGGGGCTGCGGAGCCGGGCGGGTTCCGGGAGGCGAATCAAGGGCATGGACATGGAGCGTTGGACGCCGGCGTGCCGAGCGCCCCTGGTCGATGGGGTATTTTGTTCGCGAGTCAAACTATTATGCCGTTCGCAGCCTCGGCCTCACCGAACTCTCTTTCGCCTCCAAGGTGCCGGCGAAAGGGATTGGCGCAGCAGGGCCAGAAAGGCCGTTGTGCGCGCGCTTCGTCCGAAGCGCGTGCCCAGCATCGCGACAACGTCGGCCGGGGGAAGCTCCCAGCTCGGAAGCACCCGCTTGAGTCGACCGGCTGCGAGGTCGGCCGCCACGTTCCACTCCGACCGGATCGCGATACCTTGCCCCGCGAGCGCCCAATCGCGCACCACCGCCCCATCGTTGCTGCACATCGTGGGACGGATGCGAACGGTCTCCGGCTCGCGCGTGGCATGCAGGAAGCGCCACAGCGTGACGTCCTCGTCGTTCTCCCTGACGACGAGGCATCGATGCCGCGTCAAGTCCGATGGCGATTGAACGGTTGCTGCATCGGCGAGATAGTCGGGGCTGGCGCAGAGGATGCGCCGGTTCGGTGCCAAGGTGGTGACGATCTGGTTCTGTGCACCGGGCGGTCCGATGTGGACGATGACGTCGCTGCTCTCGACCAGCTGCGCGCCGGGATGGTCCGAAAGCTCGAGCGTGACCGTCACCCCGGGGTGCGCCTTTGCAAACGCATCGGCAACCGGCGCGACATGCACCCGGCCGAACCCATGCGGGGCGGCAATGCGCAGATGCCCGCTGACGGCCTTCTTCCGATTGGCCAAGGCCTCGGACAGCGCCTCGATCGCCTCTGCCACGATCGTGCCGTGCGACGCGACCAGATCGCCTTCATCGGTGAGGACCATCCTGCGGCCCGAACGGTCGATCAGCCGGATGCCGATGCGTGCCTCGAGCGCCTGCAGGCGCTGCGTGACGGCCGGCGGCGTGACATCCATTTTCCGGGCCGCTTCGGCAAGCGAAGCCGACTGGGCCAGCACGCTGAAGAAGCGCAGATCGTCGGAGCTCAGCATTCAGCCAGACCTTAACTCGCCATGCAGGTTCGTTAAATTGTAGTTTCGAACGATCTCGCGCAGCATCTGGCCATCTCACGGGAGCCATGGCCATGAAGCAGGCGCAAGCCGAACAGATCGCAACGACACTGGAGGACCTGGCGACACCTTGCCTCGTGCTCGATGCCGAACGGATGGAGAAGAACATCGCGCGCCTGAGAGGCCGGCTCGACGGCCTGGGCGTCACGTTTCGCCCCCATCTCAAGACGTGCAAGTCCGTGGATGTCGCGCGCCGCGCCATGACCTCGCCGTCGGGTCCGGCCACCGTTTCCACGCTGCTCGAAGCCGAGCAGTTCGCGGCGGCCGGGGTGCGCGACATCCTGTACGCCGTCGGCATTGCGCCATCGAAGCTCCCGCGGGTCCTCGCGCTGCGCGCCGCAGGCGCCGATGTGACCGTGGTGCTGGACAGCGTGGAGCAGGCGCAAGCCGTTGCCCAGGCCTCGCGCCAGGCGGGTCTGCGCGTTCCGGCCCTCGTCGAGATCGACTGCGATGGTCACCGCTCAGGGGTACTGCCCACGGACCGGCAGCGTCTGCTCGACATCGGCCACGCCCTCGAAGACGGAGCGGAACTGCGCGGCGTGATCACGCACGCGGGCGCCAGTTATGCGGCCCGGGGGACCGAGGCCTTGCGTCAATGTGCCGAGGTCGAGCGCCGCAGCGTGGTCGATGCCGCCGCCGTGCTGCGCCAGGCAGGACTGCCCTGCCCCGTGGTCAGCGTGGGCTCCACGCCCACCGCGCACAACGCCGCCGACTTGAGCGGCGTCACCGAAGTCCGGGCCGGCGTGTTCATGTTCTTCGATCTCGTGATGGCCGGGATCGGTGTGTGCCGGCTCGACGATATCGCCGTCTCGGTTCTCGCGACGGTGATCGGACACCAGCGCGACAAGGGATGGATCCTGGTCGACGCCGGCTGGATGGCGCTCTCGCAGGACCGGGGCACCCGCAGGCAGTCCGTCGATCAAGGCTATGGGCTGGTGTGCAACACCGCCGGCATTCCCTATCCCGACCTGATCGTTGCCGACGCCAACCAGGAGCACGGGATCATCACGGTGCGGCCAGGCTGCAGCGGCGCGCTGCCGGACCTCGCCATCGGCGACCGCGTGCGGATCCTGCCGAACCACGCCTGCGCCACGAGCGCCCAGCATCGGGCCTATCAGGTCGTGCGCGGCAGCTCCGACCGCGTCGAAGCCGAGTGGTTGCGGTTCGGGGGCTGGCAATGACGGCCGTCCTGACGGATCGCGCACCCGCACCGGCCGGGCACTACGCGCAGGCCATCGTCTCGGGCGGGCACGTCTTCATCTCCGGCCAGTTGCCGATCCGTCCGGATGGGCGTCCGCTGGCAGAGGATGGATTCGAGGCGCAGGCCAGGCAGGCGATCCAGAACATGCTGGAGGTCCTGTGCGCCGCGGGCAGCACGCCGCGAGACCTCGTCAGGGTGACGGCCTACATCGTCGGCGTGGCCCACTGGGCGCGCTTCAACGCGGTCTATGCATCGATGCTGCCGGATGTACGTCCCGCACGCACGGTGGTCCCCGTGCCTGAATTGCACCACGGGTACCTGGTCGAACTCGACGCGATCGCGGTGCTTGAACCATGAGCGCCGCAGTCCTGGTTCCATGCGTTCAACTGACGCCGGCATGAATCTGACCTCCTATTGGCTCGACACGTCGGAGCCGTTCCGCAGCGCGGCGGCAGAACCTGTGCAGGGCCGTTGCGACGTCGCCGTGATCGGCGGCGGCCTGACCGGTTGTTCGGCAGCGCTGGCGCTTGCCAAGAAGGGCGCGCGTGTCGTGCTGCTCGAAGCGGAGACCATCGGTCATGCGGCGTCCGGCCGCAACGGCGGCATGTGCAACAACGGCTTCGCCCAGGACTACGGCACGATGTCGGCCCGACTCGGCAAGGAAGTCGCCGACCGGCTCTATCGGGCCTTCGACGCCGGAGTCGATACGGTCGAGCGCCTGGTGGCGGAAGAGCAGATCGACTGCAGCTTCGCACGCACCGGGAAGATCAAGCTCGCCGCCAAGCCCGAGCACTACGACAAGCTGGCCCGCAGCCAGGAACTGCTGGCCGCCAACGTCGACCCCGACACGGAGATGGTCCGCCGCGCCGACCTGGATGGCGAGGTCGGCTCGGACCGCTACTACGGCGGGCTCATCTACCGCAAGAGCGCCGGCATGCACGTCGGTCGCTTCGTGCGCGGCCTGGCCGAAGCGGCGGCGCGGCGCGGCGTCCAGATGCACGAGCGCACGCCGATGACGGGCTTGCGGCCCGCCGCCGGCGGCGGCCACGCGATCGACACGCCCAAGGGCCGGCTGCAGGCGAAGCAGGTGCTGCTCGCCAGCGGGACCTCGCACACCGGGCCGCTCGGCTGGATCCGGCGCCGGATCGTGCCGGTCGGCGCATTCCTCATCGTCACCGAGCCGCTTCCGAAAGAGACGCTCGACCGGCTGCTGCCGCGGCGCCGGATGGCGGTCGACACCAAGAACCTCGTCAACTACTTCAGGACCACGCCCGACAGCCGGCTGCTGTTCGGCGGTCGGGCGCGCTTCGCGGCCTCCAACCCGACCTCAGATGCCAAGAGCGGCGCGATCCTGCAGGCGGCATTGCACGACGTCTTCCCCGAGCTGCGCGACGTGCGCATCGACTACTGCTGGGGCGGCATGGTCGACATGACGCGCGACCGCCTGCCGCGCGCCGGCGAGCGCAACGGCATCTACTACTCGATGGGCTACAGCGGCCACGGCACGCAGATGTCCACCCTGATGGGCACGATCATGGCCGAGGTGATGGACGGACGCACCGAGCTCAATCCCTGGAAGGATTTCGCCTGGCCCGCGATCCCCGGCCATGTCGGGCGCCCCTGGTTCCTGCCGCTGGTCGGGGCCTACTACCGGCTGAAGGACAAGATCGGCTAAGGCCGTTTCCAGCGGCAGCGCAAGGGCGCCTAGAAGTCAGCCACCTTGCCCCATGCCGACTTGTCGAAGCGGTCGGGCCGATAAGGCGCCGGATCGAAGATCGGCGCCGCACCGGTGGCCAGGTCGGCGATCAGGTGGCCGGCACCGGGGCCGATGCCGAAGCCGTGCCCCGAGAAGCCCGCCGCGAGGATGAATCCGGGCACCTGCGGCACCGCGCCGATGGCCGGTACGCCGTCGGGCGTGCTGTCGACGAAACCGGCCCAGGCGTTGGCGATGCTGGCCTCGCGAAGCGCAGGCAACAACGCCACGGCACGCTCGTAGGTCTGCTTCACCGCGGCGGCATCGGGCTTCGGGTCGAGCACGCGCACGCGTTCCATGGGGGTGCGTGCGTCCAGCCGCCACCGCGCCAGCGTTTCATGGCCGCCGCGAATGCCTTCCAGGCCGCCGGGAAAGACGTTGCGCCAGCGCCTGGCGAACATCGGCACGAACTGCGGCGCGAAGCGCAGCAACTGCGGTGTCGGATCCACCCGTCCGCGCCCGCTGATCGCCAGCGTATAGCTGCCGTCACTGCGGCGCGTGACGGAGACGCGCGCAGTGTGCAGGGTGTCGGGCAGGCGCTGCGTCACCGCCGATACGCGCACGATGGACTGGCGGACGGTCGCCACGGGGAAACGAATGCCGAGCTGACGGCAGAACGACGATGCCCACGCACCGCCCGCAAGCACCACACTGCGGGTCTTGATGACGCCGGCTTCGGTGACGACACCGCTGACGCGCCCGCCTTCCAGCTCGAGGCCCCGGGCCGCGCACTGCTGGTGGATGGTGCCGCCGAGGCGCATCAGCGCCTTCGCCACCGCGGGCGCTGCCTTCGACGGATCGGCCGTGCCGTCGCTGGGCGAGAAGACACCGCCTTTCCAGCTCCGCCCCGTCGCCTGCCCGCGCTCGGTGGCCTCGCGGCCGCTCAGCATGTGCGTGGTCACGCCCTGAGTCTTGGCGAAGTCGCGCCAGCGTGCCCAGCGGTCCAGTTCTGCCTCGTCGTTGCTCAGGTAGAACAAGCCGCAGCGGGAGAAGCCGGTGTCCTCGCCGGAGTCGGCGGCAAACTGCTCCCAGAGCTGCAGGCTTCGGGTCGCCATCGGCAGCTCGCGCGCGTCGCGGTTTTGCTGACGGCACCAGCCCCAGTTGCGGCTGGATTGCTCGGCGCCGATGCGGCCCTTTTCGACAAGGGCCACCGAGAGGCCGCGACGGGCCATGTAGTAGGCGGCGAAGACACCGACGATCCCGCCACCGATCACGACGGCGTCGGCATCGGCCGGCAGCTGGGGCGAAGTCTCGATGAGACGCAAAGGCTGGGACATGGCTCGATCTTCCGCGTTGGTTCAGGCTCGCTCGCTTTGCACGACGGTCTGCACCACGTAGAACTTCGCAACGTGTTCGCTGCTTTCCCATCCGATGGGTGCGCCCTGCGGCACGAAGATCGTGTCTCCCGCGCTGGCCGAGAGCACGCTGCCATCGGGCGCGGCGAACCGCACGCCGCCGGCCAGCAGGTGCATGAACTCGTTCATGCGATGCGGGCGGACGACGCGGTGGTACGGCGTCGAATCCCAGGTGCCGGCGCGCACCTGCGCCTGCTCGTCGGTGAAGACGTTGTCGCTGCGGCATTGCGGCACCGGGCCCAGGAGCGCCTCCGCCGGCGGCGGCGTCGAGGGCTTGAAGTCGGCTTCGGCACGCAGCGCCACGAGCCCCGGTTTCGTGCTTGCATCCCCTGCCGCCGCGCAGAACACGAAGCGCACGCGGTCCACCGCGTCGATCCGCACCGGCGTACCGCGTGCGATCACGGCGCCGGTTCCCGGGCCGAGCAGCAGCGGGGCCGCGTCGGTGGTGCGCAGCCTCAGCTCGCCCTCCACGACGACGAGCGTCTCCGTGTGCGGATAGCACGCCACATCCAGTTCGCCGATGAAGCGGACCCGGCCGGCGCCCATGGCATCCGGCCCCTCCCATGCGATCTCGCGCGCTCCGGCAAACGGGTCGTCCCGGCCGAACGCGAGCCTGCGGAAGGAGGTGGAAAGGGGTGCGCCGTCGGCGCGGTGCAGCATCAGGGCCGCGGTCATGCGAGTTGCTCCTCTGCGTATCCAAGAACGGCCTTGGTCTCCAGGTATTCCTCGAAGCCCTCCAGGCCGTATTCGCGTCCGTTCCCCGAGCGCCTGTAGCCGCCGAAGGGCGCATGGGGATTCCATGCCGGGTAGTTGATGTGCACCTGGCCCGAGCGGATGCGCGCTGCGACGGCGCGCGCCGCGGCGAGGTCCTGGCCCTGCACATGGGCGCTCAGGCCGTACACCGTGCCGTTGGCAATCTCCACTGCCTCGTCCACGCTGTCGTAGGGAATGATCGAGAGCACCGGCCCGAAGATCTCCTCCTGCGCGATGCGCATCTGCGGATGCACGTCGGAGAAGACGGTGGGGCGCACGTAGAAGCCGCGCTCCAGGCCCTGCGGCCGGCCGGTGCCGCCGCACACGAGCCTGGCGCCCTCGGCGATGCCGGCGTGGATCATCTCCTGCACGCGGTTGAACTGCGCGCGGTTGGCCACGGGGCCGTGCGTGGTCTGCTCCGATCTCGGATCGCCGACGACGAGGGCCGACGCCGCTTCGCACGCAAGCCGCTCCACATCGGCCAGGCGATCGCGCGGCACGATCATGCGGGTGGGTGCGCTGCAGGACTGCCCGACGTTGCGGAAAGCCGCCGCCACGCCGCCCGGCACGGCGCGTGCGAGGTCGGCATCCGGCAGCACGATGTTGGGCGACTTGCCGCCCAGCTCCTGGGCCACACGCTTGACCGTGACCGCCGCCGCCTGCGCGACCAGCACGCCCGCCCTCGTCGAGCCCGTGATGGAGACCATGTCCACGTCGGGGTGCGCGGCCAACGCCGCGCCGACCTCGGGCCCCTCGCCGTTCACGAGGTTGAACACGCCCGCGGGAACGCCGGCGTCACGCATCACCTGCGCGAACAGCAACGCGCTGAAGGGCGACAGCTCGCTGGGCTTGAGGACGACGGTGCATCCCGCCGCGAGGGCCGGCCCGACCTTCGCGGTGATCTGGTAGAGCGGCCAGTTCCACGGTGTGATGAGGCCGCACACGCCGATGGGTTCGCGCACGATCGCCACGTCCCCTCGCCGGGTGACGAAAGCAAAGTCGCTCAGGATGTCCCGGGCCACGCGGACGTGCGCCGCGGCGGCCAGCAGCTGCACACCGCGCGCCATGCCGATGGCGGCGCCCATCTCCAGCGAGATGGCTTGAGCGAACAGCTCGGCGCGATCGAGGATCAGGCCGTGCACGCGGTCCAGCAATGCGACCCTGCTCGGCACGGAACTGGCAGACCAGCTGACGAAGGCGCGTCGAGCCGCATCCACCGCGGCCGCGACGTCTTGCGCGTTGCCCAACGCGATTTCCGCCACGGCTTCCTCGTTCGAGGGGTCGACGACGCCAGCGCGGCCCTGGCCCGAGGGCAACACCCATTCGCCGCCGATGAAGGCCCGGTCGAGGTGACCGGCGCGCGACAGGTGCTCGACGATGGCGTGTTTCATCCGAGCTGCCCCTGGCACAGGTACTTCAGGTGCAGGTACTCGTCCAGGCCGTGCACCGAGCCCTCGCGCCCGTAGCCGGACTCCTTCACGCCGCCGAACGGCGCGGCCTCGGCTGCCAAGGCGCCTTCGTTGATGCCGACGAGGCCGGCCTCCAGCGCATCGGCCACGCGCCAGATGCGGCGCACGTCGCTCGAATAGAAGTAGGCGGCCAGCCCGTAGGGCGTGGCGTTGGCGGCGGCGATCACGTCGGCTTCTTTCTCGAAGCGGGTCACCGGCACCACGGGGCCGAAGGTCTCTTCGCAGGAGCAGGCCATGGTGCCGTCCACGCCGGTGAGCAGCGTCGGCGCGTAGTAGTTGGGCCCCAGCGCGGCCAGCCGCTGGCCGCCGACGACCACCTGCGCGCCGCCGGCGACGGCGTCGCGCACATGGCGCTCGATCTTGTCGACAGCGCGCGCATTGATCATCGGTCCGATCTGCGAGCGTTCGTCGCTGGCCGGCCCGACCTTCAGCGCGGCGACGCGCGCGGCCAGCTTCTGCACGAAGCGGTCGTGCATGCCCGCCTGCACGTACACCCGGTTCGGGCACACGCAGGTCTGGCCGCCGTTGCGGAATTTCGAGGCCATCAGCCCGTCGACCGCGGCATCGAGGTCCGCGTCGTCGAACACGATGAAGGGCGCGTTGCCGCCCAGCTCCAGCGACAGCTTCTTCAGCGTGTCGGCACCGCGCCGCGCAAGGTGCTTGCCCACCGGCGTGGAGCCGGTGAAGCTGATCTTGCGCACGCGGGGGTCGTCGAGCCACACGTCCACCACCTCGGGCGTGCGTTCGCGCGATGCGGTCACGATGTTCAGCACGCCCGCCGGCACGCCGGCCTCCTCGGCCAGCCGCACCAGCGCCAGCGAGGTCAGCGGCGTGTCCTCGGCAGGCTTGCACACGACGGTGCAGCCGGCGGCCAGCGCGGGCGCGATCTTGCGGGCGATCATCGCGGCCGGGAAGTTCCACGGCGTGATCGCCGCCACCACGCCCACCGGCTCCTTGACCGCGAACATGCGGCGCCCCGGCACCGGGGCGGGAATCACGTCGCCGTTGGCGCGCGTGGCCTCCTCGGCAAACCATTCGACGTAGCTCGCGGCATAGGCCACTTCGCCACGGCCCTCGGCCAGCGGCTTGCCCTGCTCGCGCGAGATGAGCCGGCCCAGGTCTTCCTGGTGCGCGAGGATCAGGTCGTTCCAGCGCTTGATGATCTGCGCGCGCTGCTTGGCCGGCACCGCCCGCCAGCCGGCGAACGCGGCATGCGCGGCTTCCACCGCGGCGCGTGCATCTTCGGCACCGCTGTCGGGCACGGAGGCGAACACCGTGTCGGAGGCCGGGTCCAGCACGTCGAGGCGCCGCCCTTCGCGGGCCTCGCACCAGCGGCCGATGTAGTTGCGACCCGGGAGCAGGTCGTCGCGTTGAATTGCCAGGGTCATGGTCACGTTCTTTCTTCTCATGCCGCGCAGGCGGGCAGTTGCTTGTCCAGTTCGTCGAGCCAGCCGCGCCGCAGCTCGGGGACCGCGCGCGCCAGCTGCTCGTAGTACGGGTGATGCGGCCCGTGCTCGTAGTCGGCGCGCGCCACCTGCGCCAGCTTGTGGCCGTGGCGCATCACGACGATCTCGTCGCACACCGAGCGCACGGTGTGCAGGTCATGGCTGATGAAGAGGTACGACACGCCCAGTTCGCCCCGCAACTCGGCGATGAGGTCCAGCACCGCGGCACCCACCACCGTGTCGAGCGCGGAGGTGACCTCGTCGCACAGGATCAGGTCGGGCTCGGCGGCGAGCGCGCGCGCCAGGTTCACGCGCTGCTTCTGCCCGCCCGACAGGCCACCGGGCAGCCGGCCGGCCAATGTGCGCGGCAGCTTCACCAGATCGAGCAGCTCGTCGATGCGCCGGCGCAGCGCATCACCCTTCAGGCCCTTGTAGAACTGCAGCGGCCTGGCCAGGATGCGCTCGATCGTGTGCGAGGGGTTGAGCGCCGTGTCGGCCGACTGGAACACGATCTGGATGCGGCGCAGGTGCTCGCGGTCGCGCTGCGCCAGCGCCGGTGCCAGCGCGCGGCCGTTGAACTGCACGGTGCCGGCGCAAGGTTGGATCAACCCGGCGATTGCGCGCGCCAGCGTGGTCTTGCCGGAGCCCGATTCGCCGATCACGCCGATCGCCTGGCCGCGCCGAAGCTCCAGGTCGATGCCTTCGATGATCAATGTCCCCGGCTGCCCTGCGCGGTTGTGCGGGCCGTAGCCGGCCGACAGGCCTTGCACGCGCAGCAGCACATCGGCGCCGTCGGCCTGCGCGCCCGAAGCCCGCGGCGCCGGCTGCGCGGCCGCCAGCAGGCTCTTGGTGTAGTCGTTCTGCGGCGTCGCGAGCAGCCGCTCGGTGGAGCCGATCTCGCGCATGCGGCCATCGCGCAACACGAGGATGTGGTCGGCCATCTGCGCCACCACCGCCAGGTCGTGGCTGACGTACACCGCCGTCACCTGCCGCTCGCGCACCACGCGGCGGAACGCACGCAGCACCTCGACCTGCGTGGTCACGTCGAGCGCGGTGGTGGGCTCGTCGAGGATCACCACCTCGGGGTCGGTGATCAGCGCCATCGCCGCCATCAGGCGCTGCAGCTGGCCGCCCGACACCTGGTGCGGGTATCGCTTGCCGATGGTTTCCGGATCGGGCAGCGCGAGCTCGCGGAAC